>PWTU01000396.1 GCA_003562775.1 Ignavibacteriales bacterium
AGGGGTACACACCGAGTCGTAGCTGGGGATTTCCTGCGTATGAAGTTTTTATTTATCCGATAATACATTACCTCGGGATTGAAGCCGCAAAGTTCTATTCCCTTGCATTTTCACTCGGATCGGTCGTCGTTTTCTATTTGATTCTTTTTCAAATCGAACGTGATGGAGGGAAATTGTTTTTCGGAACTCTCTCGTTTGTCGTATTGCCGGTAACGATTGTAGCCGGCAATACGGTTTTGGAGACGGGGCAGGGAATATTTTTCGCGTTGTCGGGAATATTGTTTTATCTTCGATACCGGTCGAAACCGGCGCCGTTAAATTTTTATCTAATGGCCATTGGTCTTGGTTTCGCCGTTTCAACCCGTCCCGACTACGTTCTATTAAGCGCTGCCGTTGCATATGTTGTGTTGATGTACAATAGGCCTGGTAGTAAACTATTACTGATCGGTTTGTTGCTCTGGTCCATATCTGCTTTGTTGCCGTATGCTATCTATGAGGGCTTGTATTTTAGCGCGGATGTGGTGCCGCCGGATTCGTACTTACGTCGTTTCATTCGGGGAGCATTAGGGATAGTTAACCTTTACGGAATATTTGCTGTTGGTATACTTCTTTTGTGGGGAGTTGTAAATTACCGGCGTTACACCGGGCCGGATAAACCGGTCGCCGTGCTCATTGGAATTACGTCCCTGTTGTTTATTCTTCGATTTGTAATGCTGCCCGATGAGCTTGAGTATATCTATATCCTTGCACCGTTGCTGGTTATTCTCTTACTACTTGTTCGGATATCCCGCAAATATCTAATTTTGTTAACAATCTCACTTTTTATTCCCAATCTTGTGCAGGTACATTTTTTCGAACGCACTGAAACGGGCGATGTAAAAGTTACCGCTGGTGTTTCCCCCGGTGTCATAGCACAGGAAAAAAACAAAAGATTATTAAATGAGTACAGAGTAGACCGGTTAAGAATATTAAAACAACAGGTTGCAGAAAATTACGGATTTAGTGGCTATGTCGGAGAGCCGACTGTCAAAGACGGTGTTTTAGTTATCATACCGCGGGAGTCGCTGCGGTATTACCGGCAAGATCGTTGGAGTGGTGTTTTTTATAATGCCGTATGTAAACAAAAAGTCATTGTCTACCCCATGCCGGAAAACCGGGCGTGGCGCCAGTTTATCAAATTTGAAGATTGGGAGAAAATACAGCTTGCGGATTTTCAAAAGGTTTCCTTTCGGCATTGTAATTAATTTAATCGCTCCCACCTCTTGCTTTTTTCATCATATTTATTAAATTAGTAGTATTATTATAATAATAATTAAGCCCCTTCTCTTCCGTTAACACGGAACGCTGGGGCTTATTTTTATTTTATGTACCGATAGAGGAGTAGTTATGAGCTCGAATAATTCACCGGAAGTTGTATACCTGACCAAAGAACGTCTTCGCGAGATAGAAGAGGAACTGCATGAATTAAAATTGAACGGACGCAAGCGTATCGCTCAGGATATTGCCGAGGCGAGGGGGCACGGTGACTTAAGTGAAAATGCGGAATACGATGCGGCAAAGGAGGCGCAGCAGCACCTTGAACGCAAAATTATGCAGCTCGAAACGACCCTCTCCAAAGCGCGGATTATTGAAAGCAAAGACCTGCCGAACGATAAAGTCTATATCCTCAGCACGGTAACGCTGGAGGATATGAGTAACGGTGAGACTATGGAATACACTTTGGTCTCGAACGAGGAAGCCGATTTTGACGAGGGAAAAATTTCGGTTAGCTCCCCGATCGGAAAATCGTTGCTCAGCCGGGAATTAGGTGAGATAGTGAAAATCAAAGTACCGGCAGGGTTGCTCGAGTATAAAATTTTAAAAGTTACCAGATAATGTAACGTATACACCTATGCCGACCAACCTTGAACTAAAAGCGAAATACCCCAATATCAAACGTGCCGAAACGATCGCCCGGGAACTTTCTGAAACGGAACCGGAGATACTGGAACAAATCGATACCTATTATAATGTTCCTCACGGTAGATTGAAGCTTCGTCAGATTCACTCGAACGACGGGGTAGCGATGGAGTTGATCTGGTACGAAAGAATTGAAACAGGGGGCGACCGCATTTCAAATTATGAACTGGTGGAACTTAGCAGGGAGAGTGGATTTTACAAAATATTAGAGCAGGCGCTTGAGATCGATGTAAAGGTAGAAAAGCAGCGTACCGTATACATTTGGAACGGCTGCCGTATCCATATCGATTTAGTCGAGCAGTTGGGTCCTTTTCTTGAATTCGAAGTATCGACACATCACCACGACGGCCCAAGTGAACGATTACAGCATCTAATCGAAAAGTTTGGCATTACCGACCTCGATGTCATTAATTGCTCGTATGCAGACCTCCTTCGAACCCAAATCCCCAATTATTAGAAAATTCTAATTTTGAATTGTGAAAACATTGCATAAATTGAAGTAATTGCAATTGATGGATGTGCCAAAATCTACCGTTTTTCCCCCGGATTCAGCAAAACGGGGCGATACCGGTGATATGGTATATTTAGTGAAGAGAAATTGTCTGTTGATACCTGTAATTGGTTCGTGATTTGTATCAATTACAATTATTTATTTAAAGTTTACATTTATTGTGACTGACGAGGCGGAGCTATACCTATTAATTCAAATCGATTACAAAGCAATGAACGATAGCAGGGAGCTATTCGTTTTAATTTATAATTAATCATTAAAGAGAGAGTATATGCTATGAGTGATAATATAGCAGGAAACAACGGGAAACCCCATACACCGAATCCTCCACCGCAAAATTTGCAAGAGCGAAATATCAAAGAATATCTTACCGTTATTCGACGGGACAAGTGGTGGATTATTCTGATCGCACTGATCGTTTTCAGCCTGGCAGTATTTTATACATTTCAACAGGAACCGGTCTACCAGGCGCAGACGTCCGTACTCGTTAATACCAAGGCCGGGCAGCAGCAAGCAATTCTACCCGGGCTGGGTGTAAATGCAACCCGCAATATTCGCAACGAGATCGAGATATTAAAATCAAGAATGCTTGCCGAAAAAGTTGCGGAGTCGATTTTGCAGCGAAGGTATCTCGATCGAGATTCAACGATGCTTATCCCTTCCATTATTCAATATGATGAAGGACAGGCATTCGGTATTGCTTCGCTGTTCTCGATAACAAACCGGATGCAATCGAGTGTATTGTTTGAGCATCTGCGCGATTCAGATGTAATACTTGTCACTGCCCGCAGTCGTGTTCCCGAAGAAGCTGCATTGATCTCTCAAACATATGCGCAGATATACTATGAACGAAACCATCAAATGAGCCGTGCACAATCGCGGAGTGTACGCGAGTTCCTTGAAGTTCAATTGCGGGACCGTGAAAGCCAGTTAAAACAAGCGGAGAACCGTCTCCAAAACTATATGGAACGACACGGTGTCGTAACGGTAGACCGGGAATCGCAGCGGGTAATCGATCAAATGGCGACGCTTGAAGCAAGGCGGGAAGAATTGGCCGTTGAAATTGAATCGCGAAAAAAAACTCTTGAATTGGTCAGAAATCAACTTGAAGAACACGAGCCCGGAGTAGCAAAGAATCTCGGTTCAGCCGACGATTCATACATACGTATGCTGCAGGAGCAGATAGCTCAGATAGAAGTTGAACGCGACCGGGCGGTTGCACATAATCCGGATGTTGTCGGTCAGGAGCAATATCAGAATCGTATCAGGGAAATAGATAACCGGTTAAATTCATTACGTGCAACGTTAAATCGCCGGACAGAGGAGTATATGCGCGAGTTGAGCCCCGGTGATGCGGGCTACATTCGTCAGCTTATGCAGCGGTTGCTCGAAGGCGATGTTGAATTACAAGGATTACAATTGCGTAAAGAAGCGACTGAGAGCACCATACGTGAATATGATCGTCAGTTCGAACAGTTGCCGCGTATGAATATGGATTTTGCACGTCTACAACGAGCACATCAAAGCGCGGAACAATTGTATCTTTTCATCGAGCAAAAATACAACGAATCCCTTATCGCGGAACAATCGGAATTCGGAATAGTCGACATTATCGATCCCGCTCTTGTTCCCTCACGGCCGGTTAGTCCGAATGTTCAGCAGAATTTATTACAAGCGCTCGTTATCGGACTTGGGTTTGGCATCGCGTTTGTGTTTGTCAAAGAGATGTTGTCTGGGAAGATCAGCAATCCCGAAGAAGTTCGAAAGCGAGGATATAATTTGCTGACCATTATCGGCGATATGAACGGTGAGATTAAGCAGATATCAGGCAAGGAGAAATTGTCTTTGTACAGCCGCCAGATAGATTCTCATATCATAAGCGTTACAAACCCGATGTCGCCGATAACGGAATCGTACCGCTGGTTGCGTACAAATATTAATTTTGAACTCGGTGAAAATAAATCGCGAACGCTTCTCATAACAAGTCCGAATCCCGGAGAAGGGAAGAGCACGACAACGGTAAATCTTGCGGCAACGTATGCCGAGGGGGGAGAACGGGTATTGTTGATCGATACCGATATCCGGAAACCGACTGTGCACACCTTACTGGATGTACCGGCCAAACCGGGACTGACCAATATATTATTCGGCGAAACGGGATCTATCGATGC
>PWTU01000559.1 GCA_003562775.1 Ignavibacteriales bacterium
CGATCGATCGCTCAATGTCACCCGCGTGTGCATAAAAGGGTACTTTGCACTCAGCGTTTTAAATAATAAAAATGTATCATAAAGTCAATTTTTTACCTCCGGTGACGGTAGACGGAGCTATCAAGCGGGCAATCCCATTCGATCCATCAGATTTTTCCAGCGACTATCATTGCGTACGTTGTTGAATTCCGGTCCTCTGCAATTCCAAAGCAGCAACGGGCAATGTTCTTCGATCGCTTTTTCCAACCACTGAAAGACTTCATCCCGTTCATTTAGGCCGGAATATATGATTGCAATATGGTACGCTTTAATATAATCCGGTATTTCGCTTTGTACCATATTGTTAACTATTTCATATGCTTTTTCTTTTTCTCCCGCCACGGCATATGCATATCCGATACTTCCCTGTTTCATATTTACATCCTTCACTTTATCGAATACATCGAGAGCGTTCTGCACTTCACCCGTTTGCACCAAAGCCCTGCCTAACATCCAGTTTGCACCAAGTAAAGCAGGATCGAGTTCGAGCGTCTGCTTTGCTGCTCGAATCGCTTCATTGAATTTATTTGCATAGAAATAAACCATTGCCAACCCGCTATCGATAATTGCAGCAGTCGGGTTCAAGCGTCTCGCAAGCCGTGCTTCAGTTAATGCCTCATCATGCCGCCCGTTCGGTGACAGCACAAATATAGCACGCCAGAAAGGTGCCGTTGCATAATTCGGGTCAAGGGTCTTTGCTTGTTGAAATTTCCTGTCCGCGAACTGCCATTTCCAGTTATATACCGCTTCAATAAACGCCAGCGACGTGTGTCCCTCAGCAAGATCCGGATCAATCTCAATTGCCTTCAAAGCTGCGGTCCTCCCCTCATCCAATACCTCTTGTGGAGAGACGACCCCGAAAAGACCGATTGAAGCAAAACAATCGGCTTTGCCGGAGTGTGCCAGTGCATAATTCTCATCCTCCGTCAATGCCCGTTCGAAATGCTGTTTCGCTTTCCGAATACTTTCAGGTGTTCGCTGATTCCAGTAATACCGTCCTTTTAAATAAAGATTATACGCTTCTATATCTTCAGTGCTGCGTTTTTTTAATTTTTGTTTTTCATTCCCGACAAGCTCGACTTTCAGTGCATCAACCACTGCATGCGATATTTGATCCTGGATATCAAAAATATCCTCCATAACCCTATCGTATCGTTCCGACCAGATGACATAACCATCCCTGACATCACTTAACTGTACGTTGAATCTTAGTCTGTTGCCGGCACTTCGTAAACTTCCCATTAATACCGTGTTAACCTTGAGCGTTCTGCCGACTTCCTTTAGATCCGGCGTTTTGCCCTTAAACTGAAATGACGAGTTATGGGCGGCAACGTTTAATCCGTCGAGTTTTGTCAGTGCCATCGAGATGTCCTCGGTTATGCCGTCGCAAAAGAACTCGGTATCATCGTTCCGGTTCATGTTTACAAACGGGAGAACTGCAATCGAGGGAATGTCCTTTTGCTTCTCTTTCTCCGGTTCCGGGCTTTGGTTGATTTGATCTAACTCCTGTATCAGGTCGTTCATCTGTTGATACCGGTGATCCGGGTCTTTCTCCAGACATTTCATTACGATTGTGTCAATCGAACCAGGCACCTCAGGTGAAATTTCGGTAACCGGTAAAGGATCTTCTTTGATAATAGAATACACCAGTGCCATCTCATAATCACTCTTAAACGGCCGCTGTCTCGTGATCATCTCATACATCACTACACCGAGCGCCCAGATGTCTGTTCTATGATCTACTTTTTCTCCACGTGCCTGTTCCGGTGACATATACGGCACGGTGCCAAGTGTCGTACCCGATTTTGTGAGCAAGGCCTGTTCAGCTGCTTTCGCTAATCCAAAGTCAATAATTTTTACCTGATCATCGATTGTAATAAAAATATTTGCCGGCTTGAGATCGCGATGAATGACACCTTTCTCGTGTGCTTTCTGTATACCTGAGACAATCTGAATCGTATAGTTCACAACATCTTTTAACGGAAGCGGACCCTCCTCGATTTTTTGTTTCAAAGACATACCTTCGTAGTATGCCATGACGATAAACAGGTTACCGTCGTCGGTTTCGTCTATCGAGTGTATTGCGCATATATTGGAATGATCGAGTGCAGAAGCTGCTTTGGCTTCGTTGATGAAGCGTTGTTTTTCGGTTTCATCCGTTCCGAGACGTGAGGGCAGAAACTTGAGTGCAACGGTGCGGTCGAGCTTGGTGTCGTGGGCTTTGTAAACGACTCCCATACCGCCTTCGCCCAATTTATCAATAACCTTATAATGAGAAATTGTCGTACCAATCATCTCTTCCCTCTGGTCGTCTGTATTTGGCTTCGGGGGACAGGTCCACCTTCGCCGAGCTTTTCGACTATTTGATAATGTAAGATAGTTCTTCCCAACATTTCTTACTATCTTCCCGTTACAGCATAAAATTTTTTGTAAATTGTCCGTCCCAATACTATTAAGCAATATTGGGACGGATTCCGGCAAATATCTTACCTTTTATTAGTCCTCTATTTCAGGCGGTACAAACGTAAAGCCGAGTTGTTCAAGAACCGACGCGTTGTCGAAGTATACCAACTCCTCTGCTATTTTACCATCCACGATGGTTGTTATTGAAACACCCGAAAATACCACCTCCCTGCCGGTAGGGGGCATATCGTTCATGGGGCCCGTATTAGTCCCACTCGCCGTCCACTGTATTGACGCTGTTTCACCCTTTGCAATAATATTTTCCACCTGAACGAAAAAATCGGGATAGGTAGTGCGGATAGCATTCACATTCTCTTTGATTGCCTCGGCGCCGGTCGCGGTTTCTCCGGTTCCAACTATCTGACGAACGGCGTCGAGAGCAAACACATCTTCAACCAGATCAAGGTTGCCTTCATTCCATACCTCCAGAACGTTCTGTGTGAGAAGCTCGATTTCTTCCTCAAATCGCGCATCGTCGTTCGGTGCTTCACAGCCGACGAGAAGGAAAATTATAATTACACCGATAATTGCCGGTATAGGGTAATTGCGATTTTTCATTGGATCCTCCCGTAGATAAGTTAACGGATTATTTATTTAGGTACAGCAGTGTGACCGTGCTTTTCGAAGGCAGTGCGGTATTTTCGTATTACGGGAATAATCAGAATCTCAAAGCATAATAAAGTTAACGAATAAAATAAACTCTGTCAATAAAATGAAGATAATAAGGCGAGGAAGTACCTCGCCTTATTATACAGCTTTTAACCTGGTTTAAAAACGCCGATTATTTTTCAAAACTATTCGGCGGTGTTTCCCCATCCCACGTAAGTCCATCTGCCGTCACATCAGCCACATCCGTTGTATAGGTCCCGGACGGTGCATTATTAAATGAGAATGTAACCGTACCGTTGGATCCGGTCGTACCGGTAGCTGATCCGTAAACCGAGCTATCCAGGTAGAGGTCGATGGACACCGAAGCATCTGCGACGGGATTCCCGGCGTCGTCTTCGAGTGCAACCGTAACATGGAGATGCCGGTCATTAAAACGACCGCCGGAGGTACTGTATGTAATTGCAGAAACTGTAACTGTTGTACCCGGTTCAGGTTCCGGATCGGTCTCATCATCTTTAGCTGCGAGACTGAAATTAAGTGTTGTTGTCTGATTCTCGTTTACAACAGCTTCCTTAGTCTGAGACTCATACCCATCTGCTGATGCCGTGACGTTATAGGTTCCCACCGGAATATCGCTAATAGTATAATTCCCGTTGCCGTCGGTTGTTGCAGAAAAACTTGTGCCATCGACGCTCACGGTCGCGCCGGCAATCGCACTTCCATCATGACTATCGGTAACTGTTCCTGAAATATTGCCGGTTGGTGCAGGTTCCGCACCCGTGGCTGCCGTTACCGCAAGGTCCGCACGGGCGAGTCCGTATCCCTGATGGTTCGACGATAATCCGAGATCTTCAGCAGTGTCCCGGAGAATCTGCCTCACCTCGACATTTGATAACGAGTTATTGGCAGCCCACGCAAGCGCAGCAACGCCTGCAACGTGAGGGGATGCCATTGAAGTACCGCTTTTCGTCCCGTAATCATTACCGGGGATTGTACTTAAGATACTTGAACCCGGGGCAATAAGCTCTACATCAGGACCGGTACTCGAAAAACTGGAGCGGGTATCGTTTATAGTCGACGATGCCACGGCAATGACCGATTCGTATTTAGCCGGATACCCGACGTTGTCGCCGCGGCCACCGGGATTACCGCTGTTCCCTGCAGATGCAACAAGCAGGTGACCTGCCGAATAAGCGGCATCGCATGCGTCGCGCAATGTCTGGGAATCGCTGCTGCTACCGAGACTCATATTGAGAACCGGAATACCCTCCGATACCGACCATTCAATACCGGCGACAACCGACGAAACACTCCCGCTTCCACCGTCGGATAATACTTTTACAGCATAAAGAGATGCATACGGTGCAACACCTACAACACCGATCGTATTATCCAGTGCCGCAACGGTTCCCGCAACGTGTGTACCATGTCCATTTCCATCGTTTCCCCAATACGTATCATCAACCGTTGTGACGCCCCCGGACACCGTAAGGTCTTCGTGATTCTCATCTATACCGGTATCCAG
>PWTU01000080.1 GCA_003562775.1 Ignavibacteriales bacterium
CTGTTATTAGAACACCTATCACAGCAACCGCAAAAAGTATTTGAAAATTCATGGAGATATCTCCTCTCTTAGATGGTTAAAAAAATGGTTAACTAAATTTTATAGCAACCAACATCTACATCTTAAAAATTAGTTAAAAATAATCATTATCACCTCCTTTTCTAAAGACTCTTTCCTTGCACTCCTTCATTCAATAAGACAATCCAATTGAAACATAATGGACCCCGCCGAACAAACCGAACGCTTCGTAGGCGTAATTCATACGAACTCCCACCCCGGCGAGCTGCTGCATTACACCGGCGCCCGCGGTAAAACCGCGTTCATCGAATCCGTCCATATAACCCACACGGAGAATTAAAAAGTCTTCGAATAAATATTCAGCACCATACTTTACGTTCTCCCGGAAATCTCTCGGATGGCGCGACTCTATGGAAAGAATTAGTCTCGATGATGAGGTGGCCTCCATAAAAAACAGCATCGGCTCAACCGTTGCACCAAATGATATAGCAAACGGAAGCGGAAATCTCTCTACCTCGTACTCCACCTCCCGTGATATATTTTGAACGACCGCACCGAACCGTATACCGTAAATCAGAAAATCGTAATATGCTCCTACATCCACTGCGGGTAAACCCATCGAATACTTCCGTTGTTCAATCGTGAGATCGGGGTCGCCGAGCCCCGCATCCGTAGTACTTACCCAGGCACTACCGAGGTCCTGATATGCATATTTCAAATGTACGCCGTATGAAAACCGCTCGGTTACCCGCTGTGAAAATGCAAGCCCGAATGCCAATGCAGAGGGACTGAACGTGCCGGTTTCGATATACCCGGCTTCGTTGTCGGCTCTTCGCGTACCGTAAAAATCGCCGTAATCCATAAAAATACCGCTGACAGCAAGCACGCCGAAATTTCCTAACGGAAGACCGACAGCCGCCGATGAATGATTGATATCGGCAATCCCTTTCGTGTAATTAAAACTCACATCGATGTTCGACAACCATCCCAAACCGGCGGGATTCCAGAACACAGAATTGGAATTTGTCATAAGCGCAACGCCGAGACCGCCTCTTCCGACTGCTTCGGCAGAAATAGGATTTTCGAGAAACCGGAATCCTGCCTGCCCGCGTTTTACAATCTGCGCCTGGGCAGTGATTACCTGCCCTAACAAGATGATTATCGTAAAAAATACGAGAAAATATTTTTTTCTATTCATTGTGTTATCTCCTTATCGGACTAATACAAATTTTACAAACTGATCGGGAAGTTTATTTCCGTCAAGATCTCTCGCATTTGTTACCGCAAGTACATAAATACCGCTTGCGACATATTGATTTTCCTGCGTTCGTTGATCCCATTCGGCATCCGCCGTCCCATAGTGATCCCATTGCTTAATAAGATTTCCGGTTTCGGTAAAAATCGATAGTTTACAATCGACCGGTAGATTTACAAATAGTATTTTGTCCGGCGTACCGGGAAATCCGAGCGTACCGGCTGCAATGGTTGCGGGATTTGGAACTACCCGAACTTTATCGCTGACATCCAAACCGGGTTGAAACGGAATAGCAGGCATCGTCGTACGGGTTGCATATCTTGAGCTTTCCAATCTCCTTCCGGGAAAGATGCCGTCGTTCTGACTGCCGTCATTAATCGCTGTCACTGCGTAATAATAATTTACCCCGCGTTCGACGTTCACATCCACAAATTCCCGCTTATTTCTATCGGTTGTCTCATACACCTGTTCCCACTTATCCTGATTATAGTTATCGAGCGGATCGCTTACATAAAAAGCCCCGCGTTTCCGGTATACACGCCAGGCATACCAATCATCCACCCCGGTGACAGCATTGTCGAAGTAAGAATCATCGGGATATGACCATCTCACAAAATTCCGATCGGGACCGCTTTCAACATCGATATCCGGCGGGAACGGTGCAGCAGGAATAGCTTGCCCGTTTTGCATCCGGTCCCATGCCCAGTAAGCTCTATCGACGGCTTGAAAGAGAGAGTCCTTCCCGGAGAGCACCCAGGCATTCTTTTCTTCATCGGTCATATCACCCTGGAACCACGCTCGCCCGACACTATCGGCTTTCTCCCATGAAATGGAACCGGCGCCGATTGCATACACAAACGTCACCGAATCGTAACGCTCGGCTGCTTCATTTTTTATCAGTTCATAAGGTCCGACCGTGATAAACCGCATTGGCCCTTTTTGCGGCTGGGCAGCAAATCCTTCGGTAACGGCGTCTTTGGGAAAACGTCCCCGGGTATCCATACCCCGGTATGTATCCCGCAAACCGGGATCACGACGCCCCCACAAATCGCCGACGATAGTCCCGTGAGGTAACGAATAGGGCTGGTCGATATCGTCTATGGTATTATTTGCAGATTGCGGTGCATATAATAATGCATATCCGGGAATTTGCGGGGAGTGCAGCCGTCCGACTACCCGGTCGGGATCGCCGGTATTATCGATCGAATCGTTCGGATAAGTAGGCGTACCGGCTAATCGCCGATTGAACGAATCCCAATAATACGCAACCAACAATTCATTCCTTTCCCGATGCGGAACAAGCTCCGATTCGCCGGAGAACCAGCTTGCAAGATCGTCTTCACCTTCATAGCCAAAAAATCCATACACTTCCCGCATACCCCGCATAGTCGGATTAAAGCTTATAGAAAAAGGCCACCAGAATTCTAATGTTTGATCGGGATATCGTGTAGTTTCACCCATGCGGGGCAACCGTGTTTCACCGGTAAATTTCAGTGTAATTTCCCAAATTACGACATTCGTTAATTCCGGATTACTCCACGCATACATACGGACCCGTGCACGCAAGCCATAGACCGATAACAGGTCCTCAAATTCAAGTATCTGATCGGCTTTAAGTGTTGGCTCTACTTTCCATTCGTAAGGCGGGTTAAGCCGTGCACCGTCGACATATATATCCGGGGGACGATATCGACGGCGTTCCCAGGTCCAGTCTGTCGTACCCATATTAGTAATATGAAAATATTTTTCACGCCGTACACCGGCGGTATCTACAATCCCGGCATCGCCCAATACAAGAGGGCTGAATATCTGATACAGCATATTTGACAGATATTGATCCTGAGGATAGTAAAACTCATACCCTGTATGGGAAGGATTCGTAAACATCCAGCTATACTGATTTACAAGACCGCCTTCCCCTTTCGTTTTATTCATCCCCCACCGGATGCTGTTGACATCAAGCAGCATCGGAGGTGCAAGTTCATTCGGTTGCGCCGACACTTTTAATTGTAGTGTGAGCAGTAAAAGCAAAACACATCCGACAGAAAAAAAGATTTTCCACTTCATGATATCTTCTCCGTTATTTAAGATAAATCATATTTTTTACACTTGTATGGCCATTGACTTTAAGCCGGTACATATAAACACCCGATGGTATTGTATAGTCAGGAGAAAATTCGACAATATATTCGCCGCTATTGTGCTTATTGTCTACCAGCGTCGTAATCTTCCGTCCGAGCGTATCGAATACCTGCAAGCTGACGTTTGCATTATACTCATCGATCAAATATGTAATTATTGTCCGGCTATTGAAGGGATTCGGATAATTTTGGAGCAAACCGAAATTACCCGGTATTTCGTCTTGTTGATTATGCTCTACTCCGGTGACCGGAAGCAGGTGCGTTGCCAGAGTTTCCATCAACGGATGCCCGCCGCCGCTATGATCATACCCAAGCGCCCACACCTTTATGCCGCGTAAGTCATTGTCTTTCACATATTGCGCTTTATACCGGTATGACACCGTATCATCAAAGGATATTATCTGAGTATTGCCTGAATTTTTTAGGTACGGTACCTTGGAAATATCGTCCCAATGATAGGTCCAGCCCTGATCGAGAAGCTTGACTGCATCGGCGTATGACACTGCAGCGCCGTTGTTCGTCGAAGATGTCGGGGACTGGTATAATTCTGCCGTATTGAATCTGCGGCCATACGATGGGGCACCCACGACAAGTTTCGATCCCGGTACCCCCCGTTGCAGAAAGTGATTCACGCTTTGATGAAGCGATCCATCCTGACATAAATGAGTCGGCGGAGGGTATAACGGTGAGTTATGCCCTGAATGAGAACTCCAGCTTCCATGAAAATCATACGTCATAACACCGAAATAATCGACAAGATCGCGCAAAGCCGGTATATCGTATCCGTTTCGCCAATCGGAAGAAGGGAGAGCAATGCTGATCGATAACGGAACGTCTTGTTCTGAAAACGATTCGCGCAACTCCCGAACAAGTTTTACAAAATTTTGCCGGTCGGCGCTTCCGGGATATTCCCAATCCAGATCGATGCCGTCATAACCGTGTTCAAGACAAAATTTTGTAATCTCCTCTACGAACCGTGCTCTCGCTTCATCATCTGCAGCCATAGGACCGAATCCATCTGAATTTCCCCATCCGCCGATTGACAATATTATTTTCTTCCCCTCATCCCGGGTACGCTGCACAAGCTGCGGGTATGAAAAATAGGAATAGGTATCGATCGTCCCGTTTGCTCTCGGCCATACAAAAGCATGTGCTATATGCGTAACCTGATCATACGGGACAGCCGTATGCGGGAAATTGCTTTTTGACCA
>PWTU01000068.1 GCA_003562775.1 Ignavibacteriales bacterium
CATATACTTGAAAGAGCAGGTATGCAGAAAGAATACTCAACGGTGTCACAACAGAAACAGTAATGAAGTTATATTTCATATTTCCCAACCCGAGCAGAGCGACGGCAAATACTGCATACCAGGACCAGACAATATACTTCAATAGCAGGATAGGTAAATATTCGAGCGTCGACAAATACGGTTCGCCGTAAAACAATTTGATCAGTATATATGCAAGCCCGATAATAAGCAGTGAGACCGCGATGCTTAATAATCCGACTCGTACTTGTGTTGACCGAACTTTGGCTTTAAACCATGCAAGCTCATATGCACGTTCACTCAGATACGGTGTTGAAATGGACTGTACCGTGGCGGTCACCTGTATAGCACCGAACATAAAAAGCGAGGCAAGTGCATAATATCCAATCAGTTCACGATCGGGCATCAGGTGATCGAGTATAAACATATCGCCGAACTTACCGATCATACCGATTCCGTTTGAAAGCATACTGAATAAGGCAAGGTGTTTAAACGCATCGGTCAGGGACGCCGGCTGCCGCCGAAAAAATGATATTCCTGTTGTTACAAAAATAGGAATGAGGCCAAGCATATAACCGGCAATCGTTGCGAAAATAAATCCTTTGAATCCCCAGACGTACGTACAAGCGATAATAATAACGAATGCCTGTGCACGGAAAAGGGCGTTTACCCGTGCAAGTTGTTTGATTTTCTTTAACGCTTGCAAGTAGGAAAAAAGAATTTCCGTGCTAACCGAGAAAGGAATAACCAATGAATATACGATCAGCCACAGGGCAAGATGCCGGGTTGAAATGAGCACTCCGCTGAGCGCCAAAACGGACAGGATGAACATGGATAATACTGTAGTCAACAGAGCGCGGCGAAGTCCTGATTTTAGTATGGCTTCGCGTTCAATATCCGGGCGGTGTTCTGAGCAGGTTTTCAAGACTGCCGTACTTATACCGAATGCTGCAAATATTGTGAAGACTGCTATATATGCCTGAAGAATACGTATTTCTCCAAGCTCAGCAGGCGTCAGGAACTTTGCAACAATCAATAAAATTCCGAATCCAAGAAATTGATAAAGAAAATTTGCCGAGAGTAGGTGGAAAAATCCTTTTTCGTATATTGAGCGGAGTGTGTTCACTGTTCTGTTATTGACTGAATAACAATCTGTTCGAGCTGAACTGAATTATCGATAAAATTTGATGAAGAGCAAGTGTATCGGGAGATAACACTATCTTTGGATCCCGGTGACTGAAAATATTTTGAATCACATGCGCGGTTTTCTCCCTGTAGAAATCTACCATTGCCTGCATCGTGCCGGTATATTGCAATGCATCCCAATCCGGAAATGCCCGGTGCATATCCACCGTTTTTCCTTTTAATTTTGCTTGTGAAGCCAGTATTAATTTGATAAACAATCGTACCGGCAAGCTCGTTTTGTTATCGAAATACGGTAAATGGCCGTCGATGTGTGGAATCATCCGGCTCTGCCTGAGCAATGGTTTCATTGCACGGTGAAATAATTTCCGGTTTATTTTCCATTGTGATGGAATCGCCGAAGCGAGTTGTATCGGCACAGACCCCATAAAAGGTTCATATGAACGAAATAATCTCCGGTTAGTCATAAAATAACCGGCGCTCATTCTCATCCTGAGCGGCCAGATAGAATACCACTCATACGCTGATTCTTCCCGGATCGTTTTTATATAATTGAAATGGTTTTTCCGTCGCTCGACAACTTCATCAATAATTTTTTTGCGGAATTTTCTTTCGTGAGCTTGAGTGATGAGATCGGATTTTGTGATTCGTTTCTTTTTGAGTGTGCCGAATTTTATGCCTCCGAATTTAAATGTTGCAGGCAAGCTGCTCGCTTTAAAGAGAGCATCGGCTGAGTATCCTCCCAGAACAACATCGGTGGAGGTCATAGATGACTTCCGGTGTACCCCGTACGCATGCCCGTGAACGGGTTCATACTGTGACCCTATCAGTGCGGAACGGTATTCAATTTGTGATATGTACGATTCCTCTGGTTGATAAACGGGAACATATTCGGTATCGAGACGATCCGCGACCGTGTGCGCGATGCGCTCTTCAAGGTTTTCACCGTGTAAAAAGGTCGTTGCTTTTTTTTTATCAACCTCGGGCAATGCACTGAGGATTACCCTCGAATCCTCGCCGCCGCTCAATAAAACTCCGACAGACAGATCCTGATCGGAACACACATCGTTGATTTCCTTAACGACTGCGTTGCGTAATTCGACCGCTGCTTCATACATATTGCGAAAAGGATTTCTTTCATGCGGTATCCAGTACTGAGTTGTTTTAATATCGTTACTATTCTGTAAAGCTTTATATGACACCGATGCCGGCGGGAGTTCACTGATTCCTTCGTACGGAGTGTATGGGTATACAATAGATCTGTTGATAATTAAATCGGCGATTGAAGTATAATCGGGTTTATCAAGAAGTCCGGTTAGTGAAGCGACCGTATCGACATGAGTTCCAAAACATATCTCTTCGCCGTTCTGAGTGGGGGTTGTATGGAAAAAAACCGGAATAGACGAGAGCATACTGGTAACTATTTCGATCGAGGGTACCGTTTTATCTATGCAAATAATTGCGAAGGGACCGCTAAGATCGGCAGTCCAATCAATTATGTTCTTTTTTTTCCATCGTTCATAAATCAACTTTGTGTTTATATTATTCTGATTTTTTTTTATGTTTGGATTTGGCGCCTTTATAATAGGTCCCCCGGTAATTATGAAAATATGCTTTTTCGATTCATACGGATCAAATCCGGGGTAATGGTTGTTGACGCAGGCGAGCGAACCCCACGCTCCATGAAATTCGAAACGGGACCTTTTTTCCTCCTGATAAATTCGCGATAACAGCCGGGTTAGATGTCCTTTCGGTTTTGTCACTGATGAAAATAGAAAGTCGCTCATAATCTATTCGGCTGGTTTAATTTTGGTAGTTTGCTTTCTCGATATCTGTTTCCCCACAAGTACAAGAGCAAATCCTATGAGAATGATGTTCAGAATTATACTGATAGTTCTACCTGTCCAGTATGTTTTCGGTTCGAATACCATCTCGAGTGTGTGCTCGCCTTCGGGAACAACAATTCCTCTCATAAAATAGTTTGTCTTTATAATCTCGGTCTCTTCACCGTTAAGGTATGCATACCAACCGGCAGGGTAATATACTTCGCTTATCACAAGAAATTGATTCCCCTCTGAGCGAAGCTCCGCATGTAAATGATGTATACCGAAGTCCGTTACATTAGCCAATGAAGTTTCACCCGCCGAATCGACCGGTACATCCAATGGTTCTTCGATGTATGCAATGTCCGTCGGATCGAAATTCCCTTCACGTAATGATTGAAGGATGGCGATCGGTATTCGCCCTTCAACGCGGTCGACAAACCAAAGACGCGGTAATTGAGCATTATTTTGCAATACCTTGCGCTCCGCGTCGAGCACCGGTTCGAGAGCGGGGAGATCATACATGCGGTCGGCAAGTACATATTTAACATTCATAATGTTCCAGATGAACGGATTCCCTATACCGGCGACATCGATCATATCCTGATACACCCGGAGTTTTGCGGGATGATATCCGTATATATCCTGTATGAGATGGTATGATAAACGGTTATCGGCTAACGGTTGCTCATTTCGAAGTTGGATGACGCGAAACAGCTCGTCGTCATCCTTGATAAATCGTACAGCATTGTCCGGCTCGAATAAACGCTCGAGATCCTGTGCGGGATGTATATCCATCGGACGATACGCCTGTCTCCAGAGATCGGTCGTGGAGAGTACAAGCAGCAGTGCGATGAGTACAAGAGGAGAAATCGAGCGACGGAGAAATAATACCACACCTCCAAAAGCAACGAGCAGCAGACCGAGATTGAATGAAAGATCGGTCATCATACGCTCGTATATCCAGGAATATAGTTGGGGCGGCATCTGCGCACCCGAATTTTCAATGAGCGAAATATATGAACTTTCAAAAACACCGCGGGCAATAAATGATAGAATAAAGAGTGTTCCGGTTATGACGAGGGTCCGACGGAGCCATAACGGTAGTTGATGGTGCTTCTTTTTTCCAAGTTCAACAATAGCAGCAATTCCGTAAGCGGAAAAAACCGCAAATCCTATCTGCAGCAAAATTAAAATCATACTCGGCACCCGGAACTTATCGAACATCGGGAAGTAATGGTACATCGGGTCGTAGAGTATGGGAAGCGTTCTACCGAACGAAATCAGTAAAGCAATTCCCGATAGTATCATGAGATACTGTACAAAAGGGTCTTTACGGTAATATACCATGCCGATAATTGCGAATGCCAGGAGAATAGCGCCCATATAAACCGGCGAGACGGTAAACGGCATTTGCCCGAAATATGTGTTCACACGAACCGGTTGGTGTTGTGTTAAAGGACCTTCATACGTCCATGTTCCAAATCCGTAAAAGGACGGGATCAGGAACGTAGAAATCTCCTGCGGGCTAAACGACCAGCTTGTTGCATAGTCGTAATCGAGTCCTCCGCCGGGGGTTCCGGTTGTTTCGTCTGTTTCGATAATCGGTCCGACACCCCGGATGGAATACTGATTATATTCATAGGTTGAAAGATACCGGTCGGCCCGAATAAAAAATGCAAACCCGGCGCAGAGACCGAGTACTATTGCCGTTTTAACGACGGGCGCAACACTCTCTTTCTTTATTAAGTTGCGAACCGTAAAGAATAGAAAATAAAAGCCGAGAGCAAATGCCGAATAAAACACCATCTGAATATGGATGCCGTGCATATGGATAAGCAGAACGGCGGCAAGGATGTGCCAAGCTTTGATTTTCGATCTCATTTGTTCGACGACGATCAACAGTAACGGCAGCGAAATGAGCGAGCGGGCTTTGGTATAATGACCCTCCATAACCCATATAATAATTGCAAGGCAGAACGATATTGAAATTGCTGCAAAGAGCGACGCACCGGCGTTTTTGGTTTTTTGAAATGCCAGCATATATACCGCTATGCCGAACAGGATATGAAAAAGGATAACGACAAAGATATATCTATCCCAGAATATAGAACGAACGGAATTGTAGATCGTAGAAAAAAACTTATGGGTGAAATCGTACCAGCGGTCTCCCGAAATGATCATGCTGGCATAACTCGGCAAGCCGCTGAATAGGTACGGCGTCCAGAGTGGAAAAATGCCCTGTTCTTCGGCCTCCTCGACAAACGGCAGGTATGCGAGCGACGCGACGTAATCGCTCGATATGAAATTTTTGTGCTGAAAAAACAGTGCGTTAAAGAATATAACAAATGAAAGAACAAGTAAAAGCAGCATTACCGTGTGTTGGTATTTATCCGGTATGGTAAAGAATTCTTTTTTCTGCTGCGTTCTCTTCTTTGGTTTCTTTTTCTTACTCATGGTACCTCACCTTGTTTGTCACGTTATTGCTTACTCAGATAAGTATCAATTATTGTACGAAGCTGCTTCGCTCGTTGGCTAAATGTATGTTCGCGGAGAGTTCGTAACTGTCCTGCTTTTGCAATTTTCAGTCTCTCTTCGGGGTTTTCGAGCAGCCAGGTTATTTTCTCTGTACATTCATCCGCGGCACGGTATGTTACCACCTCCGTATCCGGCTCGAAAAGATTCTGTATGTTCGGTTTCCAGTCTGTTATTAAACACGCGCCCACTCCGGTCGCCTCGTAAAGTCGCATATTCGAAGCAGAATCTTTTGAGATGTCGATATGATTATTCCAGGTGATTTTTGAATCGTGTAACACCTGGAACATTTCAAGACCGTACACCTCTTTACTAAGATATGGTTTCAATTGAGGATTTACAAATAGAAGGGGTTTTTCATGCAGTATTGCCGCATTCCGTAGTCCCGGGATTTTTTGCAGTGTTTGTTCGGGTACCGACAGGTGTTTCAATGCCTGTATGATATAGTATGCAGCATACCGAACCGGGGTTGTCATTTTTTTTGAAACCGGTATATGTGCACTGGGAGTATAAATCTGAATAGGTATCTTTTTCAATATTTCCAGAAGGATTTTTTCTCTCGCAAGGTGGAAGCGGCTGCTTCTGATTATCTGACCGATAAACGATACATCGATATGACGGTCGTGTTTCCGGTCGATCCGCTCCAAAATACGCGGTTCGAAAGCATGGTTCAGATGATGTGCATTCATACCTTCGTCACGCAATTGTGTTACTACTTCCGGAATACAGGACAACATTAAATCACACTCTTTTATAACCGACGTATCCAGTATCGGTGCGCCATACCATCCGATGATTAATTTTATTGAGGAAATTCTTTCCCTTATCCGCCGTATCCACGCAGCGGTAGTTCCCCGTAATTCGTGGATGAAAACAACATCGGGCTTAAAATGATTGATCTGTGCTTCGGCGATATCGTATATCCATCGTTTTGTATTAAAACGGATGTTGTTTTCGCGCGCCCACGCCAGTTGCAACGGCTTAACGTTCATCTCTATTTCACGAACTTCAAAGCCGAACGGTTTTAACGAATGTGACCAGAAATCGGCCCATCCGAATGCATCGTAATGAATCCGTGATTGTTGCTTCTCGAACGATTCGGATTTAAGTTGAGGATTACGAGTGTAAAAATTCTGTATATATGATGGATAAAGTGTTGTTAAGCGGATTAATTTCATATTCATTGCAAAGAGTTAAATATTCAGGCAATTACCGGATCGATAAAATAATGATGTTTCCTTTCCGACGTTGACACACGCGGTCATTCCGTAGAATTCGACTTGCCGGAAACCATGACTAATGAGATATTGAGCCGCTTCGGAATATTCCGCTCTATCCGAATCGTCAAGAATAATCCCCCCCTCCGGTGTAAGATACGAAATTGCTTTTTTTGTACATGCAACACGTTCTTCACCGTCTATTACAATGATATCGAATTTATTCGATGTCCTTGTCAGTGCTTCCGGATATTTATTCTGTACCAGATCGATATAAATCAATTGAACGTTTGATGGAGCATTTTTTTGCACCACATTATACCAATCTATATTATGTTCACAGGCAATAACCCTCGAAACTCTTTCTGCCCACCATAATGTTGAGTTTCCGGCTCCGAATTCGAATACTGTACAATGTGAGTTTATTCTTTTCTCCAGAAAGTATAGCATCGGATAAGAAAACCATGGTAATGGGTTACCTGATTTATCGACGGGCTTCTTTTCATTGAAGCTTCTGAACCAGCCGTAATCAACCAACGGTCCTCTATCGCGAAGTTGCGCTAACGAATAAAGATCGAATATTTTGAGAAACGGTATAACCGCTTTCCGAATAATATTTTTTTTATGATTCACCCGGTCTAATCCTATTTTGTTTTTAGCAAGAAAGCCCGAAGTAGCATGATCGATGATTTACGTGTCTCTTTCAGCAATAATGGAGCAGGTAAAACGACAATAAATTGTGTAATAAGAGTTGCGACAGCCGCACCGGTGGCGCCATATTTTGGAATAAGAATTATATTCAGCGTTATATTAAAAATAACCCCCATTCCGGTAAAATAATAAGAATATTTTTGTAAATTCTCCGCAATTAACCATTTCGCCCGTGCAAGTCCCTGAAATACAAAGACCCCCGCCCAAATAGATATCACCAATACAGAACTCGCTTCGGAAAATTCAGCCCCGTATAATAATTTTATAACCGGTTGTGACACCACCATAAAGCATATCGCTATGACTATCGCCATCCATGTAAATAGCGTGTATAGTTTTTGTAATCTTGCATAATACAACGTTTCATCCCGTTGTTTTGATTCAATGATTGCCGGAAATACAGATGAAATTATCGCAGTTGGAATGAAATACCACACTTCGGTTAATCTGATCGCTGCCGAATAAATTCCAACGCTTGTATTACCGATCATTTCACCGAGCATAACCTGATCGATTCGCATATAAATCATGATCATAATACCTGAAAGTATTAAAGGCCAACTATTCCGCAGCAGATTTTTTGCACGCTCGCGATGGACGCTGAGTTGCTTCAATGAAGAACCGGTATAATAATAAAAGATCAACAATCCGGCGGCGAATAAGAATATTTCCCCAAGACGCGCCCATGCAAATGCTATAAGCGGTGCGCCGGAAAGAATTAACCCTATATGTACACCTGCAATAAAAAGGAAGGCAGCATTTTTAGCCAGTACGGTATATTTCGATTGAACCTGAGATTGAAACCAGAAATCGATTACATCGAACGATTGAAAAATCATCGCTCCCGCAATAATTATAACCATCATTCTGGTGAGAGTATCGTCGGGGCGGAGAAGAAAAATGATGAGCGCGATAATACCTACTGTCACCAAACTTGCCGTCAGTTTAAGAATGAGAGCCGTGCCTACAATTTCATTCTTTTTATCCGGACTTCTGACTATTTCACGGATAACAATGTGTTCAAGTCCGAGGGTGGAAAGCGCCGTGAAGAGTGCAACGAATGCTATGGCATAATTATATATCCCGAATTGTTCCGGTCCGAGATATCGTGCGATCCATATCACGATGATCACACCGATACCCATACGGACAACCCGATCAGCGAACAACCAAGAAGTATTGTATATAATCTTCCGCAGTTTTTCGTTTGTCTGCAGTTTACCGGTTATTCGTTCCCTGATATGGTGGGGCGACCATCTTGTCATATTATTGAATAAGTTGTATAAGATACTTGCCGTAACCGGTGGAGTCGATGTTTTTTGCCAGCTCCCGTAACTGTTCCGCTGTAATAAAACCTTTTCTGTATGCGATCTCTTCGGGGCAGCCGATTTTCAAACCCTGTCGTTTTTCGATTATTTGAATAAAGTTTCCCGCTTCAAGCAGCGAAGTATGGGTGCCGGTGTCGAGCCAGGCGATGCCGCGTCCGAGTAATTCGACCTGTAATTTTCCTTTCTTGAGATACGCATTGTTCACATCGGTTATTTCGAGTTCTCCGCGGGCAGACGGGAGAAGCTGTCTTGCAATTGCCGGTGCGTTGTTGTCATAGAAATAGATGCCCGTTACTGCATAATTGGAGCGGGGACGTTCGGGTTTCTCCTCGATACTGAGAACTTTTCTATTGTTATCGAAATCCACCACTCCGTACCGTTGCGGGTTGTTCACGTAATATCCGAAAATGATGGCGCCGTCGGTGAGTGCGGTTGCCTGTTCGAGAAGCTTTATCAATCCGTCGCCGTAAAAGATATTATCGCCGAGAATCAGGCATACCGGATCGTTTTCGCTGAAGTCTTCTCCGATAATCAACGCTTCGGCGATGCCGCGCGGCGCCGGTTGCGCTGCATACTCGATTAAGATGCCCCATTGACTGCCGTCGCGTAGGACATTTTCGAAAGCAGGTTTGTCGTGCGGCGTAGTGATCACCAGTATTTCCCGGATACCCGCAAGCATGAGCGTCGTAAGGGGATAGTAGATCATCGGTTTATCGTACACCGGCATCAATTGTTTACTCACTGCCGCGGTCAGCGGATACAGTCTTGTGCCGGCGCCACCGGCAAGTATAATTCCTTTCATAGTCTCTTTTTCTTAATGGGTTTCAATGCACGAACTGTAATTGCAATATGGTTGACGAAATTGGGTAGAATGCCGAAATGTTTCTGCAGCACTTTATACCTGTCAAAAAGTGAACGGAAGTGAAACTGTTTCGAATGGCCGCCTATTAGATATTTAGATAGTATTGCGGCGGTGTTGATCACAAGATCGCTTTTTTTCAGGCAAGTAATTATCCAATCGATATCGCCGCTGTGCGGAAATTTCAGATTGTACTGAATAGCAATACCTCGTTTGACCAGTAATGATTGATGGCACACAACCAATCCCATATTCATATCCTGCCATCGTAGTCGGTCGGGTAAACGGTGAGGCGTAACGTCTCCGCGCAAACCGATTTCGTTGCCCTGTCGATCGATATACATCGCTTCACCGTAATAAATATCGGCATTGAGCATGAAGTATTCTGCTATACTATGTAAGGTGTCGGCGCTGTATATCTCATCACCCGAGTTGATAAACCATACATAATCACCTGTTGCTGCTTTCAAGCCCTTATTCATCGCATGGTAAATACCCTGATCAGGTTCGGATATCCAATATGATATCGGATCTTTGTTTTTTTGTATCACATCGACCGTTCCGTCGGTTGAACCGCCGTCAATAATAATATATTCAATCTCCCGGTATGATTGGTTGCGTATACTTCTGATCGTTCGTTCGAGATTATAAACGTCGTTATAAACCACCGTGATAATACTTATGACCGGAAGCTTTGAGCTTTTCATTTCTTTCTAAGTGTTTGTATTCCTTCCGCAATCATACCTGTTCCATATGCAGCAATCTGAATGCAAAAAACGATCGGTATGAGAATTGCCGTTAATGGATCTCTCGATTGCCGGTATCCGTCGATTGTGAGATATAAACAGAATATCAAGAAGCCGAGCAAAACAATAACAAACAAAACACGTACAATATCGCTGACGATTGCTCCGACTACAAAAACGAACAGTGTAATCAGGAAAAAAGACGGTATAAAATGTAATGGCTCCAGCATCGAACGGTCTATTTGTCCAAGTTGTATACGCGCTTTTCCCATTTTAAAAACTTGTTTCATAAATGAAACGGGAGAAGACCGACGTTTGTGATATACAAATGCATCTTCTATGTACTCGACCCGGGCGCCGGATTCGATTATCCGGTGGCTGAATTCAATATCCTCACCGTAATGATAAATCGAACCGAACCCGCCGATCTTTTCGAAAACTTCTCGCCGTAATCCCATATTAAAACTTCGCGGATAGTATCGTGCGAGCATTTTTCCCGATGAACCGCGTAGTCCCCCGGTTGTTAAAAATGAGGTCATAACATAATTCACGGCTTTATCCCACGGAGAGAATGCTTGCGAGGATTTATCCGGGCCGCCAAAGGCGTCTATCTGTCGGTATTGAAAGACATCGGCTATGGTTTGCAGATAATGAGGCGGAGCGATACAATCGGAATCGATGAAGATAAACACGTCTCCGTTTGCTTGTTCCATGCCGAGCGTGCGGGCATACCCCGGCCCTTTATTCTGATGGTAATGATATTGTATTCCAAAAGATACCGTCGATTCTATTTCACCGATATACTGACCGGTGCCGTCTGTCGAACCGTCATCAATGACGACAATTTCGAATCGATCGGGAGG
Source organism: Ignavibacteriales bacterium (assembly GCA_003562775.1). Taxonomy (GTDB): domain Bacteria; phylum Bacteroidota; class Ignavibacteria; order T3Sed10-11; family T3Sed10-11; genus T3Sed10-11. The sequence goes on from PWTU01000068.1 coordinate 11,244, forward strand.
AAGTGTTTGATGTTGTAAGCTTTCAAATAATTCTTTTAATTCGTGCTTGCGATTATACGTCGCTACGATTATCGACAGCTTCATAGGTCATTAATCAAGAATGTCGCGTATAGAATATTCTTCATCGCCGTGCTGTCCGCGACTGATCATCTCACCCAGTAAACCGATTGCAAGGAATTGAACGCCGACAATGATGAGTAAAAATCCCGCGAGTAACAATGGACGGTTGCTGAGGGTTATATTGCCGAGGAACCATTGAATAGTGAGATACGCGTCGATAAAGAAGCCGGTAAAGAAGCACACCAATCCGATCGAACCGAACAGATGTAATGGCCGCGTTGCATACCGGGTGGTAAAAATTACGGTGATAAAATCCAGAAATCCTTTTAAAAACCGGGTGATCCCGAATTTCGTCTTTCCGTATTTACGCTTACGATGTTGAACAATTTTTTCGCCGATGCTGAATCCCTGCCAGTGTGCAAGAACGGGAATAAATCTATGAAGTTCGCCGTACACCCGGATTTTTTTAACGACCTCCTTTCGATACGCTTTTAAACCGCAGTTAAAATCATGAATTTTTATTCCGGTAAACAATCGTACGGTGTAGTTGAATAACCGCGACGGTATCGTTTTTGTTATGGGATCCCGGCGTCGCTTTTTCCAGCCGGAAACAACATCGTATCCTTTTTTCAGTTCACGGACAAGGTTCGGAATTTCCGCCGGATCGTCCTGTAAATCCGCATCGAGCGTAATAACTATATCCCCTTCGGCATATTGAAATCCGAGCGATAGCGCGGCGCTCTTACCGAAGTTTGTCCGGAGGCGAATAACTTTTATCCGCTTGTTGATTCTGTGTAATTCGCGTAAGACTTTGAAGGATCCGTCGGTGCTGCCGTCGTCGATGAAAATAATCTGATACGGCATGCCCATACCACCGAGGATACTTCTTAACTCTTCTGCTAATTCGGGTAATGAGGTCTCCTCATTGTACACGGGGATAACAACTGAAATTGCAACTTTTTTCGTGTTGGGTTGCCGGCTGTTTGCGGGTTGTGTATCCTTTTGCTGTTGCTGGCTTTTGGGTTGACGTCTTCTTCGCCGGTATTGTTTTTGCTGTTGCGTTTGTTTTTTTTCTTCTGGCATAGGTAAACTATATTAATGTGTTAATTATGAAAAAGTACAATATTATGGGGTAAAAATCAATTAAACCGTTGTATAAGTGCAATGTTCTTGATATCTTATAAAATCTTGATTATGGAGACGTTCCGATGGAAAAATCAACAAAGCGATTGATATTACGGTTTGTTTTTTGGGGGGTGATCCTTGCAGCTCCGGTTGTATTTTTTTCGATGGGAAAGGTTTACTTAAATGCGTATATAACCGGCGAACGGGTCAATTCCGTTATGATTCCGGTGCTCGAAACCGTGAGCGAACGTTCTGTGCGAATCGGATCCGCAAATGCTCACATCGGATTTACCTCCCGCTTTGAGTTTCAGGATATCGAATTTTTCGAAAAATCTGAAGAAGTAGACACCGACCATACACTCCCGGATGCCCGGATATCAAGGGGATTTATACAATTCAAACCGTTAACACTCTTTACCGATGTATTTCGGATCGATTCGTTATTTATAGATGGATATGGGGGAACCATTACCTATAATCCGGATAAATCCTATTTCCGGTTTGTTTTCACCGATAGGGACGGCATGCGACGTGAAGTTAATCTTGATCGCTTCGGCCTGGAGAATATTCACATTAGATCTTTTAAGGTGAAAAATTCCGGTTTTCATTATAAGAACCGGAGACAAAATTTAGAATACATTTTAGAAGATTACTATCAGGAAATTCAAATAGAAGGTGTGCGGGTAATGAACATACTGTTGGTATACGGAAGTATCGGCGGAGTGCTAAAAGATCCTGCTGCCGGAAATGTTTTCGCCCGGGTATTGATCTCGGGTCGACTGCAAATCAATTTTGACGACGGAACGTTTATCCTTCGAAGCGGAAACATTACCATTGATGAACATAATTTTTCGTTTACCGCCTTCCTTAACAAAAACGATGATATACCTCGCCTTTCGATCCTGTTTGACCGGCCGCGTGAACCGGTGGAGGAAGTTCTCGAGATGCTTCCATCTTCGCTCATACAGTGGTTGAGGGGCGAGCTGCCCGACAGCCGTTATCAAGTCAAAATTATATATTCCGGTGAACATGCAACAGATCAAACCTAAAAAGTCGCTCGGGCAAAATTTTTTACACGATAAAAATATTGCCAGAAAGATTGTGGATTCATTTACACCGGGGAAGGAAGATACAATACTTGAGATCGGGCCCGGAACCGGAATACTGACGAATTTACTTGTTGCATCGTGCGATCGCGTTATATTAGTCGAGAAGGATTCCCGCGCTGTTGAACTTTTGCGTGAGCAGTATGAGTCCGATCAACGTGTAGTCATTATTCACGATGACATACTCGAATTGAAATTGTCGAGCATACTCGAAGATAATCGAAAAATTCGAATTATCGGGAATATTCCCTACTATATTACATCACCCATCTTATTTTATATCCTCGACCGTCGCCGGTATGTTTCCGATCTGATGATGCTGGTACAGCTTGAAGTCGCCCGACGTATAACCGCCCGTCCGTCTACTCCGGAGTACGGGATATTATCGGTGCTGATACAAACATGGGGGTCGGTGTCATTTCTTTTTAAAGTACCTCCGACGGTATTTTACCCGAGACCGGCGGTTGAGTCGGCGGTTATACATCTTGTATTCGACCGGGAGCGAAGGGATATCATAGATGAAAATCTGTACAGATTAATTGTACGGGGTGTTTTTGGAAAAAGGAGAAAGATGCTTCGTACAAGCTTAAAGCTCTTGTTCCCCGAAATTGACCTGGCGCCAAAAATGTTTTCAATTGATCTTAATAGACGACCTGAAGAATGTACCGTCGACGATTTTATTCAATTAACGAACGAGATTAACTATGTCCTCAACAGAAGGCGATAATAAACCAGTCAGCGATACAAAACTGCCAAAAGTGCGTGCCTCCGTCGATCCGATCGCGGATGACGGCAGAGAATTTGAAATTGATGAAGAATTTCTGGAAGACCTTCGTGAGCTTATTCAAATTCGTGCAGCGGCAAGCATAGTCAATATTCTATCCGATCTTCATTCGCCCGATATCGCCGATATAATTGATAATCTCGATCCCGGCGACCGGATGTTTATATTCGAGCTTCTCGATGACGAGACTGCAAGTGAGGTTCTGCTTGAAGTCGATGAAAAAGTTCGCGAGGATCTGCTCGACCGGCTCTCTCATAATCGGATACGTGATATTGTCGACGAGCTGCATTCGGACGATGCGGCTGATATTGTCGGTGGTTTATCGGATGAAGTCGCCGAGCGGGTGCTTGATGATATAGATAAAGAAGATTCGCAAACACTGAAAGAGTTGTTGCGGTATCCCACCGACAGCGCCGGCGGGATTATGGCCACTGAGTTTGTGTCGGTGAAAAAAGACGATACGGTTCAGAAGGCAATCCAGCGTGTACGTAAGATGGCGAAAGAGATCGGGGAGATTTACAATGTGTATGTGCTGGATGAGGAAGACGTACTGGTGGGTTATATCCCGGTGAAGGATCTTATTATACATAATCCCCGGCGTCGTGTCCATAAAGTAATGGATACGGAGTTCCATGCTGTCGAGGCGCTGACCGATCAGGAAGAGGTTGCCAATATTATGAAGAAATACGATCTCATAACGATACCCGTTCTCAATACGAAAGGGGAGATGCTGGGGAAGATCACATTTGACGACATTATGGATGTAATGCACGAAGAAGCGGAAGAAGACATCCAAAAATTTGCCGGTATAGCAGGCACCGAGCTGGTAAGCCATGGCGTCTGGGATATCTCAAGGCGCCGTATGCCATGGCTTGCAATTGCGTTCTTAGGGCAGTTGCTATCGGCGATTATATTAAGCAATTTTCATGAGTCGCTTGAAAAGATAATCGCGTCTGCGTTTTTTATTCCCATCATTATGGCAATGGCAGGCAATGCCGGCATTCAATCGTCTGCGGTGGTTATACGTGGTCTGGGAACGGGAGAAATCTGGGAAGGAATGCTGGCAAAACGAGTTGTGAAAGAGTCGGGTGTTGCATTCACAAACGGTTTTGTGTTTGCATTATTGATTTTTCTTGTCGGTTGGATGTGGATAGACGATGCACTGTTCGGTATGGCATTGGCTTTTTCACTGCTCATAGTAATTGCAAGCGCCACTATAATTGGAGCAACAATACCGTTTATCCTGACACGATTAAAAATTGATCCCGCCGTCGCAACCGGTCCGTTTATCACCACAAGCAACGATGCACTCGGCTTGCTGATTTATTTTGGAATTTTAAGTGTATTGTATTTATAGCTGGTAGTATTTAAAATGTATTGTAACAAATTGATAATATAGTACTTAGGTCAAGGTTCGGCTAATTGTAAATTGAATTGACAATTAGCCGGATTGATTCTATTTTATACACTGAGGTTATGCAAAGAGTTGAAAATGGTGTGTGCCCGTCATTCGCAGCGCCAGAGATGGAGTCCACCTGCCCGTGCGCATGCAATCGCGCAGGTGGGCTCCATCTTGCGGGATACTCAGTTCATCCTCTTTCCTCCGTGTCCTTACTAATACGCCATATTCCTTAGTGCTTCGACGCGTTTTTTTACGGGAGGATGCGTTGAGAAAAGATCGGACATAAAACCGGTGCGTTGTTCTCTTTTCAGATGGAACGGATCCGATATGCAGAGATGTGCCGTATCGCGGTGGATGGCTTCCGGTTTGATAGACGACCCGCTGATCTTTTGCAGCGCGCTGATCAAACCTTTTGGATTTCGTGTCAGCTCCGCTGCGGTTGCATCGGCAAGATATTCACGCTTGCGGGAGACCATCATTGCCATCATATTGGCTATGATCGGCGCGAGAATGATACCAATAAGCCAAACGATAAGCACTATGATCATAACCGGTCCGCCGCCGCCGCGTTGTGAACCGCCTCCGGAACGCCGACCGCCTCCGAACCACAACATGCTTCGTCCCATCATTGCAAGCAATAATATGGCGCCGACGAGTGCGGCAACAATCGTCATCAAGCGAATATCATAATTACGGATGTGTGCAATTTCATGAGCTATGACCGCCTGCAATTCCTCGC
>PWTU01000406.1 GCA_003562775.1 Ignavibacteriales bacterium
GCGGAAGCTGCCCCGTTCGCATTGGGGATTGTTGCGGTTTCAGCGGTGTTTGTGACTGTTTTGTTGCGGCAGGAGCGGGGGGAGAGATAAACACCTTGCTCTGCACTTTCATTGAGAAAATTTCTAAAAACATTTAACAATAGTAATATGGAAACTCCGTAGGGATGAAATTTTCTTTTTGGTATCCTGCTGAATAAAAACATTATTATGTCACCCCTACGGGGTTTGATGGTAGATTGGAGTATTACTGTACTACCATAGTTTCACCCCTGACGGGGTTTAATTGAATCGGCGCGCTGATGTATGATTACAACTACGCATATTACGAAAAAACCAACCGTCTGCGGCAGAGACATAATTAAGGCATGCCAATGCTACCAGAATAAATCGCACCAAAACCCCGTAGGGGTGACAGTATGGTAGAAATATTGAACGATAATGAAATAGAAACCCCGTAGGGGTGGCATTTTTCTTTTAATTACCCCGAACCGTGCTTAATATATTATTGATCAAACTTATAATGTCGTATGACGGCGGTATAAAAATCCTCGAGTGCTTGTAGTTTTTCATATAATGAGAAAAATACCGTAAACAGGGGATTGACATTACGATGTGTAAATTCTATACTAAAAATCATAACCTTGGTGGGGTGACATTTTGATGTAATTATCCTAAGAGGTTCGGCATGGCAAATCCCTATACCCAATTAAACATTCATGGTATATATGCTGTGAAAGGCCGTGAGAATATCATTATAAACAAATTCCGTGATGATCTATATCGTTATACCTCCGGTATTCTTAAAAAAAGCAGCGCGTTTCCTCTGGCGGTCGGCGGCTGGAAGGATCACGTCCATGTATTTTTTGAATTGCCGGCAGCACAGGCATTATCCGATATTATGGGCAGTGTGAAAAGAAACTCCTCAAAATGGATAAATGAAAATAAATTCCTTCCAGGTAAGTTTCATTGGCAGGATGGGTACGCCGCGTTTTCATACGCCCGCTCACAGCGTGACAGGGTAATAAAATATATCATAAATCAAGAAGCGCATCACCGAGTGATGACATTTAAGGAAGAATATTTTGGGTTTTTAAAGAAATTCGGTATTCCCTATGATAAACGATATGTTTTTGAATTTTACGATTAATTACAGGTAGCGTGCTCAATGTTTGGAGTTATACCAGCGAGGCAATGTTTGCGGAAGCTGCCCCGTTCGCATTGGGGATTGTTGCGGTTTCAGCGGTGTTTGTGACGGTGTTGTTGAGGCAGGAAAAAGTTGAAGTATAAATAAAAAAAGACGGGAAAATGGCCTTTCCCCGTAGCGACAGCCTATATAAAAGTATATAGGCTGAGACGAAAGGACCACAAACCCGCCGGGATGCGGTTAATACCGCATCCTGATATTACTATAACAAACTTCATTGAAAAAATCAAGAGAAAAAATCAAGACATAAAAAACTTTGTAATACCAATACCTTCCTCAAAATCTCTGAAACTCATTCTTGTCGGGATGAGATCATTTACAATCAAGCTTTTCAAACCTCGTCTTGAGAAAAATGAATACTCATTATTTATCTCAATTTACGTATGAATTGTAAATTTTACAAAAAAAATCCCCTAAACAGGGGATTGCCCTTTATTGCGACTTTCGATATTTTTTACGAGTGCACTTTAAATTAATCTATCGGGAGGTAGTATGTCAATAGGTTCCCTTCGTATCGGTGTTCCTTCTCCTACCGCCGCTTCTCTCGGCAAATTCGGCGATATTCCGGTAAACCTATACACGGGCACGCCAAATATTGAAATACCGCTTTATACTGTTCACGGAAGAACCCTCCAGCTTCCCATTACACTTCGATATCACGCATCCGGGATCAAAGTGGAAGAAATCGCCGGATGGGTAGGTCTGGGTTGGGCGCTCGATGCGGGAGGGGTCATCACACGAACTGTAAAAGGATTGCCGGATGATATTCAAGACAGGGGATATTATTATAAAGGATCGGTACTCGAGCAGCATGGAGAAATTTTGCCCTCTGAAGTGATGAATGATATAAAAAGTGAAACTTTAGATCCTGAACCTGATATATTCTTATTAAATGTTGCGGGAAGGACCGGTAAATTTTTTATCACGAGCAATCAGAAAGTTCGTACAGTACCCCGTCAAAAGTTACATTTTGATTTTAATTTCGGGAATATACTTTTCGAAAATAGATTAGAAAACCAAATAGTGGAATGGATTATAACAACAGAGGACGGTACAAGGTACATATTTTCTGAAGTAGAAATTACAAAGGATTTGAGTTCCGGTTCTTCTTTCGATGTGTACGTATCGAGTTGGTATTTAACGAGAATAGAATCTCCCGATGGAGAAGACAAAATAGAATTTATTTATGAAACTACTCAACCGAACCCAATCCACGAACAGCATTTTTACGAAGAGAAGTATGTACCCGGAGGTTGTCAATTGGTTGACAGCTCAATTCAACATTCTCAATTCAAATACGAAAGAAAATATCTTTCGGAAATTAAAACTTCACGTGAATCCATACTATTTGAAAGAACAAATCAGGCAAGATTGGATGCTTCGTACGAGTACGCGCTTTCTAAGATAATTATAAGATCATCCGGGGAATTGGGCAATGAAGAGAAAAAACGGTTTTTATTTACGTATGATTATTTTAATCCGCAATCATCCGATGCAAAGCGGTTGAAACTCACTGAGTTGAAAGAGGTCGGAGATGACCAGCAAACGGAAAACCCTCCATATAAATTTTCTTACGCTGAATCGCCGGCACTCCCGGAGCGACTCTCAAAAGGAATAGACCACTGGGGATATTTCAACGGTAAAACGGATAATACAACCCTAATACCTAAAACAGTATATAAAGATTTTACTAATAATTATAAAACATTCGACGGAGGAAATAGGAATCCGGACCCTCAGTATTCTCAATCGGGGATTTTGACAAAAATAGAATACCCAACGAGAGGGCACACCGAATTTATATATGAATCCAATGATTATAGCAAAATAGGAAATGAATGGCTGCAATATGATCAAAGTGAAGAGAAGGAACAAACTGCATCTTCATCTCATGGTATACCTTCAACCGAACCATTTGAACTCGTATCCAAACCGGGCACGCCTATACAGGTGACGGTAGAGCTTGATTTTTTCGTAGCTGACGGACACAATCCTGATGATGTAAAGGTTGAAATTAGGAAGGGGGGGAATATGATTAAATGGTTTAAACCTGGAGATGAGGACGATGATAATATACCGAAGGAATTCTTTCTCGACCCGGGGAATTATGAGTTATATGCCACGACCCCGGAATCTGTTGGAGACCAGGCAGAAAGCATAGCAATGATAAAGGTGAAATGGCACGACCTGGAAGGTGCGAAGATCAAAACAGCCGGAGGAGTCCGTATAAAAGAGATTATAGATTATGATGGCATGGGCTATAATTATGTTAAAAAATACCAGTATCGCTTAGTAAATCAGCAGGATAGATCAAGTGGAGTCGTTGTAAACGAAAAACGGTATTATTATAAAGGTACGTGTATGACAGGCGCTTATATTTCGTTTTCAGCGATGTCATATGTATCTCCAGGAATAACGCAGGGATGTCCCGTGGGATACAGTGAAGTCAAGGTAACACACGGTCATTACGACTCCGAAATTAATTTTATCAAATTAGGTGAAACCCTTCATCGCTACACTACTGCAGAAAATCATCCCGATTTAATAGGTGCGGGAGCTTATGAAGAGTTTTGGCCGTTCGGTCACCGGATTAGTTACGATTGGAGACGCGGACGGGAAACAGAACTAATTAAAAGTTCGTGGATCAATATTGAAGATAAAGAAAAACGTGAAACACAATATGGGTACGTGGAAATTTCTCCAAATGGCGGTGATGACTTCACGGTAGCATATAATGTTAAATTTAGTGCTGTTGAGGAAGGCGGTTCTGTAGGATATTCTCGTAGATATTTATTGTTCTCCGAATGGCATTATATGAAGAAAGATGAAACAAACCCGATGAGCAACACCGCGACCGGATACAACAACGTCCACCTCACCGGCATACGCCGAATAGTCGGTTCTATTAACTTAGAGAACCGCTATAAATACCACTTGCACGGGAATATAAAAGAGCATATAGATGAGAACGGAAAAACCTGGAAATACGATTACGATCCGTTCGGACGGCTGGAAGAAGCTAAAGGACCGGATAATCAGATTAAAAAGGAAATCTCATACATACTGACCGGGGCAAATTTCGGCCAGAATAATCCGAATTTTATCGAAACCGTACATCGCAGAACGTCATCCGAAAGCGTTATAACAAAAACCTTCTTCGACGGTCTCGGCGATGAAATACAACAGCTCATGCGTTACGGCTCGCAGGATATTATTCAGACGGCAATCACCTACGACGGCCGCCGCAGACAACACCGTCTCTATAAACCCTACCAAAAATCCGGCAGCGGCGGTTACGATTCGAGTTTCCATAACAATGCAAACAACTACTATAACGCAATCGACACACCCGGTTCTCGAACGCAGGGCTACCCCTACTCCGAAACCGAATACATGCC
>PWTU01000169.1 GCA_003562775.1 Ignavibacteriales bacterium
ACCCATACGCTCCATTTCACAAAAATGAGTAGTTTCTCCGATGCAGAATGAAATCGATCGCTGTATATTGCGGGTGTTTAGTTCATTAATCACCACTCACAGCGAGAGGAGGAACTCATATGTCACCGACAACAATTGCACTCTTCCGCGCGGTTATCATTTTCATAGCCCCGTTCGCACTTCTGGCATCGTTCATTTTCCATCCGCATGTCGGAAATCCCATAGACGACGACTTTCTCGTGAAGCTCGCTGAAGCGGTTACCGCCGATCCGACACGCTGGGCAGTTGTACACTACTTTGCCGCCGTTGCAATCGGGTTGCTCACGCTCGCATTCATAGCCGTTCGGGGATATCTTCACGATGCGGGCGAGGACAGATGGAGCCGTTTCGGATTACCGTTTATCGTGATGGGAAATTTATTTTATGCCATGCTGCCTGCTTTCGAATTCGCTCCGTATGCCGCGGTCAAAGCCGGTTTCGAAGCCGGAACGATCCAGGAAGTATTGATGCCGTGGTTCTTTTCAACGATTCTGACGAGTGCTTTGTTTATTACGCTCGGGGCAATAGGTTTTGCAGTGGGAATTGTTCGAAGCAACATTTTCGGCACGGGATTACGATGGATAGTACCTGCCGCCCTGATCGTTATGGCCGTCTCACGTTTTGTACCGTTAACCTTCGTTCAATTTTATGTTCAGAGTTTTACCGGTATAATCTCACTGTTCCCGTTGGGATACATGATCTGGAAATATCAGGATTCACGGACGGTTGTAAGGCCGAAACCGGTCACGGAGTCCTGATTTCAGCAGCACTTTGTAATCATATTCCGAAACATTTATAATCAATAGGAGTCAGACATGAACATACAAACATCGTATAGGAGAAAATTCAATCAAACCGATTCCGGCGATGTCCGTTCACAGTTAATCGAAATGATTCCCGTTAATGAAAGGCGTCTCCTCCTCGCCGGTATTCCGACGGTAATCCTTGAGGGAGGAGACGGCCTGCCGGTAATTTTACTTCACGGCCCGGGAGAGTTTGGTGCCGTCTGGTCGCGGGTGATCCCGGATTTGATTGAAACGCATCGCGTCATAGTTCCGGATTTACCGGGACACGGTGAATCCGGTATTGGAACCGGACCGCTCGATTCCGACCGTGTTCTTAAATGGCTCGACGAACTCATCGACCAGACCTGTTCGTCATCGCCGGTTCTGATCGGGCATCTGCTCGGCGGAGCGATCGGACTCCGTTATGCGATAAAATACAAAAACCGTTTGGATCGTCTGGTGCTTGTCGATACGTTCGGTCTCGGACCGTTCAGGCCGACGCATAAATTTGCCCGCGCCATGATCGGATATATCGTCAGGCCGACCGAGCGATCGCAGGAACGCCTCTTCCGCCAGTGCTTCGTCGATTACGACGGATTGCAACGACGGATGGATACCGAGTTCGATTTACTCAAATCGTACGCACTGGAATGTGCCCGGTCGAAGAAGCAAAAAAGAGCGCTGCGCAACCTCATGCCCGCATTTGCAATGAAAGCTATTTCGCCCGAAGATCTGGAACGGATCGATATCCCCGTCTCGCTGATCTGGGGGCGGTATGACCGCCAGGCAAAATTACAGGTAGCGGAAGGTGCGGCCGAAAAATACGGATGGCCGCTGCGTGTCATCGATAATGCAGCCGACGATCCGGCTGTTGAGGAGCCGGAAGCATTTATGGTTGCGGTGCGGAGAGATCTCGAATACATATCTCAACGGGAGTATCAGACATGAGCACCGGCCGTGAAGAAAAATTCGACGCCGTTGTCATCGGCGGAGGCCAGTCCGGACTTGCGGCCGGCTATTATCTCGCAAGACTCGGGCTGAACTTTGTCATTCTCGATGCGAATCGGAGATCCGGCGATTCCTGGCGTACCCGATGGGATTCGCTCAAGGTCTTTACCTCCGCTTCTCTTAACGGGCTGCCGGGGTTACGCTTCCCTGGATCCGCACGATCCTATCCGGCAAAGGATGAGATAGCCGAATTCCTCGAGGAGTATGCACGCCGCCTTCATCTCCCGGTTCGGAACGGCATAAAGGTCGACCGGCTGCGGAAGGAATCGGACGAATATATCGTCGAGGCCGGTAACGTCCGGTACATTGCCGCGAATGTGATCGTTGCCACCGGTGCGTTCAGTACTCCCCGTATTCCGTCATTTGCAGGAGAGATCGATCCCCGGATCACGCAGCTGCATTCCTGCGAATACCGGAATCCATCGCAGTTGCGTGAAGGCCCGGTACTGATTGTCGGGGCGGGAAACTCGGGAGCGGAAATAGCACTCGAACTGTCCCGCAGCAGTCATGAAGCTCTCCTGTCAGGCAGAGACACCGGCGTGGAATTCCCTTTCCGGATCGGCAGTGTGGCCGACAGGCTGCTTACACCAATCATATGGTTTGCCTTCCATCGTGTATTGACGAGCGGTACAGTCGCAGGACGAACGTTCCGGAAGAAAGTGGTTGCGATGGGAGGACACCCGCTTGCCCGTGTGAAACCGAAAGATCTGGCCGAAGCCGGCATCCTACGCGTGCCGAAAACGACCGGTGTCCGGGACGGTTATCCGGCACTCGAAGACGGACGCATAATTCGTGTACCGAACATCGTCTGGTGCACGGGCTTCCGTCCGGATTTCGGATGGATAGATCTTCCGGTATTCGACGGTGACGGGTTTCCGGTACACGACCGGGGCGTCGTTCCGTCGCATCCGGGTCTCTACTTTGCCGGATTGTTTTTTCTTCACTCGCTCACCTCGTCTCTCATCGGAGGGGTCGGAAGAGATACCCGCTATATCGCACGTCATATCGCCCGAAACCGGACAAACGCCTTTATAACGGAACCGACAAAAGGCCGGAAGAATCGAAATGAGAATAAATCGACTACACATACAAATAAGGAAGTAATTAACGTTCATTATTAAGGAGAAAAACAAAATGATCACGCAGGAAATATCCCAAATCCGCGAAACATGGGACAATATCGCCGTCGGTTACGACCGGTACGTCACGCCAACCGATAACTGGGCGCTGCCGAAACACGCTCTCAGACTTGCCGGACTTCAACCCGGCATGCGCTTTCTGGACGTCGCATCAGGAAGCGGTGCGCTCGGTCTGCCCGCGGCAAGACTCGGCGCGGACGTGACCGCAATCGACATATCTCCCGGTATGATCGAGCGGCTCACCGAACGTGTACGCGAAGAAGGACTCGGGAACATTCAGTGCCGCGTCATGGACGGTCATGCTCTCGAATTTGATGATAATACATTCGACATAGCAGGATCGCAATTCGGTGTTATGCTCTTTCCGGATTTATCGCGTGCGGTTCGCGAACTCGTTCGTGTGACGAAACCCGGCGGTCGCGTATTTCTGGTGGTGTATGCACATCCGTCGAAAGTCGAATTTTTGGGTATGTTCATCGGCGCCATTCAGTCGGTTGTACCCGGTTTTACCGGACCGCCGATGAATCCGCTGCCGCTGCCGTTTCAGGCATCGGATCCGGATGTGCTGCGCAGGAGAATGGAAGAGGCCGGATTGAAAAACGTTCGCGTGGAACCGGGAGTCGAACGGCTGCCGTTCAGGTCGGGAAATGATATGTGGGACTGGGTAACGAACAGCAATCCGATTGCAATGCAGATGATCTCGGGTCTGACGGATGAACAGCAATCCGGTGTCAGACAAGCGTTGGAAGATATTCTTCAAAAGAAGAGAGACGGAAACGGTGTAACCGTGCTGAAGGCGGAAGTCAATATCGGTATCGGTACAAAGTGAAGTTTGTTATTGGTTATCGGTTATTTGTTAATGGGGTACTGTCCGCGGATACCGGCCCAAATAACTATTAACAAAGAAATCGACGGGAAACACCGTGTCGATGTTTCCCTAAGATTTCGAGGAGTTACTTTATTAATCACTTATTGCGGCATTCCAATAACGCCGGGATCCTTTTCCTCACCCGAAAGGGCGGAGACGTTCTCGACGTATCCTATCTGATATCCTTCGACGGTCGGCTCGATGTAGAGATCGTATGCTTCTGTGGGTTCGACCGCTCCCATACGGTTTTAAAAGAAGTTCCATTCTTGCATTTTCGCAAATAATTTTCGTATATTATTCTACTCATAAAAATCCGATATCGGGATTTATCATACGATGTGCACATTAAACGACAGGGAGTTAATGCACAGAACGATTCCCTTATCTTACCGGACAGACGATACCCGATTCATACCTACAGTCAACCGTCATGACACGGATACTGAATAATGAGCAAGGATCTCCAATACAAGCATAACTGGTCGCACCCCGGCGGAAAGCTACGGGAACTGGGACCGAAGGCCGTCTCTACCAAAGAACTCCTCGCTATACTTATTTCCACCGGTTATAAAGGGAAATCCGCCGAAGAGATCGCTGAAGATATTCTGAACAAATATGAATCGCTCGAAAAATTATCCAACGCACCGCTGGCGGAATTACTGAAAATCAAAGGACTCGGCGACGTGAAGATCATACGAATCGCGGCTGCATTTGAAATTGCTCGAAGAATAGTAATTGAAAAACTG
>PWTU01000537.1 GCA_003562775.1 Ignavibacteriales bacterium
CAGGTAAAACTTACGGTATACGATCAACTCGGTCGCCGCATTGCTACACTTGTCGATCGATACATGGAAGCCGGCTATTACAATCAGACATTCGATGCAGGACAACTTTCGAGTGGCGTATATTTTTACCGGCTCGACGCGGGCGGGATGAGCGAGGTGAGGAAGATGATGTATGTTCGATAAAGTACACGGCATTATTTATATAGCACTAAAATGAAAATTACCACAAGGAGATAATGAAATGTGGAGAATATTACTCAGTGTTTGTATATCGGTGTTGTTCGTTGGATGCGATATAATTCAACCGAAACCACGAGAAACGGTAACAGTATTCTTTGAAATCAGCGACACAACCGGAATCATATCAAACACATTTAAAGTCGGTGAATCATTCGATGCCAATTTGAAGATAATTAATAGTACAGACAAGGAATTAACGTATCACCGAATACGTCCTAATGCAAATTACATTATTAAACAGAATGACAGTGTTTACGTATATTCCGTTCAAGATTGTGGTTTTATAAGTTTTTGGGAAGGGACATTGATGCCGGGTGATACTATTAGATTATCATCCTGGCGTGGTCCACAACCCTTATGTATAGAGGAAAGGATCATATTAGACCCCGGTTATTATTCAGTATACGCATATCCTTTAATAGGTCTCGAAAATATGCCGACTATTGAACCAATTGGTATCGAAATAATCACGGAATAAATGGAGTTATAATGATATACTTTCTCATAAAATTAATTATATGATCAGGCTACCAAAATGAAAAAAATACTAACGGTAGTAATTATTTTCATCATTTATATTCATCTGTTCAGTTCTTGCGACCTCGCTTCATCACCGGAATCTATTAACAACCCTCCGGGAGATATACTCATTACGGTCGTGTTCGATATGATTAACCCCGGTTATTGGCATCGGATAGATGAGGTGAATATTTACCAAAATGGATATGCGAATATCCAAAGATTGGAGGGCGAGGAAATTCCGGCATCGTCGCGTTTATTGAGCAACGAAGAATTCCAATTTTTGCAGAATGCTTTCCGTGATTTCGATTTCCTTGAGGATTCATATCTGGATGAATCATATCGACAATCCCATCAGTATATCATCACATATTTCGGAAGTGAGATTGCGAAAACAGTAGAGTGTGATAACTCTGTTTATAATTATCTTTTCAGGGACGATCCGGAATATCAAATTATTCGGGCAGTTGTTAACGCTGTTAACGACATTCGAATATCGCTGATCGGTGAGGATAAATTCGCCGGAATATTGGAATTCAAATTCCGGCCTGAAAAAACCGTAGTGGGACTGGATGATGAAATTGTCCTTGTGTACGAGGTGAAAAGTAAAACAAGCGAGCATATTTATTTAGGATTCGCAAATCAGCAGCAGCTCGGATATAAAGTTTATCATAATGGAGTTATGCTTGCGGAAGTTCCAATGTTTTTTTTACCGGCGACTTCATCATGGATAATTCCGGCGCGTACCACCCGTTCACAGAAAATATCCTGGCAGCAAACGGTATTATACGATGAGTACGAATTCAGCGATAGAAAGGTGAAGAGCGGCAACTATACCATCGTTCAATATTTGTTGGACGGCAATTCGCCGTATATCTCCACCGAAATAAAGATTACCGAAAAGGGTGAAACGCCTCTGCAAGCGAGGGCGATAAAGAGTTTTGCAAGACCACAGGAGCTGCTTTTTGAGTTGAACAATCGTATTTCAAAAACGTATGTTTTCAATTTTAACACCGACAGACCGGTCGGATATAAAATTACCTCACTTGAGACAGGTCAAGTCGTTCGCGCCGATAGTTCAAGCTCACCGGGCGATACTCAAATAACAGTCGAACCTTACGGGGATTATGTCTATTCGGAACCCTGGGATGGCAGAGATCCGGAGGGAGATTTTTTACAACAGGGAAAATATAAACTTGAAATGTGGTTGATCGGTCAGGATCCCGATTATCGGGCGACGCGAGAATTTTGGGTTTTTTAATAGTTTAATAAAAAAACACAGTAACAATAATACACTAAATTGATGAATAAAATGAAAAAGATATTGATAATTCCGCTCTTGAGTGTTCTTGTTGTTTGCTGCTATATTGTCGAACCGGAAGATGATTATACTGAATCGCCTGTTTTTCAATCACGACAGACAAAGTTTACCGATGATGAATTGTTGAAGGCAGTATACTCAGATTATAAATATCCGCCGAATTTCTATACCGAAGATTTGCAGGGTGGATCACCGTATTATGAGAATACGGTGAGCATTAAACCTTTGGAGGAACGTACATACGAATGGCGGGAACTATGCACAAATAGTAGAGAACAGGCGCTTGAGTGGTCGGAATTAAGTAGTCAATATAGTTCATATTATCGGGATCTTATCGAAGAATCGGAAAATGAAAAATATTTTCAGTTTAGACGTGTATGGTTGGAACACCCGACCGATATTTTACTATCGCGGGTGCACAAATGTACGTATTTAGATCGCTCAAATTATGACCGATTCAAGAGGGGAGGACTTATTGGCACGTTTAACTACCGGCCCGTTTCGATTGCGTCGGTAGCGGAACTTAGCGAATATTTCTGGTTTATTGAAAATTATAATATCGGTGGGTTTAAAGCATTGAGTTCATTTACGGATCCTGCCGGTGAGTATATCAGACACACTATTTATGCTACACGAGTGTCGTACGGCGATTGGGGATTGTGCGATAACATTTTTTTGGTTAAAGAAGTTTATGAGGTACGTAAAGATACCGGCAGCATATTTTATCACGAAGAGTATATCAGATCAATACAAGGTAGATGTAATTAATTATCGAGTAATTTTACATTAACTTATAAATGCGATATCAGAACATCATGGTATGATGAGGAGGTATAATATGAGAAGGGCTCAAGTAATCGTAGTATTACTTATAGTAGTATTTATTTTTCACTGCGGTGAACACATTTCCGGTCCGGAAACATCCGAAACGAGAGAATTAACCGTTACTGAAAAACATCTCGTTGAGTCGGGCAATGACTTTAGCTTGAAATTATTCCGGGAATTGAACAAAGACGAGATTGGCGAAAATATGTTCATCTCGCCCCTCAGCGTGTCCTATGCGTTGGGAATGACGCTCAACGGCGCTGTCGGTACAACATATGATGCAATGGCTAAAACGCTCGAACTCCAGGGGATGTCGATTGAGGAAATCAATAAATCATATCAGAGCTTAATGAAGTTGCTAACAACGCTCGATCCAAAAGTAATATTCGAGATTGCTAATTCAATCTGGTATCGTGAAGGTTTCCATGTTGAGAAGGAATTTATCGATGTCAATAAAGAATTTTTTAACGCGTTGGTTCGAGCGTTGAATTTCAATGACCCTGCATCGGTCGACATCATAAACGGTTGGGTAACTGAAAAAACACACGGTTTAATTGAAGAGGTGATTGATGAAATAGACCCTGCCACAATAATGTTTCTGATAAATGCTCTGTATTTTAAGGGTACTTGGTTGTATGAATTCGATCCCGATGACACAAAACCGGCGACGTTCTATCAGGATGGCGGATCGGAGACAGAGGTTCAGATGATGAGTCAGCGGGCAGAATTTTTGTACTATGCAAGCGATCAGTTTCAGGCAATTGATTTGCCGTACGGAAGTGAAAAATTCAGTATGACGGTATTTCTTCCCCGCATAGGTATTAAAGTGGACGATCTGATATCACAAATGAACGATCAGACGTGGAGTAACTGGATACATGTTTTTCCGAAAGAGAAACAAGAAGTTAATCTTTACCTGCCGAGATTTACCATCGAGTATGAGAAATCTATCAGAGAAGTACTCATATCCCTCGGTATGGGGATCGCATTTACAGGTGCAGCCGATTTTTCAAATATCAATAGAAACGGTGGATTGTTTATCAGCGATGTGAATCACTTTACCTATGTCAAAGTCGATGAGGAGGGAACTGAAGCAGCAGCGGTTACGGTCGTTGAGATACGGGTTGCCTCTGTTGGTTCGCCCATTATGCGAATCGACAGACCGTTT
The DNA here is from genome assembly GCA_003562775.1 of Ignavibacteriales bacterium. Classification (GTDB taxonomy): domain Bacteria; phylum Bacteroidota; class Ignavibacteria; order T3Sed10-11; family T3Sed10-11; genus T3Sed10-11. The sequence continues at coordinate 4,074 of PWTU01000537.1, forward strand.
TTCTTCGTCATACGAGAAAATCAAAACGATACAATATTATTTATGGGGAAGGTGATGAATCCTGTGGCCTGATATGTTGTAATTGTGAGAAAGGTCCATACTAATCGGAGAATCGATATGAACAGGAAAAAATATCAATTATTGTTTATTATTTTGTGCTTGAGTATAACCCCGAAGTTATTGTATAGTCAGTATTCATTCACCTTAAATGGATTTTTAGACCGGGACATTTTCTTCAAGCCGGCATCTGTTTCACCAATTTACTCCGGTCTGTTCGAAGACATTTCTCCCGGATTTTCCGATCACCCGCTGCAGGAAGCAATGTTGAATCCCGCCCGGCTGGGCGATACTATTCCGGTGCGAAATTATTTCTATGTGGACTATAGAACAATTCCGTCGATTGAGCGAACCGTGTCCCGATTACCCTCTCAGAGGGAGACGGGAGAGTATGTTTTTGGTTCTTTAGGAATCCCCAGACCGGTGAATACAATAAAATCGA
>PWTU01000353.1 GCA_003562775.1 Ignavibacteriales bacterium
CGATAATGCTTCAACAGATAATACTGCGGATAATGCAAAGCAAATATGGGATTCTTTACATTCCGATATATCTTTCAGAATAGTAAAGGAACCCATTCCCGGTTTGTCGGCTGCCCGTTCGAAAGGATTCGATTCTGCAAAGTTTGCATACATACTTTTTTGTGATGACGATAATTGGCTTGATGAAAATTACGTCAGCTTAGCCTATGAAATTATGGAGGCAAATGAACAAATTGGCGTACTCGGTGGGAGAGGTGAAGCACATTTTGAGAGTGAAACACCGCAATGGTTTGATAAGTATAGACAGTATTATGCTGTTGGAGCTCAGGGAGAACGTTCCGGTGATATAACAGAAGACAAGGGGTATGTTTATGGTGCCGGATTCATAGTGAGAAAAGAGGCTTGGGAAGCCTTAAAAAATGGAAAATTTAGTTTTTCCTTAACTGACCGAAAGGGTAACTCACTATCCTCTAGTGGAGACAGTGAATTATGTTTTGCAATACGATTATTAGGATATCGAATCTGGTATGATGAACGATTGACATTCAAGCATTTTATAACAAAGAAACGGTTATCCTGGGAATATTTTTTAAAGTTAGTATCCGGGGCGAATGAATCCGCTGCAATTAATAAAGCATATAGACATGCGCTATCTGCGGATGGATTTACCCGTGAACATCCATATCGCTTTTTTTGGATAAAAGAGAGTATAAATACCGGGAAGAATATTTTACGTAACTATAGGTCCATTCGACGATTAAAAACGGAAGAACGAGAAGGACATCCGGCCTTAAAAAATTATCATCAACAGATAGGGAGATTGCGGGGCTGGCTCAAAATTCGTTCAAAATTTTTACAAATTATAGAAAAAAATCGACAAATAAAAACCTAATAAAAATAATACAAGTTACCTAAATACTATGAGGATTCAATGAAAGCAGTTATACTATGTGGCGGTCAGGGGATCCGGCTTCGCGACGTGACCGACCTCCTGCCGAAACCGCTTGTCAGTATCGGTTACAACCCCATATTATGGCACATTATGAAAATTTATGCACATCACGGTGTCAATGAATTTATTCTCTGTCTTGGTTATAAAGGATGGAAGATCAAGGAGTATTTCCTTAATTATAAAACCATAATGCATGATTTTACCGTTTCACTGAATGATCATAATTCAGTTCAATTCCATAACGATGATAACAATTCGGAGGCAGACTGGAAGATAACGATGGCAGAGACCGGGGAGGAGACACAAACCGGTGCGCGAATATGGAAAATTCGGAAATATCTTGAAAATGAAGATCACTTTTGTCTTACCTATGGAGATGGTCTTGCCGATGTCAATATCGGAAAGCTTATAGAATTCCATAAATCATCCGGAAAGATCGGCACATTGACCGGTGTGCGACCGAAGAGTAGATTCGGAGAGATCGTTACAGAAAAAAATGTGATATCGACGTTCAATGAGAAACCGAATATAAGTGAAGGATGGGTAAACGGCGGATTTATGGTGTTCGATGCAAAGCGGGTATGGGATTATTTCTGGCCGGATGAAAACCTGGTCCTTGAGCGCGATCCGCTGCCTGCTATAGTACGCGACCGGCAACTGGGGGTGTACAAGCACGACGGTTTCTGGCTGGGCATGGACACCATGCGCGAATATACTATGCTCAATGATATGTGGAGAAATAATAAAGCACCATGGAAGGTTTGGCAATGAGCGAAGATATGAAATCTATACTATCTGATTTTTATCACGGTAAAAAAGTTCTCATTACCGGAGATACCGGTTTCAAAGGATCATGGCTCTCAATCTGGCTGCATGAATTGGGGGCGGAAGTCATGGGTTATTCGAACGGTCTGCCGTCCGATCCATGTAACTTTACGCTGTCATGTCTTGAAACACGGATACAACATATAACGGGTGATGTTCGCAATTTCGACTATCTCAAAGAGATTATAGACCGGTTTCAACCGGATGTCGTCTTTCATCTTGCCGCTCAGGCGATCGTCAGACAATCATACGAAATCCCGAAAGAGACACTCGATACGAATGTGATGGGGACTGTAAATGTACTGGAAGCCGTCCGGCAATGTCCGAGCGTTCAGTCTATGGTTATAGTGACAAGCGATAAGTGTTATGAGAACCGGGAGCACGTGTGGGGATACCGGGAGAACGACCCGATGGGAGGAGATGATCCCTACAGTTCTTCGAAAGGTGCCGCTGAACTTATTTTTCGTTCTTACCTCAAATCGTTTTTTTCACGGAACGGGACGATTGGAGCGGTAACGGCACGTGCGGGTAATGTAATCGGTGGCGGAGATTGGGCACGGGACAGAATTGTATCGGATACTGTAAAGGCATTGGCTGCCGGTAAGCCGATAGAGATCAGAAGCCCGAAAGCGATCCGCCCGTGGCAACACGTACTTGAACCGCTCAGCGGTTATTTAGTTCTCGGAGCCCGTATTGCCCGGGATCCAAAACGGTATTCAGGAAGCTGGAATTTCGGACCGGCTGACAGCTCGGCTATGAGTGTTGGTGACCTCGTGACGGCAATTATAGATGCGTGGGGGAGCGGTGAGTGGAAGGATGTTTCGGAAAGTAACGATCCGAATATCCACGAGGCCGGCTGGCTAAGGTTATCCTGCGATAAAGCACACGCATTGTTACCGTGGAATGCAGTACTTTCGTTTGAAGAGAATATATATATGACTGTCAAATGGTATAAATTTTATTATGACTACCCGACATCCAATATGTATCAATTCTGCGCGCATCAAATACGGGAGTATATGAGAATTGCCGCACAGAGAGGACAGGAGTGGGCACAGTATTAGTTAGTAAAATTAAATACATTACCAGTAATGCGGTCAAACGTACAGTAGAAAGAAACCAAATAAGATATTATGTTTGGAAAAACATTAATTCACAATATCATGCCAAGATATCCCCATTTCGTCTGTTATGGGTTAATACAAAGGATATTAAGAAAGGCTTGCCGTTAGAAAAGCCCCATACGGTCATTGAGGTCCGTGATGGTGACTGGGATTTGAAGGCAGTCGATCTGTTCGAATTAGACCCACGGTTTCGATCATTGATTGCTCACTTCACGGAGGGGGTGCCGTGGCAAGAGACAGAACTTTATCAAAGTGTCTTGAATTTAATAAAAAAAAAGGGAATGCATTATCATAAATGTACGAACGAAGATGAGTTGCTGGATCGTTTGAAAAAAGTCGATGAATTATATTACTATGTAAAGAACCATGGCTATAAGACACAAAGTGAATTGTATGGAGGTGGTTGGCGTGGTTTTGTCCGGCGCTTGAATGTCCCTTGTACATTGGAAATGCGTGAAATTAATGTTGATATAGACAGAAACGGAGAGATACTATTTGTTGACGGTATTCATCGCCTTGCGGTTGCGTATGCTCTGAATATAGAAAAAGTACCGGTTTTTGTATTCATTCGTCATAAAAAATGGCAGGAATACCGGGAGTATGTTTATAAAAATTCAAATAAAGTACCGGAAAATGTAAAGCCTCATCCGGATATCATGTATTTGTTAAACACATAAGTACCAAAATAATAATTGTCAGGAATATATATTGCAGTTTATTGAAACGAAGTTACCCGGCGCTTATATCATAAATTTAGATACCTTAGAAGATGAACGCGGTTTTTTTGCCCGTGCATTCTGTCAAAAAGAATTTGAAGAGAACGGTTTGAAATCGAACATTGCACAGTGCAATCTTTCCTTTAATCACAAAAAAGGTACCCTTCGCGGCATGCACTATCAGGTGAAACCGTATGAGGAAGTGAAAATGGTGCGCTGCACGCAGGGCAAAATTCTGGATGTAATTATTGATCTTCGAAAGAACTCCGCTACCTATAAGAAATGGGTTGGGGTGGAATTGTCGGCGGAAAACAACAGCATGCTGTACGTACCGAAAGGGTTTGCCCACGGCTACCAAACGCTCGAAGATAACAGCGTCGTTTATTATCAGGTAACCGAATTTTATCAGCCCGGATCTGAACGGGGCATCAGGTGGAATGATCCGGCTTTCAACATCGATTGGCCTCTTGAGATATCAGTTATATCGGATAAAGATAATTCCCTTCCGGATTATACCGAATGAAGAACGTTCTTGTTACCGGTGCATCCGGATTTATCGGAAGACATACACTCAAATATCTCTTACCGGAATTCGATGAAGTTCACGGGATCTACAATAACAGGCAATTAAAAGAGATTAAGGATGTTCAATGGCATAAAGCGAATATCCTTGACGATGATTCCCGGGAAAAGATAATAGAAACAGTAAAACCTACCCATCTGTTACATCTTGCCTGGTACGCAGAACCCGGAAAGTATGCTCATTCACTGCTGAATATCGACTGGCTCAAAGCCAGTCTGAACCTTATCAAAAACTTTAAGAATCACGGCGGTCAGCGTGTCGTATGTGCCGGTACATGCTTTGAATATGATTTCTCCTACGGTTTTTGTTCGGAGTATGACACACCCAAAAACCCGGGAACAATTTACGGAGTTTGCAAAAATAGTC
>PWTU01000188.1 GCA_003562775.1 Ignavibacteriales bacterium
CAATAAGTCAAATCATACAAAACGTTACGAATATTCCTGCATATCTCGGATGGGCGGCAGGTTTTGCGCTCGGAAACTATATCGGCTTACTTATTGAAGAACGGCTTGCCGTCGGAAAACTGATCGTGCGGGTAATTACCGCGGTAGAAGCACAGGCATTGATAGACACACTAAAAAACTCCGGCTATGGGGTTACCTACATCGACGGGCAGGGCACTGCGGGTAAAGTAAAATTGATTTTCTGTGTCATCCGGCGTGAGCAATTTGAGCGGGTTGTGGAGATAATCCAGCAGTTTAACCCGAAGGCATTTTATACGGTAGAGGACGTCCGTACGGCGCGGGAAGGAGTGTTTCCACCCTCCCGAGGTGTGTATCAACGGATGGGATTGTTTCCGGTCTTTGTAAGGCAACCGAAGAAAAAGTGAGCACACTTGCCCGGCATCTACAGGAGCTAAATTGCTGGAAGCATTTCGATCGCGCACTTCATTTCTAAATAACCGATGCCGGGCAAGTTTTGGGGAAGATGCAACAAACATGCCCGGCACTAACTCTTAAAACTTTTTCCATTGAACGAAACCACTCATTTCAACTCTTACGGTAAGTGCCGGGCATGATATTTGCTATCTTGAAAAATACCTCAGCAGAACTTTTATAATCCATCTGTTCATTTTCGAATAGGGCGGGTAGATCAATTTCAATACACCGATGCGGGATTGCTTTAGGATAGCGCGTTTGTGCGATAATTCCTCGAAGCCGTGAAATCCGTGATAATGGCCGATACCGCTTTGATTCACACCGCCGAACGGAATATGCGGATTGGAAAGGTGAACCATGACATCGTTAATGCAAGATCCGCCTGCCGTTGTTTGTCCAAGCAATGCTTTAATCTGCTTCATATCCTTGCCGAATATATATAACGCAAGCGGTTTGGGGAGTGAATTTATAAAATCGACCGCTTCATCGTTATTCTTCACCGTAACGACCGGCAGCAGTGGACCGAATATCTCTTCATTTATAATACCCGAACCGATATCAACATTCGTGAAAATAACCGGCGTAATCAGCCGGTCGTGCTTCCGGTTATCGCTCAACACTTCAACATGTGCTCCTCGTTCAACGGCATCTTCGATCAGCGAGTTCAGCCGTTCGTAATGGTTATCCGAAACGATCCGTCCGTAGGACGATGCGGTTTCATCCCCGGCAAAATATTTATTGATAGACTTTTTAAATGCTTCGATGAACCGTACCTGCAGATGTTCCGGAACAAGTACATAATCCGGCGCTATACAGGTCTGTCCGGCATTTAGAAATTTCCCCCATGCAATTTTTTCGGCCGCGTCGTCTATATCCGCCGATTTATCTATAATGACAGGGGATTTTCCACCGAGTTCGAGCGTTACCGATGACAGATTCTCCGCCGCGTATGCCATGACCAGTCTTCCTTTTTCGGGACTCCCCGTAAAAAAGATATGATCGAACGGTTTTTGTAAAAGATATTGTGCGGTTTCGACACCGCCTTCTACCACGGCAATTTCTCGTTCATCGAATGTTGCTGAAATGATATCCCGGATTACGTGACTTGTGTTTGTACTGAATTCCGACGGTTTCAGGATTACGCTGTTTCCCGCAGCTATTGCGGAGATAATCGGAGTTATCGAAAGGTGGAAAGGATAATTCCAGGGAGAGATTACCAACACCCTGCCTTTCGGTTCATATTTAATATACCCTTTTGCAAGAAGCAAAGGGAATGCACGGGCTACACGCCTAATTTTCATCCAGGCTGGAACGTGTCTATAGGCAAATTTTAATTCGATGAGCGTCGGGACGATCTCCGTGAGTTGAGCTTCTTCGGTGCATTTATTCAGATCGGCTTTGAGTGCAGCTTGTATTTCATCCTGCCGGCTGAGGATGACATTGCGTAAAGCGTGCAGCTTTTTCCTCCGTTGCCGGTAGGTAGACCGACGGAGTATGTACGCAGTTTGAGCTTGAGAATCGAATATCCTGTCAATTGATGAAGTATCGGCATTTTCTATGACATCTTGCATAATGATTATTCTACTGCGTGTAATAATTTACTGACAATTAAGGTAGTATCTTCATCCGGCGTTACGCCGCTCCGGTTATATAATTCGGCTATAGAAACAAGCGCTTCTGCCTGCCCGATCCGGTCATCAATCTCATCAAGCGCCTTGACGGATTTTTTCTTAAAGCGGGTTAATGCATCCGTATAATCCCGTTCCATAGCTTTTCGTGCAGCATAAGCAGCAACATCGGCAACAGCACGGGGAGAATCGAGTTTATCTATTACCTCATCCACCGTATCGAAGCGAGATATGGTCGCAGCATAAATTCCGAGATCGCGCAGTGCACGTTGCCTAAATACATCACCGGAGATTTGTTCACTCATATTTATTGCATCGGCCAATAGCCGGTCGGCGATTTCCCGGTCTCCGTTGCCATCGGCCGCAGCTGAGGATTGTGCCATCGTTGACACACGAAGGGGTATATCGGTAATTTCATCAATTGCATCGAACATACGGTCGTATGATGAAATGTTTGCATATGCAATTGCCGCACGGCTCATCAATTCGTCACGATAATATGCAGCGTTGTCACCCATAGCCCTTGCGACCGATATAGCTTGTTCTATTATAGAATCATTTTGACCAGCATGGGGGTAAGTGTGCAAAATGGCTCCCCACACGTTGACAAGGTGCTGATCGTTGCCGATTTGACCACTCAGCTCGATTACATTTGTAAAAACCTCCCGCGATCGCTGACGCTGTCCGGCTTCGGTATACTTTTCCGATATATATAAAAGCGTTTCAATATGATGGGTTATCGACTGTTCACGTCTTGCGGATTGCAATGCCTGATTGAACAATCGCGATGCAAGATCGCCGTATCCTTCTTCATAATAGATAACCGCTATACCGGCAAGAGCCCGCGCCTGATAATTCGGATCGAGTATCTCTTCGGCAAGTTCTCTGCCGCGACGATATTCTGCGGCGCGTTCATACCCAACGGCGATCCCGGCAAGCGCCCGCGATTTATGAAAATCGGATTGAATGCGGTTTACCAACGACCGTGCGCGGTCATGCTCACCTCGCCCCGTAAGAAAAATGGCAACATCGGCAATGGTACGATCCCTCTCGTTTTGCAGCGGTATCTGTACTGCATGATCAACCGCTGCACCCGTTTCGTTTTGGTCAAGCTTTAACAACGCAATCCGGCGCAAAGTATTCGATTTCACTTCATCGGATCCGACGCGTTCGGCGGCATACATTGCCGAGGCAATCAAACCCTTTTCGGTTACCGGGTGCGGTTCCACAACGTCACGCAGTGCGGACGGTTGGCAGCCATAAAGCAGAACGAAAGCGATAACCGGTATATAAAAAAATCTTGTCACACTCAAATTGATTCCTCTCATTTCATTAATACCATTCTTCTTATATCAACATAATCGTGCGGCGACCCGTTGCTGTTATCGCGACCCGCGGCATGCAAACGATAAAAATATACTCCACTCGGTAATCCCGACGCATCGAAGGTGACGGTATATATTCCCTCCGTTTGTCGCTCCTGTACCAAGGATTTCACTTCCTGTCCGAGAAGATTGTATACTCGTAACGTAACATCACTATCGTGCGGTATGGAATAGCGGATGGTTGTTTGGTTGTTGAACGGATTCGGATAATTCTGATACAATGAATATTCCTTTGGTATCTCTCTATCGCTTCGATCCACAGAAACGATGATGTCATCCTCACCGCCTGCATCTTCGTAACGTTGTGCAAATTCCTGTATATAAAGATTTGCTATGTGCGGACTGTGAACGATCAGAGTATTTTCATCATTACGCGTATTTGCAGCAAAAGACCAATTATGTGATCCGGTCAACACTTTTCCGTTCCACGACGTATTCTCACCGTCGAATATAGCATACTTATGATGCAGTAATATGTTTCCTACCCGCGTATATTGATGTACATCAGCCCATTGTGCAAGTGCATTAAACTGGCTGCCGGATACGGTTGGATCACCGATGACGCCTCGAACTGTAACACCGTTATCAAAACGATTTTTCATAGCTGCCACGATAGAAGATCGTGTTATAAGATTGAGACCGAGGTTAATTGAATGCTCCGCTTCATTCACGGTACGAATAATATGCTCTTCAACCGAACCGTACTGTCCGAATCCCTGCGGACTGAAAAACAAGCGAACGTATGCATCGTCAATCCAGAAAACGGTAGGATTTACGACTTCTTTTTCCGGGCCGAATAGTGCATTATCTAAATCCGGTTCCGGACCGGCACCGCCCCACATCTGTTCGAACTCCCGCGTATACGCCCCGGCAATCGACACATCCTGGAACTCTATCATATTCTGACGATGTGCCTGCGTACCGGGATCGGTTGCATTCCACGAGCTTGTTATGAGCCATACCTCATCCGGCTCACCGCCGTAATAATCGATTATTGCAAATTTGTTATGATGAATACCGTCGAATCCGCCCGGCTGGGGATTGTTCCATCCACCCATAATAACCGGGA
>PWTU01000492.1 GCA_003562775.1 Ignavibacteriales bacterium
CAGCGAGTCGCTGCGACTTTGCGGATCCCGCTGAAGCGAAGCGGAAGCGGGAGGTGTCGATATGATAGGTAAAACAATTTCACATTATGAGATTCTTGAAAAACTTGGTGAGGGTGGTATGGGCATCGTGTACAAAGCCCACGACACAAAACTCGACCGCACCGTCGCGCTTAAATTCCTGCCTCAGAACGTCTCGCCATCCGATGAGGATAAGACCCGTTTCATTCAGGAAGCGAAAGCTGCGGCAACGCTCAATCACCAAAATATATGCACTATCCACGACATACAGGAACATGAGAATCGACTCTTTATTGTTATGGAGTACATAGACGGACAAACGCTTCGCGACAGAACAGAGCTGCAAAAAGATGCGCCGATTTCTTTGAAACAAGCAATCGATATCGGTATTCAGATATCGGAGGGTCTTGCAGCCGCTCACGAGAGCGGCATCATACATCGCGACATCAAGCCGGAAAACATCATGCTGAAGAAAGACGGCCGTGTTGTCGTGATGGATTTCGGTCTTGCGAAACTGCGTGTAAGCGGTGTCTCCCGTCTCACAAAAGAAGGGAGCACGGTCGGCACGATGGGATATATGGCGCCCGAACAGGTACAGGGACTCGACGTGGATCACCGCGCGGATATATTTTCTCTCGGCGTGATATTATACGAGTTGTTTGCCGGGGAAGCGCCGTTTAAAGGGGCACATGAAACGGCAATGGCGTATGAGATAGTAAATGTCGATCCCTCACCGCTGACGACACTCAAACCGGATATAGATCCGGAGTTGGACCGGATCGTATTGGAATGTATAGATAAAGACAAAGACGAACGCTATCAATCGGCGCGTGAAGTGGCGAAAGATCTGAAACGGTTCAAGCGTGAGTCGGGACGGCAGCGGGTGAGCAAGGTTACTTCACGATATGATGTTCCGGTTTCATCTGCGGCCGGACAGCAAAATACACGAACTGATGACCTTACGGCGGAGGCGCCGGTATCGAAGTCGAAAGGGATCAATCGACCGATAGTAATGGGTATTGGAGTAGTTGTGCTTCTTTTTGCAGCGATATTCTTGCTGACGCTTCTCCGGCAGCAGCCGGTAGAAATACAGAAAATACGGGCGCATATTTTACCCGAACCCGGCTCCCAATTACATTTTACCGGCTTTGATGCCGGACCGATGGCAGTATCGCCGGATGGAAAGATGATCGTCTATACAGCAACAAACTCCGAAGGGAGAAATGTATTGTGGGTTCGATCTCTCGAAGAACCGCATGCTCGCCAGCTTAGAGGGACGGAAAACGCTGCGTATCCGTTCTGGTCACCCGATAGCAGAAACATAGGATTCTTTTCAGACGAAAAAATTAAGTATGTTGCTGCAGCAGGCGGACCGACAGTGATCATTACGGACGCTGTCGGCGGAGGTCGCGGCGGTACATGGGGTATCGATGGAACAATTTTGTTCACTCCCGCATTTAATACCCCTATTCATATGGTTCATGCTGCGGGCGGCGAATCAAAACCGATTACTACAATCGATACTGTCAGAGGTGAAACGACTCATCGATGGCCGTGGTTTTTGCCCGATGGAAAACATTTCCTCTCTTTCGTAAGGGTAAGCGGCGAGCGAACGCCGGACGGGGATGGTGTCTTTGTCGGCTCCACCGACTCTAATGTAAAAAAGATGATACTTCGGAATTCATCCCATGCAATATATGCCTCGGGTCATATTCTTTTTGTGCGTGAAAATATGCTCATGGCGCAGCCATTCGATTCGAAACGTCTTGAATTTAGCGGCGACCCTTTTCCCATCACAGAGCATGTGCGGGTCGATGCTCCATTCAATCTATCTGTCTTCTCTGCTTCACAAAGCGGCATGCTTGCCTATTCGCCGGGAGAAGGCGTGAGCGGCACCGACCTTGTTTTATACGATCGGACTGGAAATATAATTGGAACGGTTGGAGAGCGGGCTATGTTTTCCGATCCGAATATCTCACCGGATGGGAGTAAAGTTGCAGTAGGAATTTATGATAATCAAACAAGAGTATATGACATCTGGATTTATGATATACAGCGAGGTATTCGAACACGATTTACATTCGATCCGGTGCATGAGCAATCTCCATTATGGACAAACGACGGCAGATCGATAGTTTATTCAAAATCGAAGGAGGGCGTAGAAGCGTTAGTCATGAAATCCTCCACCGGAGCAGGAGTTGAAGAAATACTCACACAATCCAATCGTCTTATGATCCCCAATTCATGGTCTCCCGATGGGAAATATTTAGCATATTTTACTGTGGGTGATCCCCGGACAGGATTTGATAGCTGGATTCTTCCAATAGAAAACGGAAAAGATCCTTATCCCTTTCTACAAACACAGTTTAATGAGGGTGGCCCGGTATTTTCACCCGATGGTAAATGGATTGCCTATGCATCTAATGAATCGGGCAGATCTGAAGTATACGTTCGTCCTTTTCCGGAGCCGGGAGGAAAGTGGCAAATTTCTACGGATGGAGGAAGTCGACCACGCTGGATGAATGACGGCAGAGAAATTATCTACATTACAGATAACGGGACAATTATGTCAGCAGAAATATCTATCAGAGAATCTGCAATCGACGTAGGAACAGTCCGCCCTCTTTTTGAGACAAGGGCAAGTATGATTCGAAGTACGTACGATGTGACACCGGACGGTCAGCTCTTTGTTATCGACTCATTACCTGAGGGTGATGATGCTGAAATGATTACTCTCATAGTTAACTGGGATGCGGATGTAAGAAAGTAAATATATATATGCTTATACACGTATTATTGTATTTTAATAAGGAATTTTAAATGATCGGTCAGACAATATCGCATTACCGGATTATAGAGAAACTGGGAGAAGGAGGAATGGGGATAGTCTATAAAGCCCACGACTCAAAACTCAACCGCACCGTCGCGCTAAAATTTCTCCCGTCGCAAATCTCCACTTCGGAACAGGACAAGGCACGGTTTATTCAGGAAGCGCAGTCCGCTTCTGCGTTGAATCATCCGAACGTGTGTACCATTCACGATATACAGGAATATGACGGACAGCTTTTCATCGTCATGGAATTCGTCGACGGACAAACACTGGGCGAGAAGAAAGGTACGATCAGTTCGAAGCAGGCAACCGAGATCGGCATTCAAATCGCCGATGGACTTGCCGCGGCTCACGAAAAAGGCATCGTTCACAGAGACATCAAGCCCGATAACATTATGATCCGGAAAGACGGTATCGCACAGATAATGGATTTCGGCCTTGCCAAGCTGAAAGGGAGCGTTTCACAACTTACCAAAGAGGGAAGTACGGTCGGTACTGCCGCGTATATGTCGCCCGAAGCGGTGCAGGGACAGGATACCGATCACCGGTCTGATATTTTTTCGCTCGGTGTATTGTTACATGAATTATTCACCGGAGAACTTCCGTTTAAAGGGGTACACGAAACGGCGCTCGCGTATGAGATCGTGAACGTCGATGCGCCGCCGATGTCATCGGTCAAACCGGAGATCGATCAAACGCTCGATGCGATTGTGCTGGAGTGTCTTGAAAAAGATCCGCGGGAGCGGACGCAATCGGCAAGCCAGGTTGCGGTCGATCTGAAGCGCTACAGGAGAGAATCGAGCCGGCAGCGCGTAAGCAGGATAACCGCCGCACGGCCGGTTCAGTCGGCCATTTCACATGATTATAATACAATAACCGGAACAGAATCAGACCGGAAAGAAGTATCATACAACCGGTCAATACCCTGGGTTTTGATATCTGCGATCGCGGTGATAATGCTTCTTGCGGGATATGGACTTTCAAATATTGGAGGTTCACCTCCCGGCGAATTACCCGTTGTAAGAGCTTCTATAAAAATGCCCGACGGTATCAGATATAACGAAGGCGCAGGAGGTCATTCATCAATCTCTCCGGACGGTTCAATGATCGTATTAAGCGGCATCGATTCACTTAACCAGACGAGATTATGGATCCGTCAGTTACGGACCGATGAATCGAGGGTACTCAGAGGGACCGAAGGGGCAACCTATCCGTTCTGGTCACCGGACAATCGTTCAATCGGCTTCTTTGCAGACGGCAAACTGAAAACGGTCGAGTTATCCGGTGGTTTAGTGCTGACACTTGCTGATGCTCCTTTTGGTCGCGGAGGGGCGTGGAGTACAACCGGTGAGATTATCTACTCACCGTCTGTCTCTGACCCGAATTTTTTCGCGGTTCCGTCTTCCGGGGGGACACCCCGCCAGGTAACGGCAATCGACTCAACCGCGGGAGTGGCTCCCAGGTTTCCGGCGTTTCTTCCCGACGGTGTTCACTTTCTTTTCTCGCTGATGGATTTGTCGGATAGCAACTATCCCGCCGATCTTTACGTCGGATCGCTTGGCAGTTCTGAAACCAAAAAAATCCTTGATGGAAGTTACTACGGGCTGTATGCAGACGGATATCTTTTCTACTTCCGTCAGGGAATTCTTCTGGCGCAGCTGTTCGACCCGA
>PWTU01000542.1 GCA_003562775.1 Ignavibacteriales bacterium
CCGTGTCTCCCGGAAAACTCGATATCGTTCTCCTTCGCGTAAATATATATTCAGATGTACCGTGTGCGGAAAGAAGTTCACTCGAAAGAGATACAACAATAAGCTCAACGAACATAAAAACAAACATGGAAACAAATGTTACGGAAGATTTGGTATATATGAGGGTTCAAAATGGGAATGATATACAATAATGTGATTTATACGAGCAATTCACATTAACACTACATCCAATTCCTTCTTAGGCAGGGGCTTAAGTTTTAATTCTATTCCTGTGATTTCTTTAATGTATGGCAAAAGCATGTTCAAGAAAATACCAATAATAGCATTGTTAATGCACAATATCTTTGTGTGAGATAACGTGCAAATTCAACGATATGATTGATAAGAATTTATACTTCGACAGATCTGGAAGTTAAAAGGGGTGGAAACTTTCAACCGGAAAAGCCATATAATACAGATGCACAATCTTGAACAAGTTTTTCAATAAATATGCACAGAAGTGCCCCAACACTGACCTCTGCTTGCCCGCCGAAGTTGTTGTTCAAACGTAGGCGGGATCTCCGATCTCCGTCCTCTGAAAAATCATCCTCCCAAATACGCCTTCTTAACTCTCTCATCCCCAACCAAACTTTGCCGATCGCCATCGAGAACTATTCTCCCGATCTCATACACATACGCACGGTGACAAACCTCCAGTGCCATCACGATGCCATAGCAGATGGTGAGTTTTTTACAGATAATACTTATTCTAATATTCAACGATTAAGTTAATCGTTATTTGTTATTCGTTAATGGTTGTTACCCCAAAGTTTCTTATTCACATCGAAGCGACGATTAACCATTAATTAACTAATAACCTATAACCGACAATTAACCACTCTTCCTCCTGTGACCGGAGAACATCCCGATACGATGCAAGGTTTTCACGGACGGTCATGTTTTTAAATACTCTTCTCCCTTCGGGTAGGAGTGTCATTCCCAGATGAACGAGCTGATCCGTTCGTATACTTTTGATGTCCTTTCCTTCGAATTTAATTTCACCGTTTCGTATTTCACCGCCTGTAGAAGATAATATACCGCTCACCGCTCTTAATGCGGTGGATTTCCCCGCACCGTTGGTGGACCGATTAATGCGATGATTTCGCCGGACTTTACTTCGAAAGAAGCAATCTCAAGGGCTTTTACTACACCGTAGTAGACGTTACCCCGACACGAGACGATACTACCGCTGTGTGTATCCGATGGAGATATTTCGTGTCGGGAAAAAATCCCGGAAGTATCAAGAGTACCTGCTTCTACTGGTTCTTCGTGATAAAACACTACTTCGTCAAAGACCTTCTAATCTCTCTCTTCCCCTTAATTGTCTATAAATTGTTCTGGGATCCCTGGCACAATGAAATACTCCAAAAACGACTACCTGGTGTCCAATAATCCTATAATAGATTGCATAAGGAAAACGTTTCATCAAACGACGCCGAAAATCTCTATAAGCTTTTAAGTATAGAAAGGGATTATAGATAATGTCCTCCGCATTTGAATAAAAAGTTAATAGAAAATCATTACCAAGACCCTCACTTTTGCTTTCATACCATGCATAAGCAGCAATTGCATCATTTTCTACCTGTGGAAGAAATCGCAATATGTAATTCATTTCCTGGAGTCGATTCTATTCTGAAGTTCTTCCAGGGAGAGGAGTTGCCCGGGATTCATCTCATAACTTCTTAGTCTGGCGTCCAGTTCCTCTTTATGACTTTGTGGAACCGGGATATCTGCTTCGTTAGATGAAAGACTATCCCAAAGCTCTTCCAGAAATAGAATTTTTTCTTCTATACTCATTTCCGAAAATTGTGGAATATCCTTTATATTCATGATCTCAATTCCTATTGATTGAAAAATATTTATCTATATATCTATCAATATAAATTCTACATTTTTGAATGTCAAACAGCACCGGCATCTCAAATTACGAATTACGCGTTATGATTTACAAATATGATCCAATGATACTTTTACAACTATACAATTCGTAATTCTAAATTCGTAATTCGAATCATCCCCCCAAATACGCCTTCTTAACCCTCTCATCCCCAACCAAACTTTCCCGATCACCATCGAGAACTATCTTTCCGATCTCATATACATACGCCCGGTGACAAATCTCTAAAGCCATCATTGCGTTCTGTTCAACAAGCAGTATGCTCGTTCCGTTTTTATTTATCTCTACGAGCTTATCAAATAGAATATCCACATAATTTGGCGATAAACCGAGGGAGGGTTCGTCGGCTAATAGCAATTTGGGTTTTAGCATTAACGATCTGCCTAATGCAAGCATTTGTTGCTCGCCACCGGATAGCGTGCCTGCCCGTTGTTTGGTTCTTTCCTTTAATTGAGGGAAAAATTCCAATATACGGTCGATGTCGTTCCGGACTTCTTTTTTATCGTTCCGTATGTATCCACCCATTTCCAGATTTTCACGGACGGTCATGTTTTTAAACACCCTTCTCCCCTCGGGCAAGAGGGTCATTCCTAAATGAACGAGTTGATCCGTTCGTAATCCTTTGATATTTTTTCCATCGAATTCTATTTCACCGGTTCGTATTTCACCATCGGTAGCGGGCAATACACCGCTCACCACTTTCAACGCGGTAGATTTCCCCGCACCGTTCGGTCCGATCATGGCAACGATTTCGTTGGGATGCACTTCGAACGATGCGTTCTCCAGCGCTTTGACAACACCGTAGTAGACGGTGAGGTTTTTGACTGAAAGGATTACGGAGTTATTTTTTGACATTCTTCCATTAGATAGTTTATGAGTAACAAACTTAGTTTATGCATGATTGCATGGTTGCTTGAATGATTGATTGATTGATTGTGTAACTGCTTGTTTGAATGTTTGAATGTTTGCATGTCTGTATTCTACCGTAGGGACGTTACCCCGACACAAAATACCTCAATAGAATATTCAACCGCGGCAGCATCTTGTGTCGGGGTAACGTCCTTACGGAATTAATCAAAATAACATTTATACCACGCCAATTAACCAATAACCATCAACCACTTCCCCTCCGTCGCCCAAGATACGCCTCCACCACCGCTTCATCTTTCTGTATCTCCCCCGGCGTGCCGTCGGCTATTTTTTTCCCGTAGTTAAGCACGATGACCCGTTCAGCCAGACCCATTACTACGTTCATATCGTGCTCTATGAATAAAATCGTTTTTCCCGTATCCCTTAGATTACGTAAGACATTTTTCATTTTGGTGACCATTTCCGGAAACAACCCCGACCTTGGTTCATCGAGAAGGAGAACTTCCGGATGCAATGCAAGCGCGCGGGCGATCTCGAGAAGCCGGCGCTGACCGTGAGACAAGTTTTCCGCCGGCTCATTCTTTTTCTCAGTTAAACCTACCAGCTTAAGAAAGTTTATTGCAATTTCTCTGCTTTCCTCATCTTCTTTTTTCATTTGTGACGATTGCAGCATTGCATGTAATAACGTCTCACCTTTATGATATTTCGCCGCAAGCATCACGTTCTCGAGCACCGTCATCTGCGAAAACAATCTGATAGTCTGAAACGTACGACCGATGCCGATATGAGCTATTCTATGTGCAGATAAACGTGTAAGTTCATAATCCCCTGAACCATTTTTTTTTGTAACCCCGATAGCAATCGGGGCTTCCCACTATTTGGTTTCAGTAATCCGGTCATTATGTGAAACAATGTCGTTTTCCCCGACCCATTCGGACCGATAACTGCGGTAATAGTACCGGGACTAATATCAAATGAAAGATCATCGACCGCTTTTAACCCATCGAAAACCTTTGTAATATTTTTTATTTCTAGAATCGGGCCCAATTAAGAAAACTTTCGACCTCAATTAATTCGTAACTCGTAAATCGTAATTCGTAATTCAAATTCATTTCCACCTATACTTACCCAAGCAACCCCTGCGACCGGTACAACATCAGCACCCCCTATAACTATCGGGGCGACAACCCATACATTATCTGCCTTAACGGTGCGGCAATTGCGCTGGGTAAACCGATAAACCGGAGCAGTTCCGGAAGCAATATCGATATAGTTACAGCGATAGAGTGATTAACAATAATTTGTACTTTGATATATCTGAATGTTAAAATGGGGAGCAACTTTCAACCGGAATCAGCGGCAGGTTTCAATCGGAAAACCCACATTGCAATATGACTAATTTTCATATTATAATTATTCAATAAACATATCTGATTTTAGTGATTGCAATTTAGATATAATAAACGCTTCTCATCTTCATTTACTGTATTTCCGTAATTGTGTATTCTCAATGTCCTGATAGCATCATATTCTATCCATTGATGTTTATAAAAATACTTGAATATTATATTTAAAAAATGCCCAACACTTAACGGAGCATACACTGGGATTCTGCAATTTTTATCGTTAATGTGTAAATGTGATTTTGGGTGATCATCTATTGACGAAATGTTATAATCAAACCTTATTGGA
>PWTU01000112.1 GCA_003562775.1 Ignavibacteriales bacterium
CGGCGATGCTATCGACCGTCTGCTCGGCAGAACAAACGGTACCGTACCGCGCTACGATGTTTACAATCATAAGTGGAATGACCCTGCACAATTAAAAGAGATCGGCTTAATAAAAAAAGAGAAGATAGAAAATATTTCCGGCGGATTGTTTGGTGAGGATGTCGTTGTCAAGATAAATAAAATGATTTATGATTATGAACATATTTTAATTCTGGCGCCTACGTTTCCGCATGAAGTTGTTGGATTCTCCGGCGGGAACAAGTATTTTTTCCCGGGAATCTCCGGTCCCGAAGTTCTGAATTTTTTCCACTGGCTGGGCGCGGTTATTACTAATAAAGAGATAATTGGCACAAAATATACTCCGGTTCGGGCTGTGGTTGATAAGGCGGCATCAATGATAGATATTCCCCGTACCTGCTTCAGCATGGTGGTAGAAGGCGAGGGTGTGAAAGGAATCTTTGCCGGTACCCCCGAAGATGCATACAGTGCCGCGGCGGATCTGTCGGCACGGGAACACATACGCTACATGGAGAAGCCATTCAAGACGGTTTTATCCAGGGCGCCGGAGATGTATGAGGATGTATGGACAGCGGGTAAGTGTATGTATAAACTCGAACCGGTTGTTGCCGACGGCGGGAAGCTCATTATCTATGCGTCGCATATCACAGAAGTTTCCTACACACATGGCAAAGTACTCGATGAGATCGGTTATCATGTACGTGATTACTTTCTCAAACAGAGGGTAAAGTTCGGTCATATACCCCGTGGAATTCTCGCTCATTCCACGCATGTGAAGGGAGTAGGATCGTTTGATAACGGAATTGAAAAACCGCGCATTGAAGTTATTCTCGCGACAAGAATACCCGAATCGCGATGTAAAAAAATTAACATGGGATACATGGATCCGGATTTAATTAATATAGAAGATTGGAAGAACAGAGAGGATGAAGGAATCCTCTATGTCGAAAAAGCGGGTGAAATACTTTATCGATTGAAAAATGAAGATAGTGGCTGATAAAAATATTCCTTATGTAAAAGAGGCATTTTCCGAATTCGGCGACGTTGTGTTGAAAGCAGGACGTGATATTAACGCACCTGACGTTCGCGATGCAGACATACTCCTTGTACGCACGGTGACGCCGGTGAATAAAGAGCTTCTAGATGACACAACAGTAAAGTTCGTTGGCACGGCGACAATAGGATTTGATCACGTCGATGTTGACTACTTAGCAACTCGAAATATTGCCTTTTCTGCCGCTGCCGGCTGTAATGCCAATTCGGTGGCAGAGTACATTGTTGCAGCCCTCTGTGTCCTCGCTGAGCGATACGGATTCAATTTTCAAAACCTAACGCTCGGTGTTGTGGGTGTGGGAAATGTTGGAACAAAAGTGGTAGATAAAGCGCGCGCACTCGGTATGGTAGTGCTCATGAATGATCCGCCGAAGGGGAGGCAGGACAGTAAAAATATATATTATCCGCTCGATTATGTTGCAAAGATATCGGATATACTATCGTTTCACGTACCGCTAACTTATGAAGGACAGGATGCAACATACCGGATGGCAAACCGTGAACTGTTTGACAAAATGAAATCAGGTTCATTTCTCATTAATACATCTCGTGGAGCGGTCGTTGATACGGATGCCTTGCTGCATGTATTGTACCATGGGAAATTGAAAAGCGCGGTAATCGATGTGTGGGAAAACGAGCCGGACATATCGATGCAGCTTCTCGATTGTATCGATATCGGGACACCGCACATTGCCGGGTATTCAAGTGACGGCAAGATAAATGCGACTGAAATATTATACCGGGCGGCTTGTGAGGTATTCAATAAACAACCTGAATGGAAACCAGATAATCTCCCGCAGCCGCCACATCCGGTGATTGAGCTACCGGTAGATATCGATGATTATAATACTGGAATAGGAAGTGTAGTAAAGAAAGCGTACGACATCGAACGGGATGACCGAGCACTAAGGATGATATTCAGAGTTCCGAATAAGGATCGATGTGCATACTTCGACCGGCTCAGAAACGAATATCCCGTTCGGCGCGAATTTCACAGTATGACCGTTCAATCAAACAATCGCTGTAATAACATACCTGCAACATTACACAAACTTGGTTTTCAAGTGAACATAGAACATGAACTATACGAAACTAAGGGGTTAAATAAATTATGAGCAAATACCCAATTGGTTTGACCGGACTTGCAGTGATGGGTGAGCATCCCGTCTGTAAAGCACTAAATCATACAGAACACGGATAACGCTGATTGTACGGATGTACACAGATCATTTTTATCAGTAATAATCAGCTTAATCTGAGTCATCAGCGTTCATAAGTTATTGAAAGAGGGATATTCATGAACTCAAAAGATATATTCATTACCGAAGATTTTCTCCTTGAATCGGAACCGGCAAAAAAACTGTACCATGAGTATACAAAAAATTTACCGATCATCGATTATCACTGTCATCTCCCACCCGATCAGATTGTGGAAAATACGAAATTCGATAATCTGACACAGATATGGTTGTACAACGATCATTATAAGTGGCGGGCAATGCGTACTTGTGGTGTCGATGAGAAATATATAACCGGCGATGCGAGCGATTGGGAGAAATTCAAAGCATGGGCTGAGACGGTGCCTAAAACATTACGAAATCCGCTTTATCACTGGACCCACCTTGAATTGAAAAAACCGTTCGGGATATCCAACCGCCTGTTGAACGGAGAAACTGCCGGCGATATCTGGCGTGAATGTAATGAGAAGCTATCCCAGCCGGAGTTTTCCACACGTGGTATTATCGAACAGATGAATGTTGAGGTGATCTGCACAACCGACGATCCCACCGATACCCTCGAATATCATGCGAAAATCCGGGAAGATAACACCTGTAAAGTGAAAGTATACCCTACCTTTCGACCCGATAAGGCAATGGCAATTCAAAAGCCTGATGAGTACAAGAAATATGTATCTAAACTTTCCGAGCTGACCGGCATCGAGATCAAATCCGTTTCAGACCTTATGGAAGCACTTCGGAAGCGGCATGATTATTTCGAGTCGATGGGGTGCAGGTTGTCGGATCATGGAATCGAGGAGATGTACGCCCACGATTACACTACAGGTGAAGTAGAGAATATATTTAAAAATGTGCTGGCAGGTAACCCGGTTTCACAAACCGAGGTCCGGAAATTTAAATCGATGATGCTGTATGAGTTTGGAATAATGGATCACGAAAAAGGATGGGTACAGCAATATCATATCGGCGCACTCCGCAACAACAATACGCGAATGTTCAAAAAGCTCGGTCCCGATACCGGCTTCGATTCTATCAGCGACTTTGAAATGGCACAACCGATGGCAAAGTTCTTCGATAGACTTGATAAAGATAACAAACTCACGAAATCTATTATCTATAATCTAAATCCCCGTGATAACGAGTTGATTGCAACGATGATTGGAAATTTTCAGGACGGCAGCGTACCGGGAAAGATGCAGTTCGGTTCGGGATGGTGGTTTAACGATCAGAAAGACGGAATCGAGTGGCAGCTTGAAGCTTTATCAAATATGGGATGTCTAAGTCAGTTTGTTGGTATGCTGACCGATTCGAGAAGTTATCTTTCATTCCCGCGGCATGAGTATTTCAGAAGGGTGTTGTGTAATGTGTTGGGTGGAGAGATGGAGAAGGGGGTGCTGCCGGGGGATATTGAGCTGGTAAGTGAGTTGGTGAAAGATGTTAGTTATTATAACGCTGCCAGATATTTCAATTTTCTCAGTGATTAAAAGGAGAAAGAGCTATATCTCCTACTTCATCCAAAACTCCTCAATCTCCTCAAGGGTGCGGTTTTTTGTCTCCGGTATTAAATAATACACGACAAAAAGCAGTACGAACGAGAAGGATGCATAAAGCCAGAAAGGGAATCCTCGATTAAAGGTTTCTACCAACCACGGGTGGTTGTTCAGTATGGGGAAAGTTTGCGATACGATGAAATTTGCCACCCAGAGAAAAAATGTCGCAATTGCCATAGCGCGTCCGCGCATTTTATTCGGAAAGATCTCCGACAGTATTACCCAGGTAACAGGACCGACCGATAACGCGAAACAGGCAATGTAACCGAGAATGAAGATCAATAAGTAAGGTCCGATGGTTTGAAGGTACGCTGCGATGCCGATTGCAGTTAATGAAATGCCCATACCCGTTGCACCGATCATCATTAACGGCTTCCTGCCGACCCGGTCCACGGTTTTAATTGCAACTACCGTAAAAGTGAGATTTACTATTCCGATAAGCACGGTTTGCAACAATGCAGTATCGGTGCCTGCCTGACTTATTTGTCTGAATATCTCGGGGGCATAATACAGGATCACATTTATGCCCGTGACCTGTTGTAATATTGCAATGGCTATACCGATAACGAGCACACGGCGGAGAGGTGTTTTAAACAACGCCGCTATAGACGAGTTTTTTTC
>PWTU01000567.1 GCA_003562775.1 Ignavibacteriales bacterium
CGAGCGTTGCTTCCGCGTCAAGATCAAACCCGACATCATCGGTTAACGAGACAATGACTTTGCCCGCCGATGAAGTAAGATAACTGTCCCGGGCGGGGGATTCCGTGAGCGTCAGCTTAATCGAACCTGCCGAAGATGTGGCATTGATCGAACCTTTCAATTCCTGAATCGTTATACTTCCGGCATTCGAATTCGCGGTAATATCTCCCTCTGCTTGTTTTATCGAAACCGATCCGGCATTGGACCTGATGTCGGCTTGACCCCGAATTTGCTCGACCTTCACCGACCCGGCATTCGACTCAACGTCGATAGCGCCGGCTATATTATTGAGTGAAATATTTCCGACTGAGGAGGAACCGATAACCGAACCGTTTAAACCATTTACCGAGAAGCCGCCAATCACAGTGTTAAAGTCAACATTGTAACGGTCGGGGATCAGAACTTCAAACCGTACGGATTTTTTTCCCCTTTTTGACCACCGGCGGTCACATTTTTTATCTTTATCCCATTCGGCGGTAAAATATATGTCATTGCCATCCTGTCGTACCTCGATTTTCAGATAATCAAGGAGATCTTCAGCATCAATAACGTCTTTTGGTTCTTTAAAATGAATCTCGACCCGATTACCGGCCGATCCTATCACTTCGGCGGTTACCATTGCCGAATTCCAGTATAAAGTGCCTTCCGGTTGAACTGTAAATGTAACAGTATCACCGGGCTTTACATCAGCCGCGAATGTCCCGACAGACACCGAAACTATAACGAGCAAACAAATAAGTGTTTTTACAATGTTCATAGTATTTATCCTTTATATTATAAATAGAGTTTAGTTAATCGGATTTTTTAATTTCCACTGCATCCGTCTGACGTGCGGTTATGTTAATCAAATGACCTCCGCCATCGATAACATATCGCGCCCGAACAACGTCAATATCTTCACGGAAACTATCAGGCGAAAAATCGGACCGGACAAGCGGATCGCCTGCGGTTCTCCTGCCCCATTTTCCCTGCGCCGTTACATCAATGGTAGCGGGTACATTCCCGGGTACCGTCAACCGAACATTTCCCATCATTGCGGATATTCCGGATTCCCCATATTCACCGGGAACGAGACGTACCTCTACCGATCCCATCCGCGTTGATGCATTGACCGAACCCGTTTGCTCTATCATATATATATCACCGGCGGATGTAGAAGCTTCGACCGCTCCATTCCCTTTTTCAACTCTTATATTCCCACCTGCTGTCCTGAGTATCCCTGTTCCCACAATCGACTGTACAAGAATATTCCCCCCTGCGGTTGACGCATTCAGGTCGCCGGAAAATTCCTGCACATTGATGTTGCCGCCGGAAGTACGCAGGAGAGCAACTTGTTCACCCCGAATAAGCGAAATATTACCGCCCATCGTCCTGATGTCAAAATCCCCGGCGATCGATTTTATTGAGATATTACCACCGGCGGTTTGCAGTACGCCTTCACCGGCTAAGCTGGAAACCGAAATGTTTCCCCCTGCCGTAACTACGTTTATTTCTCCCTCAGTTCGATCGAGTTGTATCGAGCCGCCGGCGGTCTTGATCCGCGCAGCTCCCTGATGAGCTCCGGTCACGGTAATACTTCCCCCTGCCGTATGAAGATCGACGTTGAAATTTTCAGGCATGTGTATCCTGAATTCAACTTTTCCGGATCGCCGGTACATCGATCTGAACCGGACGGTCACCGTATTGTCATCGATTGTTGCGCTCACCCCCTCCATATCTCTATCGGGTATTCCCTCGGCAGCAACGTGGACTTGATCACGATCCCAGGTTTCGACCGCAATATTTCCGTGACTTAATTGTACATTCAGAGTACCTGCCCGGGACACCTCGAAAGTTACCGGTGCTTGGAACAATGCACGGCTTAACACTGCATCAGAAACTATTACCGGTAATACCGCGATAAATAAAATTGTACGAATCACTATTCCCGTTTTCATTATTGTATTTCCTCCAATACGGCTACTGTCCGCATTCGAATATATTCATTTTCGTCGGATTGTATTTTATTTTCAAGAACTTTCTGAACGTCCTGTTTTAGATCATGGTGTACCGCCAATAGTTCTTCAAGACGATTAATTGCCGCTATCCGAAGTGAAGTATTATCGTCGTACATGAGAACATGGAGCAGCGCCTGTTTGTAGTCTTCATCCGGAGGGAGCTTGCTCAACACCGACAACGCCTCGCTGCGTACTCCCGGATTATCATCATATTGCAATGTCAGAATAAGAGCGATTTTAATCTCGGGGTCGAGTTCGTGGGTTTGCGAAGCACCGATTGCGGTAACCGATTGCAAACGCATACCCGGATTTTGTTCTGCGACAAGAGCATGTGCAAGTATCCTTTGAATGTCACGGTCGCCGATATTTCCCTTCCGCTCAACAGGCAAAATATTATCATATGCAAACTCTATATCGCCTGTTCTTGCGTCGTGGTCAAGTATTCTGAAATTCATAATCTGCGCATCATCGATGCCGGCGTGAAGCATTTCATAAGGATATCTGTCGCCGGTGATATTTGAAATCAGAATTCCCACTACAACTCCGATGACAAGCAAGGAAACGGCGCCGAACGCGAGTCCGTACCGCGGGACGGGCATCTTAACCGGTTGTAAAAATCGGGCGAGAGTATCCTTCACGCCGCTCCAGAACGATCTTCGGGGCTGCCCCAACCGGAGACGATTCTGCAATTCCTCGCGCGCTTCACTGAGAAGCGAATCGGAAACCTCTTCAAGCCCGCTATTCTGTATAAGATTACGAAACTGAATCAACTCATCTAATTCCCGGCGGCACTCATTGCATCCGGCAATATGCGCCTTTATTTCCTGCATCCGGTCGGCTTCGAGATCTCCGAATAGATATAATTGAAGTAATTGTTTCATTTCATCATGTTTCATAGGACACACCTTATTTAAAAATCATTAAAGCATTACTTACGCATAGGTGGAGACCATCTTGCCGACACTTAATCTTCCGCTCAGATGGGCTCCACCATTACCACCATCATGCTATAATAAATACCGTAATTTATCTCTCATCCTCTCCGTTGCGGTAAAGAGATAATTCTTCACCGTTCCTTCCGAAATATTCATTACCTCGCCGATCTCTTTTATTTTATATCCTTTAATAAATCTCAGAAGAAACACCATTCTTTGATTCGGCGATAATATGTTCATCGCTTTTTGCACGTGCTTAGGAATTTCTGAATCCATCAACTGTTTATCAGGTGAATAATGATCCGTCATCGCTTCGGGTGAATTTTCCTGTTCAACCACCGTATCAAGAAGCGTATGGTATTGTTTTTGCCGCCGCGACCGGTGCGTGAGACATACATTCGCCGTAATCCGGTAAAGCCAGGTTGAGAATTTGCTCTCGAAATTAAAACCGCTCAGCGATTTATAGACGCGCATAAACACTTCCTGATAAATATCTTTAACATCATCATCATTCCGGATATAAGAATATGCAAGAGATACGACAAACCGATCATATCGCTTTACAAGACACTCAAACGAGCGCATACACCCGCTCTGCGCCTGTTTGATCACATCTTCTTCGTTTAATTCATCCACATCATAAACTATTTTGTTCTCATTCATTATATTAGACTCGCCCGGGGCAAAAATGGTTGGGTGACCAAAGGAATTTTATTCTTCCCGATAGTATACGGCAGCCGTGGGTAACTGTTGCAGAATATTGGCAGGTAAAAAACCTGCATGGAAAAAATCCGTTAAAAAACTTGAAAATAACAATTAATTTTATAGATTAAAGGATATTCATTTTTTGGAAAGCAATCGAAATAATCAGTATGAGAAATTTATTCGTTTTACCCCTCCTCGCCGTTCTGCTGCTCATCTCCTGTGCCACCACTGACCGCGAAGACGCAATCCTGCAGGAAATTGTCGACCGGGTTCAGGAAAATTACGCACCGGATCGCCGTATAGCCGTTTTCGATATCGAATGGGAGCGCCGGCGCGGCGATCTTATAATTAAAGGTGAGGTTGATAGTCCCGAATTCAGATATGCACTTCTTGATGCATTTGAGGAAGCCGGTTTCCCGGAGCCGGTTGACAGTATAACCGTTCTGCCGCATCCCGATCTGGGCGAAAAACAATACGCACTAATAAACGTAAGCGTCGGCAACATGCGCAGTCACCACAGACACACCTCCGAACTTGTAACACAAGTTCTACTGGGCGCCCCGGTCAGAGTATTAAAACAGCGTGGTTGGTGGTACTACATCCAATCGTCCGATAAATACCTCGGATGGATTAACGGCGGGGCTTTACACATTGTTACCAGTGATGAATTCGACGAATGGAGCAACAACTCCCGGGTAATCGTTACCGGAATGCACGGCATTGTCCGGCAGCAACCGGTAACCGATGCACTCCCGGTCATTAATGTGGTTATCGGCGCGCGTTTGCTCTATA
>PWTU01000192.1 GCA_003562775.1 Ignavibacteriales bacterium
GTGGCAACATTTCCATGACGGCGTGCCAAGTCACTACATTTTGAATCGTGCCGACATGCCCGCATTTTCTAATTGGTGGGGCGGTTTACTTCTTCCCTCGTTGACATGGTTTCTTCTCCTTCGCATCCACAAACGCATAGTCAGGCACAATGATGAGAAGTCAGGTTCAAAAAAACACCTTATAAGTATAATAATCGGATTTGTCGGAGCTCTGCTTTTTGGGGTTATGATCTCCGTCGCCTTCATGAATGGGCATGAAGATACTACTTCATATATGGTATTAACACTGTTCCCCTTAGCAGTGCTTCTTCCGATCTTCCGGGCAGAATACCTACTTGGTTTTGTCCTGGGTATGACCTACACATTTGGGGCAGTATTACCTACCGGATTTGGTTTACTACTTGTATTTATTTTTGCAGTTTTATATTATTTTATTCGTCCCCTTATCCTTCGTATCTATTCTTTCAGGTGGTCGAGTTAAATAATCATTACACCTTATACCCGCTCACCTCTTTCGGCGAATGCTCCACGCCCGACCTAAGGGCGATGCGGTTAGCAAACTGAGAATAGCTCATTATAAGATTGATTTTTAAGATATCTTTATTTACTTGCTTTTATGTACATTATTCTGTACATTAATGTACAGAACTTTTATGGAGTATGAAGAAATGAAAACAGTAAGTTTTACCGATTTCAGGAAAAAAGCATCAACTTATTTTTCTAATGTCGAACAAGGTGAGACCCTGATAATCGTGCGACATGGAAAACCTATAGCCGAAATATCACCTGTAGAAGGTACGGAGCCGGGTATACCCGCCTGGAAAAGACCGGGAATAAAACTCGTTTTAAAGGGTGCAAGCTTGTCGCACGCCATTATGGAAGAACGTAAATCCTATAATCAAAAATGAAAACATTCTTTGACTCCTCGGCTTTTGCAAAAAGATATATCGAAGAAGAAGGAAGTGATGAAGTCGATAGAATTTGCGGGGATACATCATCATTGGCGTTAAGCATTATTTGTATCCCGGAAATAATCTCCGCATTGAATAGGAGGGTTAGAGAGAAGAATATTACTAAAAAACAATATTCAACCGTAAAATCTCATTTCCTGCTTGAGGTTAATGATTCTGTAATCATAAATCTTACCCCCACGGTTATATCAAAATCAACCGTTCTTCTTGAGAAGTATGTTTTGCGGGGGATGGATGCGTTACATGTTGCATGTGCGATAGAATGGGAATCGGATTTATTCGTGTCCTCGGATACACGTCAAATTGAAGCAGCTAAACGATCGGGATTGAAGACATATTTAATAAGCAGTTAACTGCTTTGTCAACCTGTTTCTCTTTACGCAACAAATCCTCACACTTTATAACCGCTCACCTCTTCCGGCGAGTGCTCCACGCCCAGTCCGGTCGCGATGCGGTTAACAAAATTAAAATAGCTCATTATGAGATTGATGTTTAAGATATCCTCATCAGTAAACCCGGCTTCTCTCAACGAATCGATATCTTTGTGTTGTATCTTACCGGGTTCTTTTGTCATCGTAGTAACATAGTGTACCATACTGCGTTCCCGTTCCGATAGATCAAGCAATTCCGGTGTTTCTATCACCTGCCGCACTTTCTCGTCATCTTTCCAGTAATTGTTTAACGCTTCGGCGTGATGCGAGATACAGTATTCACATTTGTTTGTCGCCGAAACGACGACGGCGATCAACTCCCGTTCTGCACGGCTCAATCCCGACTTGCCGAAAAGCAATGTCATATACAAATCGAGATGCCGCTTCATCGCCTCCGGGTTCAAGCTTTGAATTTTCATGATGTTTGAAACCTTACCGCGCTTCTGTATTAGTTCTTCGTACAGATCCTTAATTCGACCGGTTGCTTCCGATTCGTCGATTGTTTTTATCCACGCCATACTATTTCCTTCTTAACAACATATTATTATTGTACTCATTCTCGGGTTTATAATGTACAAAATTATATACACTTTCGACAAACAGCAAGGTGTTAAATCAACAGCTACAGCTATAACGGATTCCATCTTTACCGAACTTGAACCCTTATCGGTGCATCGATAGTCTGCCCACGTGCTGTTTGTACTATTATCTCCCCATTCCAACCCCCACCCATTTCAAAGTATATGTTTCCTTCAAGACGGTCACCGTTTTTAGTGAGATCTGTATCGGTATCCATCCGCGGCATGTTAGGCATCTCCGGCATATGCAGCCAGAGGTTTCCTTCATCGAGTTCAACAAATTCACCGTTTCGAATCACGTAAACGGCAACCTTGTTATCACCCGGATTGAAAGTGCCCCCGGGAGTATGTATTTCAATCCGGTCGGCACCGGATCGTAACCCTTGCAGCAGTTCCAGATTACCATTGTTTCCGCATCCTATTAAAAATACAAGAAATAAAATCGGTGAGAAATATATTGCATATAACAGAGATTTACGTTTTAATTGTAACATCAGATTTCTCCTCTTTAGTATTTAATAATTACATGATATAGAGAAGAATAGTTATATTTAAATCTAAAATCCGTCATATTGATGACAATACATCCGCTACCACTCCGGAACTAACAATAAAATTTGGAAGGTAATACTAAAATTAATATTTGTATTTTAAATGAATTATTTGTAAAAGATAACAACATCCTAATCCAAATGAAAGAATTTTTGGAACTTGTAATTTGTAGACATTGTTTTTTACTAACTTTAACTTTGATAAATATCAATTATGTATTAAATATTAGAAAGAAATTAATGGACATTGGTGTTTATAGTTTTGGAGATCGAAGTATCGATCCCGATACCGGTCAGATTATAAGTCCCTCCGAGCGTTTAAAACGCCTGATTGAAGAAATTGAAGTTGCGGATCAGGTAGGTCTTGATGTTTTCGGGGTTGGTGAACATCATCGTCCCGACTATACAGTGTCGTCACCGTCGGTGGTGTTGGCTGCCGCTGCTTCCCGTACGAAACATATCCGTCTCACCAGCGCGGTAAATGTTTTAAGCTCCGATGACCCTGTGCGTGTCTTTCAACAGTTTTCAACGTTGGACTTGATTTCGAAAGGACGTGCCGAGATCATGGTCGGCAGGGGCTCGTTTATTGAATCCTTTCCTCTTTTCGGATACGATTTAAACGATTACGATGAACTCTTTGCAGAAAAACTCGATTTATTATTAAAGCTGCGCGAATCCGAATTCGTCACATGGTCTGGCAAACACCGTCCATCGCTCGATAATCTCGGTGTCTATCCCAGACCGTTGCAGAATCCGCTCCCGGTATGGGTTGCGGTCGGCGGTACACCCGGATCTGCGACGCGTACCGGTGCACTCGGATTGCCTATGGCATTGGGCATCATTGGTGGTATGCCGGAACGATTTAAACCTGTTGTCGACCTGTTCCGGCAATCTGCAGCTGAGGCAGGTCATGCTACTCCACCATTGAGCATCAACTCGCACGGGTTCATTGCCGATACATCGCAGGATGCAGCCGATACTGCATTCCCTGCATTCAAGTTGGTGATGGATAAAATCGGACGGGAGCGCGGCTGGCCTCCTATGTCGCGGGAACAGTTTGAGATGTCACGCTCTCTTCGGGGCGCAGACTTTGTCGGCAGTCCTCAGGAGGTAGTAGAAAAAATTCTATTTCAACACGAGATATTCAGTCACGATCGGTTTCTTCTACAACTCACCGTGGGCACTCTGCCGCATAAAAAAGTGCTGCGTGCTATCGAACTTTTAGGGAATGTAGTCGCACCGGTTGTTAAACACGAAGTAACAAACGAGGAGACGGAAAAAGAATATCAATCGAAATAAATTTCACAACCTGATCAAACAGGCGGCTTGTAAATATTTATTAAAAAGATTATATTGAGAATCAGTAAAAATTGATCTGTAATGCTGCAGGGGTGTCTCCGTAGCCATCGAGAGACTGAGATTACACCCTCGGAACCTGATCCGGTTAATACCGGCGGAGGAAGCAGCAGGAACGCCCTTCCACGGTCTTATTCCGGCTCTCCGAGAAAAACACTCTGCAGGAACAAACACATTCACTAAAATGAGGTATACTATGTTGATGAAAGCTATACGCTACCACGGTCCGAATCAACCGTTCCGTCTTGAGGAGATCTCCGTTCCTGAACCCGGGCCAGGAGAAGTTCGCATTAAAATACAGGCGGCGGGAATGTGTCACACCGAACTTCATTTTGCCAGCGGGCTTCTCAATCTTGGCGTTGCTCCGTTAACGATGGGACATGAAATATCCGGTGTTATCGAATCGGTCGGAGACAATGTGAACAAGGCAAGAATAGGAGAACGTGTTCTCGTGTACTACTATGCGGGATGCGGTACGTGCGAATGGTGCCGTAAAGGAGAGGAAAACCTGTGTAGTCATCTTCGCCACGAATACGGGTTTTTCAACGACGGTGGGTATGCGGAATATATAGTTGTTCCGGCGCGTAATGCTGTAACACTGCCGGAAGACATTTCAACCGAGGAGGCGGCTCCGATCGGATGCGGTGTAACGACCGCTATTCATGCCTTAAACCTTGCAAATATAAAACCGAATGACACAATCGTCGTTTATGGCGTAGGTGCAGTAGCTTTTGGACTTATTCAGATAGGAAAACTACGTGGAGCAAATGTAGTAGGAATCAGCCGTACCCCCGAGAAACTTGAACTGGCGAGCGAACTCGGCGCCGACCACACCATTAACGCAAACGAAGTCGAAAGCACAGCAAACGTTATTCGGGAAATAACCAATGGCCGCGGCGCCGATGTTGTATTTGAGCTTGTTGCGGTAAAGGAAACAATCGAACAATCAAAACAAATGTTAACAAAAAGAGGGAGACTGGTTTTTGTCGGTTACTCCGAAGACCAGTTTAACATTCATCCAATTGAACTGGTCATCAATGAGGTATCGGTAATGGGATCGGTAGGCAACACGTTGGAGGAATTACAGGAAGCCGTTCGGTTGGTAGCACAAAATAAAGTTCGCACTATCGTCGCTCAGGTGCTCCCCCTCGATAGATGGGCGGAAGGACTTGAAGCTCTCCAACAGGGGAATGTCAAAGGGAGAGTGGTTTTAAAACCGTAAGTGAACGTTGTTGGTGAAGTTTTTCCATACTGATTAAGGATATGTAATGCATTAACTGCTCCTTGAAAAAAGCGGGAGTGCCGGCTCCCGCACGCCAAATTATTTTCTATAAAGCACTCAAAATAGTTTGTTTTATTTCTTCCTCCGAATTATCACGGGTAATTCTCGCAACGACTTCTTTTGTCTCCGGTTTGATCAACAGCATATAACCCGTTCTGCCGGCGTGTTCGCTGTACAGGTTTTCCAACCCGACTAACGATGCGTAATGAGCCGACTGCTCCTTGGTAAAATCATCCGTAAAATCGAATTGAGTAAAGAAAACACCTTTGCCTTTGAATTCTCCCTTAACGGCATCGACTTTTGGATCGAGCACCTTGCAGCTTCCGCACCAGTCGGCAAACATAGTAATAGCAATGAGTCGCACGGGTTCATCCTGTGAGTATGATATACCCGTAAAAAGAATCAACAATGCAATGAAATAAAATGATGAGCGAACCATAATGACCTCCATAGAATATTTAAACAAGTGTTTCAGATATGTTTATCCTAAATTTTTGGCACAATGTCATAATAATATATTTATTTGTCCGTCATCTGGATGACATTTCATAAAAAATTTATCGGTATAAAATTCAAGTAAATTTAGTATTATCAATAAGTTGGAATCAACTATTCACGCACCCCTTTCTTCAACCACTCGATAGATTCAATGACCTCCTTCAAATCCAGTTCTGCAAACTGTTCACGTGTGTAACGCAACCGCTCGGCGTCGCTGCAATCGCCGGGACAGGCGGCAAGGCGTTTTGACAACACCTCCGCGAGATGCTTCTTCAGTTGTTCTTCAAAAACCGTGTAAATAGCTTTATTAATACCTTTCTCCACAGCTCGCAATTGAACGTAAATGTCATTTAATTGCCTGTCGTTCTCTATCATATCTTCTATTCCGTGTAATTGACCGATGATGAAGTGCAGCCGCTTGATAATTTCCTTTTTTTCTTTTGTGTTTAACATTGCAATCCTTTTTTCTAACTTTGAGTAAACTCTGATAAGTATTAGTCTGATCCATTACCCACGGATTCCAGAGATTTTTTATAAGAATTGAGAGAATTAAAGCTTTAATCCGTGTAATCAGTGGCACAAGTAACCTTTTCGGAGTAGACTATGTTTTTATCTAATATAATAACCATCGTATCCCAATCCCGAACCTAAAATCCGTTCCGAGCTGCGTACCGTTGAGTGATTGAATTGCCGGGATCTGGAGGAATCCTTCTACGAGAAATTGCCGGCCGGGAATGTATTGTATACCGGGAGATATATAAACAACATTTCCCCCCGTATCGGGAATATTCTCACCATCCCCGGTATGCGGTCGTGAATATTCCCCGTTGAATTCAAGATATAAGTTCAACTGACTCATCGGATAACGGTCATAGACATCGGGAATTCCCCGGAAACCTATTGCAGCATTATATTTCAATGAATTACCGTGGGCGATGCCGCCGGCTCTTCCATTAAATGAATACAGCACATCGCCATACACACCGAACCTTCTCCCGATCCACCCTACTACCGCTCCGGCAGAGACATCATATGTTCCCGTTCCAAGCGCCGGTTGCCTTTCCTCATTTCCGGACGGAAATTTTACAACTGTCTTCGCTGCTATGCGGAAGGTCTCCTGCAGCCGGTCGTGCTGCAAAAAAAGATATTTCGCCGTAACGGTAATATCCCCTAAACCGGTCGAGGTTTGAGATCCTTCCACTGACTTACCCCTGACACTCATAACCGGAACCATCACACTAACGAGTAAGTTCCTGCTGATATTGTACGGGATGCCGATAGGAAACACCGCAGCTATAACTTCCCGCTGCATCGGATCTTCTATTCTTTCGCCGTCACTATAGAGCGTTGTGCTTCGTACAATCATTGACCGTGCCATAATCGCTCTTCCCTCCAGACCGAGCAGAATGGGTGTATCGGTAATTATCGGCGGCCCCTGTGAATATGCGGTCGAAGGTATAAAGACCGTCAAACAGAGTAAAACAAGAAAAGAACTTACATGCTTCATAATGCTCCTTTTGATATTCCTTCCACAACCTCAATGCTCGTAAACCATATCTTCGGAAGGTAGAGAAAGATAAATGTAAGCGTAACACTCGCGACAAAAAATACTTTATTAAACATCGCACCGCTTACACGAAACGTGAGATACCCTCCGATAGAGAATGATATCAACGCAATCATTAAAAATAATTCCCTGTACGGTTCCAAAGCAGATGCAACTCCCGACGACCCTAATCCGAATAACGAATAAAAGAACGGTATCGAACAACAGGGACGTGATAAGAAGCCGAGAGTCGTTCCGGCTATTGATGATATAATGTTCTTCACGCGTTTTTACCTCCGTACGGGATATATGGTTATTTGATAAGAGGTTAATGGTTATTCGTTATTAGTTAATTGTTAATCGTAACGTACCGGCGACTTCAAAACGACGATTAACAATTAACTTATTAACCATTAACTGTCTCTTTTCGTCTTATTTCTCCCGGTGTAAATCCGGAATTCTTCACGATATCTCTTATCTCCTCATCGCTTAATTCTGTTCCGGGTTTCAGGGAAATTTTGGCAATTCCCTCTCCGACATTTATATCGAGCTTTTCCACCTCTTCAAGCTTCTTAAAATTGCGCTCGAGACTGTATGCACAGAACATGCAGGACATGCCGTCTACACGTACCGCTATCTCATAGGTTTCCGTATTCTGTGCAAATGCAGGTACGGCAACCCCTGCAAGAAAAATCAACGTCATTGCTATTCGGTATATCATTTTACCCTCCTCGAATGGTTCCTCAACACATCATTTATCTACTTTAAAATTTCTACTCTTAATATATCCTGATATACAGGGTGTTTGTCAAGTCCCAATTCGGCCCACGAACGTTTTTTGTGAGTGGCTGCCGAATTGAGGATCCCGCCGCTGTTTGGCGGGATAAATTCAAAAATTCACCCCGCACAGCACGACAACTGGTGCACATCTTTCTCGAACGTCAGCGCCGCAAGCCTAATTCCCTCCGCTGCAGTTAAATACGGATGGAATGTATCGATAATATCCTGCACTGTTAAACCGTGTTTAATGGCAAGTGCAACTTCACCTATAACATCCCCTGCCTCTGGTGCAAGAATATGAGCTCCGATGAGTTTTCCGGTCTCCTCTTCAGCAATCAGTTTTATGATACCCCTTGTATCGAAGGATACTATGAATCGGGGAACATCGCTCAACGGAAGTCTCGAAGTTTTTATTGCAATTCCCTTCTCTTTTGCCTGTGATTCAGAAATTCCGGCGGAAGCAATCTGCGGATCGGTAAAGGTAACTCTCGGCAGCGCGAACAGATCATATATTTTACCGGTATTATTCAGTGCATTTTCAGCAGCGAGACTTCCGGCATAGGCAGCGGTATATACATACATCGGCTCACCGATACAGTCGCCCGCAGCGTAGATATCGTGATTAGATGTTTGCAAATGTTCGTTGACGAGGATTTCTCCTTTATTACCGACTTCCACACCGGCAGCTTCAAGACCGAGTCCTTCGGTATTCGGACGCCGTCCTGTTGCAACAATAAGTTTTTCGGAAGTTATGGTAACCAACTTTCCATTATTATCTTGTAAGTAGATATTAACCGTATCGTTCTTTTGAGCAACGTTGTCGATTTTCACGCCGGCATACACATCTATCTTTTCTTCTTGCAGTGATTGTGTCAACGACATACTGATTTCGGGATCTTCGGCTGGGGCAATCCCCGGGAGCGCTTCAAGCAGCGTCACTTTGACTCCGAACCGTGCGAACAACTGCGCAAGTTCAAGTCCGATAGCTCCCGCTCCAATCACCGTCATCGTCTTCGGTAGTTCCGGTATGCTGACAACGGCATCGCTGTCGAGCCAATCTACAGAATCGAGTCCCGGAATCGGCGGCGCCCATGCTCTCGAACCTGTTGTTATAAGAATTTTACCGGGTGAATAAGTTTTACCGTTAAGTTGAAGCGACCGTTTACCTGCAAGTTTTGCCTCACCTTTGATTATCGAAATGTTGGGATATGCTTCGGCGACATTGATGTATTTATCCCGCCGCAGTTCTTCTACAAGTTTATCTTTTTGACGGATCACCTTCTGCCAGTCATCCGGAGGGGGACAAGCGGCGAGTCCTTCAAAATCATGGTATGAACATTTAAAACATTGTTCCGCAGCACGAATAAGCGTTTTTGACGGAACACATCCGACATTGACACACGTCCCCCCGATCGTACCTTTTTCGATGATTGCGACCTTTGCACCAAGTTCGCGTGCTTTAATCGCAGCTGCAAAGGCAGCGGAGCCGCCGCCGATAATCATAAGATCGAACCCATCTCCACCTGCCTGCGGTACTTTTCGATCACCGTTCACCGGTTTCCGTTCCTGAACAACGGCACGATAGCCGGCATTTTCAACCGAAGCGGTCAGATCGCTCTCTTTGACATTTTCACCTGCAAGTAAAGTTGCCTTTCCCGACTTCCAGCTTCCCACTTCAGCTTTTTCAACCCCGTCAACCGATTGCAATGCTTTTGTAACGTGGCGGGCGCAGCCGTCGCAGGTCATGCCTTCTATGCGCAGCGTATAGTGTTGTTTTTGTGACATACAATCCTCTCTTATAATTGTTGAAATTTTATAATAATTGTGTTACATTGTAATACATATTTATATCAGAGGGTGCCATGGATAAAACATTGACCATTAGAATATCTAAAGAATTAAAAAGAGAGTTGGAAAAAATAAGTAAAGCCGAGAA
Source organism: Ignavibacteriales bacterium (assembly GCA_003562775.1). Lineage (GTDB taxonomy): Bacteria > Bacteroidota > Ignavibacteria > T3Sed10-11 > T3Sed10-11 > T3Sed10-11. Next base: position 9,930 of record PWTU01000192.1, read on the forward strand.
TAAACCGGTGAGCGATATAGTACGTGATTCTCTCCAGTCATACATATCCTTACTAAAATTTCGGAAACTCCGGAATAAGACGCTCCCTTTTGCAGAATCATCCGGTCTGCTGACGGATGAGGACATATTCAAGTTGATCTCATGAATATTGTTCTTGATTCCAATGTCATTATTGCGGCATTCGCTGCACGCGGTATATGCCATGCAGTATTTGAGTATTGTGTTATTTCTCATAGCATTGTAATTAGTGAGCATATAATTCAAGAAGTAATCGAAAAATTAAAAGACAAATTATCAATGCCGGTTTTGCTCATAACCGATATAGAAAAATACCTGAGAGAAACCTGTACCATAAGAAACTATAATCCTCTGGATCAACCGGTGTGCCGTGATCCAGATGATGACGAAATACTTGCGCTTGCAAAACATACACAAGCCGGTTATCTCATAACGGGAGACAACGATCTACTCGTCCTGAAACAATTCGAATCAATTGCAATTGTAACACCGCGGGAATTCTGGGATAAAATGAGAACATAATTACCGAGTTGCCGCATTATTAATTGGTGATCAGTTATTTGTTATTCTTCTTTTTTGATATTGCATATATCCATAACCGAGAATTGCCAGGAAAACAAAAAGTATGGGAAGCACTACGAAATCTATATACGCCGTATACGCAGCCAGTCCCAATGCAATAAAGATCCAGATTAAAATTGGGGAAAAACAGCATAGTGCTGCAACGAGCGTCCCCCAAAATCCAACCTTCGCATACCGGTTTTTCAGGAAATCAAATTTTGCCATACTCACTCCCCACTTGATACATCGGCAGATTGCACTGTAAACCCGGTCCGATTTATTTTTTCAATTAATTCATCAACGGAAATTTTTTTCTCATCGATTTTAATAGTGCCTGAACCTCCGGGATAACTCACCTTTGCACCGGAAATACCTTCCTCACCGGCAAGGGTACGTTCCACACCCGCCGCACACGATGTACACGTCATCCCCTCAATAGTGACTGTAACTTCTGTGGAAGTTTCTGCCGTTTCGTCGAATGCCGCAGCGGGTGCGAACCCGATGTACGGGAATAGGATGAGCAATACGACAACGATTGCAGAAACCCACACACCGATTTTATTCCACTTTCCGGCGCTTTCTATTTTACAGGAACCGTCTTCGCACTGGACCTCCCGTTTGCGATATACGTAATAAAACGATATCCCGAGGAGTATGATAACAACCGGTATAACATACGGTCGATAATCCCAAAACCCTGCAAACATTCCCGCGGTACCCGCACCTGCAAGCACGAGCGGCCCGATGCAGCACAATGCCGCGATAAATCCCCCTCCGATAGATCCGATAATTGCCATAATATGTGATTTCATTACGCTTCCTCCTTCTGCATAAATGAAAATTGTTCTTTCAGTTCATCTTTTATAAAAAGCGTTCCGATGAATTTTGTAAACCGATTCGGAACAAGAGAATAATAAATCGTTTGCCGGTCGCGGCGTGAGCGGACAAGATTTTTATCCTTTAATTTCTTCAGATGCTGCGAAACGGCGGAGTCGGATATTCCCAACACCTCTGAGATATCGCATACACACATTTCTTTATGAGCATAAAGAACATACAATATCTTCAAACGCTGCGGGCTCCCTGCCGTTTCAAGCAAGCCGGCGAGCGTATCCAACCCTCTTTGCTTCTCAAGATTCCGTTTAATCAATGCGAATTCCGCTTGTGTAAAATTCGGGCCGATACATTGTTTTCCTTCGATGATCACTCTTTTCATTGCTACTCCCTTCTATAATTGATTAGTGTATTTTAATTACATTCAATTCTTTATATTAGTATTTAAGTATATACTAAAATAACAAATTTAACACAATTATCTGTCGGATAAATGACAATTTGGGATATAATACTGGTGAGTCTTCTCTATAAAGGTTATGTAAATATATATAGCCACGGATTTCACGGATTTTTTCAATATTTTAGAAAACTAATCCGTCGAATCGGTGGCTATATACCCTATTTCAGATTAAACGAATAGAGCCAAAAAGACACGGTTCACTTATACATCAATGAACCGTGTCTTTCTTCAAATAGAGCGGTGAATTGCCTCTCATATTCTAACAGTCAGGCCTAAGCTAACGGGAAATGTGAATACCTCTTCAAATGAACTGCCGCCGGGAATATTTGCAAAGAATTGCGTATCGTCCTCATCGGCAAAAGTAATATATCCAATTGACGATAAGGAGATGTTAACCCGCGAAGCTATATCGTATCCCACTCTGGCGCCGAAACTGAGAGCGAAATAGGTTTCGTTGAACGAATTACCCTGGAAGTCATCAGTCTCAATAACGGTAAAGCCAAGACCGCCGTTGACTCCGACAGTCCACCGGGTATTATACGGATTGGTGAAGTTCACTCCCGGGCCTGCAGTCACGTTCCAGAACCGTGTGGTCGGTACGTCTCTCAGGGTAGAGAATATTCCCAAATCACCATCCGCCCTTAACTCAAAATAAGGGGAGAAGGAGTAGGAAGCCTTTAGCCCTGTCGAAAAACCGACATCTCCATTAAATCGGTCAAAATCGCCGGTCGGGACAACGATACCTGCCCGGCCTTCCAGGTTGACACGATTATCGCCGGCATAGGCGTTGCTTATGGAAAATATAGTCATCACTAAAACTATAAAAAGTGACGACACCGTTTTATTGATGGATGTAAACATAACACCCTCCTTTATTTGTTATTGGTGTTTATGAATTAGTAATTACCTGCAGAAGTAATTATGTGCATAAAAAATAAGACATAAACTTTTTTATGAAAGTCACGAATCCGACATTCATTTAAAAGTGTAATGCAGATGACACTTCGCGTACCTGTTTTTTAGGCCTTGTATGGTAGTAGCAATGGAAAGATGCAATAGAAAGGGATCTAATATAGGTTTATGATAATCGAGCCTGGAAGGAAATACTTGTGGTTTTACGAGGTTGTGGCAATGCACTCATGGATCCTTATTCCGAACTATTTTATAAAACATTGATAACACATATTTAACTAATGCTCATTAATATAAAAAAGACACGACTCATATATACTTCACCGAGCCGTTTCTTTTACCGAATGTCAATCAGATGTTATATCCTGACGGTAAGACCCAAACTGACCGGAAATGTGAACACTTCTTCGAATGTACCTCCTCCGGGAATGCTTGCAAAGAATATTGTATCATCTTCGTCGGCAAATGTAATATACCCCATCGATGATAACGAAATGTTAACTCTTGAAGCCACGTCATATCCCACTTTTACTCCGAAACTCAGAGCAAAATAGGATTCATTAAACGATCTGACTACCTGGTTGTCCTCTGTTTCAATACCGGTAAAATCGAGATCCGGCTCGTCGCCGGGGACGGGGGGGATGAAGGAAAAGCTATCGGTCTCAATAACGGTAAAACCTAGGCGTTGAACCCTACCGTCAGGCGGGTAATATGTGGATTCGTGAACGATATACCCGGTCCTGCGGTAACGTGCCAGAAGCGTGTTGTCGGCATCTGTCTCTGGGATGAAAATATCGACAAATCTCCATCTGCCCGGATTTCAAAATACGGTGAGAAGTATTATGACACTTTCAAACCGGTCGCAAAACCGGCATCTGCTATAAATCTGTCAAAATCACCTATCGGTATGGCAATACCGACACGACCTTCCAGATTAAATCGATTTTCCGAAGCGTGTGCGCTATTAACGGAAAACAAACCCATCACCAGAATTACAATCAGTGATGCTGCCGTTTTATTTATTGATGTAAACATAATAAATCCTCCATTATTGTTTTTGTATATAAATGGCAGAATTAAAGATTTAATCTGTGTAATCTGTGGCACAAGGACACTTTTCGCAGTAGTCTCAATAATTAAAACGTCACCACTTTCCAATCCCCTTTTATCATTTCGGTAAGCGGTTTTCCCATCGGTTTTACGGTAAGTCCCGTTTCGCGAAGGCGTTCGGTAATCCCGTATGAATCGGAGCAGACCACGCATGCTTCGACACGAACTCCATCCTCTTTCATTTCCAGCACTTTATTTTGTATATCCATATCACCGGCATACAAGCGCTGTGATGGTCTCCAGATAATGAGCACAACTTCATCGAACCAACCGGCCGTTTTGGCGGCGTGTGTGTACATCAAAACCATCCGGTGAGCTACATCGGGATCGCCGCTCGTCCAGACGACAGCAAGCTTGTCATTTTCGCCTGCGAAAGCATTGACGTTTCCGAAAGACAACATTGCCATTATAGCTACTATAAATTTAAGCTTCATTGGAATTTTCTCCTTTATCATTGAATCCAACAATTCAATATGCACATTCAGGCAAGATATTTATCTTGATGCTTTGCTGCAAATATAAAGAAAGCAATATTGCGTCTACTCCGATAAGTATGAGTCAGATTCAATAGCCACGGATTTTTCATAAAATACGGTGGAATTAAAACTGTAATCCGTGAAATCCGTGGCTTCACATACCTCTTCGGAGTGGACTCAATAGTATACACAGTAAAACTTCAAGCCAAGCATTATGATTTCCATTTACCGAATATCTAACATCAATCCGGAAACTGGAAACCGATATATGTTTATCTTGACGTTCATTGCGCTGTCTCTTTTATTATCACCCGTAAATTGAATAAAAATTATTGTTTATAACAGCCATTCGAATTACCGCATCGGGCACACTTTTTGTCTGTACTATTATGTGTAATAACAATAATATCTACTAATAGAATAGTGTGTCCACTCCGAAAAGATAAGTAATGCCACGGATTACACGGATTATACCTTTATTTTTCCAAATTTTATGAAAAATCCGTGAAATCCGTGGCTATTGAATCTGACTCATACTTATCGGAGTAGACTCAATAGTTAAATATAAAACTCTATGAAAACAATACTCGTGATAGACGATGATTTTGCCATGCGTCGCGGTATCGCGTTTTTACTAAAAAGGGAAGGGTACGAGGTTCTGGAAGCCGAAGACGAAGTCCGTGCCCTCGCCTTGCTCTGCGGAAGGTTTATTGATCTTTCAATTGTCGATCTGTTCCTGGCAGGTAAAAACGGTTTGGACCTTGCGGATAAAATAAAAAGATCAAGACCTCATTGTAAACTTCTCATTGTAACTGCCTATGGTGAGCATGTTCGCGCAATGCAAGCCCGTGAATTATACAAAGAATACTTTCTCGAAAAATCGGATATCGAAAAAGTCCTGATAAAAAAAGTCCATAAAATACTGGATGATGCATTTGAAAATAGTGAAACATATAAATCGGATGATCGGTAAACGGATATTTATAATAGTTGTCAAAATTGCAATACTTCTATGCTTGATATAATTAAAATGAATAATAAACAACTAAAAAATGAAATATATAGTAATGAAAAAAGGGTACCCCTATACGATTGCTTTTATAGCAATCCTTTGCGGAGTGATTATATATACTTTCTGGCGTCCGGACACAATCAGATATTTCGTCTGGCTGGAGGCAGTCGGATTACGTGATCCGGTAGAAAATTTAAGAACGTATATACATCCGCTGCATACCCCTATTCCCGAATGGATTATTTATTCGTTGCCAAACGGTTTGTGGGCATTCTCGTATGCCTTGATAATTACACATTTGTGGCGGGACAATAATTCTAAAATAAAGTATTTCTGGTTTGGCTCTATACCGCTGCTTGCTATAGGATATGAGCTTATGCAATATGCGGGAGTACTGCAGGGTGTATTTTGTTATCAGGATCTCTTTTTATCTATTGCAGGAATAGGCATGGGCGCAATAATGGGATTAACATTATATAGGAGGGATAAAGAATGAAAACGACAAATATGTTATCGCTTACTTCGGTGTTAATATTCACAATCTTCATTATGCTGGCAATTGGAAGTTCGGTTCAAATTGATGACGGGGAGATTGAACGAGAGCGTCCGCAATATAAGGGTGATGATTATTTTGAAGAAAAATGGAAAGTTTCGGACGGTGCTAATGATCCAAATCCAAAAGAATA
>PWTU01000058.1 GCA_003562775.1 Ignavibacteriales bacterium
GCGATAGGATTGCCGCACGATGTAAAAGGAAATGCAATACATGTGTACTGTATTCTCCGCGCCGGTTATAACGGCAGCGATGATCTCGCGGATGAGTTAGTACAGCACGTCGCAAAACATCTCGGTCCGATTGCAAAACCCGAAAAGATCAACTTCGTGGATAAACTGCCGAAAACACGTTCCGGAAAGATAATGCGGCGGGTGTTGAAAGCTCGTGCACAGGGGTTGTCGGAGGGTGATATATCGACGCTGGAAGAATAAGCAAAAATGTGATAGTCAAAGAGTGAAAATAAAAAAAGGGAAGGCAAACTGCCTTCCCTTTTAATTTGCATCCGTAAAAAAGAGTTAATCGCTGCTAAAATTCCGGTCTGTCGGGTCCCGGTTGTGGCGATTCTTCCCCTTTTTCGGACTGTTGTGCGGCTTTTATTTCCTGGATCTCCTTGCGGATTTCCTGTGCCTTTCGCTTCAATTCGTTCATGGATTTGCGAATTCTGGTACCTGCCGATTTGTTGCCCTTTTCATAGAATTTTACAAAATCCTTTTCAAAGCTGGCAACCAATTCCTGCAATTCCTGAAACCTGTTCATAAAAACCTCCTTTATAAAAGTGAATAATAATGTGACATTGCAGAACATTATTCTGCAATCGGGTTAATTGAACTACCGCTTACTTCTTCTCTTTTGCGCCTTCCGGTATTCCTTTATTAACAACTCGAGCATCTCGTTCCTTTTATGATATAACTTCTTCAGCGGTCGTTTTCCGACTTTGTGGAGAGCATATGACGTCAAAATTGGGAAAGCAATCGTTGTATCGACATACGCTACAACCGCATCGGGTAAATGCTGCGGGTCTACTTTTCCCCAACTCACCGCTTCACCGGGTGTTGCACCGGAAAGACCCCCGGTATCGGGTCGTGCATCGGTTATTTGTAAAAAGTAATCGTGCCCTTTTTCGTCTATTCCAAGCACTTCCTGTATTTGGGGTTCCGTCTGAAGTACGAAGTTCTTCGGAGAACCTCCACCGAGAATAACTACACCGCTTTTCCCTCTTGAACGTTTCGCCTGTAAAACAATTGCCGCCGTTTCGTTTATATCGGCTGTAACGTCGATTATTGGTCCTGTTTCGTTTAATGCCAATTCCGCTATATTCATTCCGATCGAGCTGTCGCCGGGAGAGGATGTATAAACCGGAACGCCCGCATCGTATGCAGTAGAGAGAATGCTTTTGTACTTTAATTTCAGCTTTTTCTCACGCTCTTTCACGTATTTACCGAGCCGGTAATGCATTTCGGCAGTGCTCATTTGCTTCCGGTGAAATTCCTCGGCACTAAGCGTTTTTCTAAAAAATGCATCGGTCTCCAACAATACGTTATAATCGAACAAAATATCGTATATACGAATTACACCAGCATCGCGTAGTTGTATATCATCGATGAACGGGGTACCGCGGTGCAACGTATGACCGATTGCAAAATGCGTATCATGATACAGATTAGCGCCTGTGGTCACAATCCAGTCAACCAATCCCGATTTTATAAGCGGAACAACACAAGAACCGCCCAATCCTGCAGGTGTAAGCGCCCCTGTTATACTTAATCCGACGGTGACATCGTTCTGTAACATCTTCTTCGTATAAAGATGAGCTGCTTCGCGAATACGACCTGCATTATACGCCTGAAAAAATGTATCTACAAGTGTTTCGATTCTTACATTTTTCGGTATAGGATCGGGGCGAATGTGATCGCCTTTTAAATATCTACGTTTATCCGGCATGAGTTCCTGTAATGTATTAAGACAAGCTTATAAGATTTTGTCTTGTCTTAATATAGCAAAATTTCGCATTAGAGCAAGGTTTTTGACAAAAAATACAGGAAAAAATCGGAAAAATTTTTCTGGTGGAATTATGCGAATAAGTAATGATAATTACGACATTCTGGTTGTTAATAAAAAAATGTGCCTGGCACCCTTTTTCTATTAATCTTTAACAAGGTTTAAAAATGTTGAATTATCTAAAACGGGCAGGTGCCGGGCACAATGATTTTTCAGCCGCAAAGGACGCTTCCGCCGTTTACGTTTAATATTTCACCGTTTACGTATAATGACAAGTCGGAAGCGAGAAAGAGAACGGGGCCCGCGATTTCTTCAGGATACGGTACATATCGCAAAGGGTTTTTTTGTTCTATTTCCTTTAGAAATTTCACATCGCTGAATACTTCTTCGGTCATACCGGTACGCACCCAACCCGGTGCAACACAGTTGGTGCGGATGCCGAACGGTCCGAGTTCATCGGCAAGCGATTTGGTAAGAGAGATTATTCCACCTTTACTGGCTGCATAATGAGAGTGGTATGCCTCACCCCGCTGTCCTGCAGTCGAAGAAATAAAAATTATCCTTCCCGAGCGTTGTTTTTTCATAACCGGGGTTATTTCGCGGCAGAGATAGAATGCGGAATTCAGATTGGTTTGAATCGTTTCGATCCACGTTTCCTCATCCATTGTATCGATTGCGCCGTCTGTCCAGATTCCTGCATTATGCACCAAAATATCGATTGCAGAATAATATGCGAGAGTAGTTTTCACTAAAGAGCGAATATCGCTTAATTTCGCACAATCTGCTTTTACGGAATAAATGCCGGGTGACGAATTTTTCCGTAATTCCTCGATTAGTTTGTTTGCTTCATTATTGGAAGTGCGATAGGTAAACACAATATGCGCCCCGGCGGCGTGCAATAATCGAACGATGGACTTGCCGATACCGCGCGATCCACCCGTTATCAGAGCGACTTTACCTGATAAATCAATCATATCTGATATATATCCTTAATCAATATGTGAATCAATTACTTTCCAGGAAATATTCCCCTGTTCATCAACAGTGTATTCGAGAAGAATTTCTCCCCGAATATGGCCGTCTTCGAAATATGCAAACACCCACTTCGGGCTAAGAATGTGAATATTCCCGGGCGTATAAAATGCCATAGTGCCGCCCAGTATTCCTTCATGAGGAATTAAATCGTTTCGTTTGAGCAAATCTTCGGTTATGTCGTTAACGGGATCGTCTAATCCCTGTCGCCTCAAGCGATTGATTTCGAAGGGTGAAAGCAGCGAGCGCGCCGGTCTTTCGATATCGGGAATGCCCGGTTCGACATCCTCCATATCTTGTACCATTTCCTCAATTTTCTCACGCAGTGTGTTTCGCTCCTCAACCAACCGTGCTTCTCTGTCTTCAAGGTCGGCAATCTGCCGGTGACTATCCCATACCGTGTACACTAAAAACAGCATTATTATGAGAAGAAAAAAGATTGCCGTTATATATCCCTTGTGCGGTTTTATATCTTTGGATTCCATAGTCTTTGCCTGATTATGCAATGTTTTTATTTTTGTTCATTATCCGACTCGATCATCCCGTCATGGAGCAACACAAGCCGTTTTCCCCTTTCTATTACCTGTTGGTCGTGCGAGGAGAAAACGAAGGTGATGTTTTTCTCCCGGTTCATTCTTTCCATAATGTCCAGAAGAACCGCACCGGTTTTGGAATCGAGATTGGCCGTCGGCTCGTCGGCAAGAACGACTTTCGGACTGTTCACGATTGCACGCGCAACGGCAACCCGCTGCTGCTGTCCGCCCGACATCTCATTCGGACGTTTATTTGCAAGCTCGTCAATGCCGAGTTCCTTCATGACTTGCAATGCCCGTTCACGTCGAATTTTTTCCGGAATGCCTGAAAGTATCATAGAAAACTCGATATTTTCGATTGCCGTAAGAACGGGGATCAGATTATACGCCTGAAAGATAAAGCCAAGTTTATTCAAACGCAACGATGAGAGTTCTTTCGGTTTTTTCTTGCTTATATCGTTTCCTTCAAAAAATATCCTCCCTGCGGTTGGTGAATCAAGCGCCCCGATGAGATTCAGGAGCGTGGTTTTCCCGGAACCCGACGGACCGGCAAGAACGGTAAATTCACTTTCTGTGACGGTGAAATTAACTTTCTTCAAAGCGTGTACGGGAACACCGTTGTCCCGATAAATTTTGTCCAGATGTTCTGTTTTAATGATTTCTGTCGCCATAATTTTTTTTACGTTAATGGTTCACACATATCGCATCGCTTCGACCGGCTTTAACCGGATTGCCTTGACCGCAGGCCAGATAGCTGCGAAAATACAGGTAAAGAGAATCACGATCATTCCTCTGAACACGACGGCTAAGCTTAATTCCGGGTAAAGCACTGCGCCGACTCCCCACGCTGCAAGTCCTTCTGAAAATGCACCGAAATTCATACCCGAGCTTTCCAACTGCATCGTAATTCCCCCACCGATGATTGTTCCCCCGATAATGCCAATTACACCCAGCACGATTGCCTCGAGAACTATCATCAAAAATAACCGGTTATTTTTCATCCCGATTGACATTAAAACACCGAATTCCTGAATACGTTCGAAGATTGACATCAGAAGTGCATTAATAA
>PWTU01000018.1 GCA_003562775.1 Ignavibacteriales bacterium
AAGAGGTCATCGAATCGATTGAAGCTATAATTTCGTTCGAAAGCACCCCATGGGTAGGTCCGGGAGGCGGGCTAACACTGGAGATTAAACCGTCATTCGAAACACCCGTTGGACAATTCACACCGGACAAGCGATTCATACCCGCCATTCACACAAGAACATTCCATTCGACGGTAAGCATTAAGGATGGAGAGACGATTATTCTCGGAGGGTTAATACAGGAAAGTCAAATAGATGTCGAGTCACGGGTTCCTATTCTGGGTAGTATACCTCTTATCGGGAAATTATTCAGAAACGTCAGAAAGGAATCGCAAAAAAGTGAACTTGTCATCTATATCACCCCGCGAATTGATTACGGCAGCGCTTACATGCCATCCTATTAACCGCCGTCGAATGAAAGTACAAATATAAATCAGGATACAAACGATGACGAATCAATTAAAACATCATTTCCTTAGACTTAGCGGCATCAACCGGATAATATATATAGATATCGGTACTTATGAGATACACATATCGATATTAAGGAAAAAACGCTTTTTCGAGGTTATTGAAACCAAAGTGATACCGGCTGATACGAATGCCGAAGACCTAAAAAATACAATAGAAAAGATGGTGGTTTTGAGCGGTCGTCGAAAGACGGGAGTGATAGTATCAGTTCATAATTACATGGTCCATACTGTTTCGATTCCGATTGAAGAATCGGATATAGACGAGTGGCTGTGGGAAAATACTCCGGAATTATTTCCCTACAAGGGGTCAGAGAATGACTATAGCGTCATATTTCAAGAATGTGCGCGTGATGAGGATGCAAAATATTATTATGTAGTTATTTCAAGAAAGAAAGACATAGATTATATAGAATCATTAATAAGCGATACCAAGTGTGTCTATAGCGCAATAATCCCGATGGAGTTAACCGTACTTACACTGAACTCATTGGATATCGATAGAAATATATTATTTATAAGAATTAATAAATATGAAGTCAGATATGCATTTATGGATGTAACAAAAAAAGTGATCAAGGGAGAGCTTTTAATCCCGGCTAGTGATTCGAATACCTCGCATGAATTATTTAATGATATATTAACTGATATACTGGACCATATTAAAACAGAATACGGAAATAATTTAAATTCAGATATACAAATTATTATCGATAATAATTCATCAATATCGATTGGTGAACACGGCATAGATCGTCTTTTTAAAGAGAAAAGTAGCCTTCATGGAATCCAGTCATTTGATATTATAATAAATACAAGGAGCGTTGCGATATCTCTTGCCGAATTCGTGTACAAACATTATGACCGTATTGTTGATTTGCAATCGGAGACCTACGCACGAGTCGTAAGAAGAAAGATGGAAGAAAAGATAGTGCTGCGCGGAGTACTCTTTACTGCATTTGTTATGCTGGCACTTCTTGCTGCGACGGAAATTATAGAGAAATATTACCGACATCACATGGAAGCCAATAGACAGGAATTTGTAGAAATTAACTCTACGCGGGAATTAATTGCTTCAATAGAAGCTGAAAATCTTCTTTTAAGACGAAACCTTTCCGCTGTACAGGATGTAAAATACTATCGAATGCCCATATCATACGTAATGACTAAAATTCCGGAATATCTGCCCGCGTCATCGTGGAGTACGGGTATATTAATAGAACGAAACGAAGAAGGCGGATTATTAATCGAAATTAACGGTGTTGCGTCCGGACAGAATGATATAGCCGATATTCTACAACGAATGGAATCGGATTCATTGATCCATACTACTAATCTGGTGTTTGCAAATGCGATACCTCAGCGAGAGTTGAGCAGAACATATAACATAAATCGCAGCAGCTATATACGATACTATATGACGGCTAAATATCATGCGTATTGAAAACAAGCGTTTAAAAACTATTATTATAGCTTACGTCATTCTTTATTGTGTTGTAGTAATCGCGGAGGTAATTCCCCGGTTGAAAGATTCAATGTTTGCCATCCAAGAAGTTATAAAAATTGGTGTGGTATCTGATGAGATAGATAGCTATGAAACAAATCTCTTTTACGCATTGGGTGAAAATAAACTTTTAAAAAATGAATTGCATAATGCAACGGCAGAGGGATCATACAGTCAACGGGTATCGGAAATAATTGCTATGCTCGGCAGCCTGCAAAGAAAATCAAGTCTTGAGCATCTGTCGGTAAAACCGCTTGACGAATACACAAAAAATGAGTTGTCAATACTCCCGTTTGAGTTGTCAGTGCAGGGAAGCTACAAACAGATTTACGAATTTATCGGATATTTTGAACGGTCACAATATACTGTGTTGGCAACGAAAATTCATATCCAACCGGTCGATGCGGGAAGCACTATATTACACGCAAATCTGTATTTCGATTTATACATGAATTTATGAGCACATCTAAGGCGAAACGGAAAATAACATATCTCCTTGCGGGAGGAACGCTTACATTGTGGGGGATTGTAATCTTTCGAATTATCTCATTTATAACACATGATGCCTCTATTTCTCAGGATAAATATCCGGATAATATCGAATTTCAAAATACCCGTAACGTAACTTTTGTACGGTGGGATACCGTATCAGTATCCTCGACCTTAACGCGGGATCCGTTTCAATTCGGAAGACCTGCCACCGCTCGAATGGTCGAACGTACAACCGAGAAAAAAGATGTTTCTTCTCCGCCACCCGTCAATCCATTCCTATTTACAGTATCCGGTATTATTGTAAGTGAACATGACCGGCTAGTAATACTTGAGGATACCGAGAAAAATGAACAGATATTTCTAAGGAGGAATCAGAAATATAAGACTGTTAAAATCGTAGAAATACAACCGGACAGTGTCTCAATTTTAGAAAACGGTAAGAGAAGAAAAATCGGAGTTCGTTAATACGTATACGCAAGTACAATATTGTCAAATAAATCAAGTTTTTTTGTATTTGATTTTATCGGATATCATTACTATTTAATCGGAGGGATATATGCCGCGATACTATCTTAACAGAAATCCACAGCCAACGGGTGAACGCGAAGTTCATAGAGATAACTGTTCCTATCTCCCGGACAGGGAAAACCAAATTAATTTAGGCATACATAGTAACTGTCGTGACGCGGTAAGGGAGGCAAAAAGACACTATTCCAATGTCGACGGCTGTTATTATTGTTCGCCGGAGTGTCATACGCGGTAGATCTACGATGTGATATAATTATCTTTGATACCGGCGTACATCCGAATACGTATTTCGGGCGGGTAAGAGAGTATACCATTGATAGTAATATGATAAGGGATAAGTCCGTAGATTAATGTAAGATATTCAATCGTCGATGAGTTTAATACTGTGCAGGAGAAGAAATTCGATACCCTAATGGCACGACAATCGGAGATGCGGTCGCTTGCAACCGGTGTCGGGGATCTCAAAAAAGTACTGATGAACATAAGAAACCGCGGCACTTTCGGTGAGTATCAGCTTGAGATGCTTTTTGAACAGATACTGGCTCCGGAGCAGTATGCCAAAGCTGTGGCTACAAAACCGGGTAGCCGCGAGAAAGTGGAATTTGCGGTAAAGTTACCGTCAAAAGACTCGGATAGTGATTTCATACTGTTACATATCGATTCCAAGTTTCCGCAGGACAGGTATCCGGCGCTTCTTGATGCATATGAGACGGCTGACCCAGAGATGGTGAACACCGCCGTAAAGGGGCTTGAGGGGACGATAAAGTCGTTGGCGAAGGACATACATGATAAGTATCTAAATCCACCGCATACGACAGATTTTGCATTAATGTTTTTGCCGTTTGAGGGACTGTATGCTGAGGTCGTTAAGCGACCACTTTTATTTGAAACACTTCAACGTGACTATAAGGTCAATGTCGTCGGGCCGTCAACGCTGGCGGCATTTCTGCACAGTCTACAGGTTGGGTTCCGGACACTTGCGATACAGAAGAGGTCAAGTGAAATATGGAGTCTCTTGGGTGCGGTAAAAACGGAGTTCGGGCGCTTTGCCGATATACTTGAGGGTGTGCAACGCAAAATGTAACTATTATCTTAGCCTAATCGTATAAATCCGAATAACAGAAATAATTCCACACTTGATTCGCCGTAGAACGATGGTATGATCGACAATTGGCACAAGTCTCCCGTGTCTAACGCAAAAAAAGATATCAGATCCGGTGGAATTATTGTGGAACACGAAGGCCGTGTAATACTGCGTAAAGGATACGGTTTAACCGACAGGGAAGAACGCCGCCAATACACCCCTGAAACCGTTCAAGATATGGGATCGATTACCACACAGATTACCGGCGCTGCAATATTGATTCTTGATGATCGCGGAGAGTTGAGTATGGATGATTCAATCATTCACTATCTCGAAGCTGTTCCTGAAAATAAACAAGACATAACCATACATCATCTGCTTACTCACCAGTCCGGT
>PWTU01000243.1 GCA_003562775.1 Ignavibacteriales bacterium
CACGATGTTTCATTCGAGTTTGATAGAAATCATCTCACACCGAAAGAACTTGATAAAAAAGTTGTATTTGGTGAACTAGCGTCGACCGATACTAGATTGGTTGATATGGAAACATACCCACCCCGATATATTCATGATGCAGAAAGGCCAACCTGTGAGAACACCTATTGTCACGGAAACTTCAGCGGCGGCAACAATTTTACACCCGTATGGACAATTGTCGACGGCAGTCAGGGGCAATGCGGTTCCTGCCACGGTGATCCTGAAACTGGAAACCCGTTGCCGAAAACGACCGAAGAAGATGGCCCGCATATTCCAGGAGAGGGTATCTTAAATTGTCAGGTGTGTCACTGGAAGGAATCAGGTGAACCGATTGCACGTCGTCTTGAAGACGGTTCGTATGTGATTGAACAAAAAGACCTTCACATAGACGGTGCAATTTATATTACGGGCAGGAAGCGGACAGATTGGTAGGATTTTGTTAATGTCCATGTTTGATATTCCTGTAAAACCCGTTAGAAATCAATTGATATGCGATGCATAGCGGGTTTTATTGTTTCAGTTGAGTGCTTTGCATACCGGAGGAAAATGTCTTATATTAATACTAAGAATATTCTTCCGACAAATAAGAACCTTAGAAATATTATTTATTAGCTATAGTTGCTATGAGCAATTATATGTTGGCACAAATATTGCGATTATCATTAAATAAGGAGCTTCATTTATGGAGCGTATGATTGACCAAAAATATGTAAAAGAGTTGGGAGAGTTGACATTCAGTCTTTTAAAAAAGTGTCATGAGAAAGAAGAAAGACTGGCTTCCCAATTTAAAATTACCGTTCCTGAATTCCGTTGCATTAGGATGTTCCGTGATGAGTCGCAATTACCGATAAAAACCCTATTAGAACGTGTTGAACTAAGTAGCAGTAGATTATCGCGTATTCTGGAAAGCTTAGAAAATAAAGGGTTCGTCACACGTAAATTAGATGTTTCTGACCGGCGAAGTATCTTGGTAAACTTGACAAAAAAAGGGAAATCGTTAACCGGAGATCTTGAAAACCGTTTTATCGAGATACATCACGAAATATTAAGCGGCGTACCTGATGAAATGCATGAATCTCTCACAACGGGTTTGCGTAATTTGATAATCTCTCTCAACCGCTGGTTGGACGAGTCATAATCTCCATATATCGCAGCTCCTTCATTCTGATAAGTTTTGTCAGAAAATGTGGTATTCTAACGAAGAAGGAGTTGTATCATGAAATCTATACCTTGGTTATTTGGCAGCGCCTTTTTAACCATATTACTCATCATAACCGGTTGTACAGATAAGGATGTATCGGTTGAACCGATCGATGCCGATGCACAAATCGCCTCATGTGTTGGATGTCATACCAATCATGAAGCCCTCGCAGAACTTGCAGATCCCGAGGATCCGCCTGAAGGCGGGGGATGCGGTGGACCACCACCGTTTATTCCCTCCTACGATCGTGTTCATATTTCTCGCGACGGGTATGATGCGTTCAAATACACGGTCCACGGTGCTCTCGGTTGTACTGAATGTCACGGCGGTGTCGATAATACAGCCGATAAATCTTTAGCTCACTCGGGAGATTTTGTTAAACATCCATCTACAATTGCCGACCAAACCTGTGCACCGTGTCATGCAGACATTGTCAAAACCGCTATGACAAGTCTTCATGCCGAAGGTTGGGGACAGAAAAGAAGCCAGGTGGTTCGCGCGGGCGTCAACTCATTTGATGAGCTTCCACAAGGCATAAGAGAAGGGTACAATCAAAATTGCGCTACCTGTCACGCAACATGTGGTGATTGTCATGTAACAAGACCGCCTGCAGGCGGCGGTGGGTTATATAAGGATCACAAGTTTAGTCGGACGCCCGATATGCGGGATAATTGTATAGCTTGTCATTCGAGCCGGGGCGGCCATGCATACTTCGGTATTGGTACCGGGACTCAGCCCGACGTTCACCTCACGAAAGCAGGATACACCTGTATCGATTGTCACACAAAAAATGAGCTGCACGGTGACGGGAAACAATACGATAATCGTTACCAGATGGAATTGTTGCCCTCGTGTTATGACTGCCATACGGATATCGAATCAGCGAATCCATACCATACACTGCATATCAAAGATTTAAATTGTCATAGTTGTCACGCGCAGGATTATAATAATTGCGGAAGCTGCCACGTCGGCGGTGAAGGTGCCCGGATTTATGCACATCAATCGTTTAAAATTGCATTAAATCCGTTGCGGGATGTACGCCCGTATAAATTTGCTACGGTCCGTCGTGCACCGGGTGCTCCGGATAGCTGGGAGCGCTATGGTGTCGAAGTCCTTGCAGACTTTGATGCAAAACCAACGTTCAATTATACAACGCCGCATAACATATTACGCTGGACATCCCGAACACAAGTAGATGATGGCCAACCGTGCTACGATAGTTGTCATATCATTCATGAAGATGATATTTATCGCAACCGGCATTTATATTTGTTCAATTCGGACCTGGCTGATTGGGAGCGGTCATCGAATACTGAAATAATTGTGGATGGTAGACTTCCTTCGTCCTGGGGAACACCGTAAGTTTTTTACTAACTCAACATGTTACACTATATACTATAGGAGAAGCACTATTATGAA
This sequence comes from Ignavibacteriales bacterium, assembly GCA_003562775.1. GTDB lineage: Bacteria > Bacteroidota > Ignavibacteria > T3Sed10-11 > T3Sed10-11 > T3Sed10-11. The sequence continues at coordinate 2,666 of PWTU01000243.1, forward strand.
GTTACATAAGTTATATTACCTGTTAGTTCTTGTTCTGTTCATTGGATTCATAGGATGTGATGACGATTCAACGGGTCCCGATCCCGTAGTGAACGAAACCGAAGTCATTCTCGATTACCTCGAAAACGATCTTCAATTTCCGTATGGTGGTTTTGTAACCACCGCCGAAGACGTTCGCACAACTCTTTTATCGAGCCCGAATGCTCAGTACATCGTGGATATACGTGCAGCCGATGATTATAATACCGGTCACATCGCCGGTTCAGTGCAAATTAACTTCACCGATCTATATGACCATATCAAGGGAGTAAGTACGGGCGGCTACGAGAAAATAGTTCTGGTATGTTATTCAGGTCAATCGGCTGCGTATGCCGCAGCTTTATTACGTGCAGCCGGATATGCAAATGTTTTCTCGTTGAAATACGGGATGAGTGCATGGCATGAAGACCTTGCAGGACCGTGGTTAAATAACAGAACCAATGCACGCGCAACGCAGTTTGTAAAAACACCTGCCCCTTCGAAACCGGTCAAAGGCGAACTGCCGGAAATTACCACCGGATTAACCGAGGCGGTAGATATTATTGATGCTCGTGTAGCAGAATTATTTGCGGCAGGATATGGTCCTGCAGCTATTAATCATAACACCCTGTATCAGAACCTGAACGGATATCGCATTATTAATTACTGGCCGGAAGATCTTTATACGAATCTCGGACATATCGAAGGTGCTTTAAATTATCCGCCGGTGACCAATCCATGGAAGAGCGAAAACGACCTGCTAACGCTTTCGACCGATATACCGAACGTCATATACTGTTATACAGGGCAGACAAGCTTTTATTTATCCGGTTACCTGAAATTGCTCGGCTACGATTCGCGGTCGCTTTTATACGGTGGCAACGGTATGATCTATGATGTAATGAGAAATAATAACACCCCGAATACATTTATACCAGAAAATGATATAAAGAATTACGATTACGTAAAATAAAATATTTCTCATCTTTATATAGGTGTTGAATATTACAACAAAACCCGGTAGGAATTCAGAATAATGAAGACCTGCCGGGTTTTGTGTATTGGCGGCTTCTTAAAAATGCAAGTAATCTTCTGAATTAGTTCCAAAAATGAGTAATTATTTAATAAAATATGCGTTTATTAAGTAATTTCCCCTATGCCATTCTGGCACAATAATTGATTATTATATAATATAAATAATAACCATACAATTCATCTAACAGGATATTCCTGGGAGGATTACGATGAGGTATTTAGTGAATGATCGTCTTGCAGAAAATGCGCCGGGAAAATATTATGTGGTCGATCAATGTAACGGATGCGGCCTTTGTTTGTCGATTGCCGGAAGATTTTTTGATTACGTGGAAGGCGGAAAGTATTATTATATACAACGGCAACCGATGAATCACGATGAAGAAGAACTCCTGGAAGAAGCTATTGAACTCTGCACCATGAACGCAATTCGCAGTGATGGAGACCAGACATTTTTCGATATTTGGAATTATAGCTAAAGGAGAGAAACATTTGTATAAGATTGTAGAAAAAGAAGATCTTGCACCTACCATAAGTAAATTTGTTATTGACGCACCATTCATAGCAAAAAAACGAAAAGCCGGTAATTTTGTAATAGTCCGCGCGACCGAAACCGGCGAACGAATTCCACTAACTATTGTTGATTCCGATCTCGAACGAGGTACCATTACACTCATCGTTCAGGCGATAGGGAAAACAACGCACATCATCGTTCGGATGAAAAAGG
>PWTU01000284.1 GCA_003562775.1 Ignavibacteriales bacterium
AAAGAATTTCTTCTGGGACTTGAGGGAGCAATAATAATTTAGTTACCGTGAAAAACATTCCGCGCTTATCAGGTTATCAAATCCGATTCATTACCGGAATGGCTCTCGTTGTGTCGTTTCGCATTCTCGGTCTATCGCTGCTTATACCGGTGATCGCCATTCATGGTCAATCGCTTACCAATTCTACAATCCTTATAGGTATTGCAGTCGGAGGGTATGGTGCGACGCAGGCGCTATTTCAAATACCGTATGGCATCGCCTCCGACAGGTTCGGGCGAAAACGAATGATTGTTACCGGAATGCTCATATTCAGCGCAGGATCGATTTTAGGTGGATTTGCCCAGACGATCGAAGCGCTTATTGCCGCGAGAATACTCCAGGGAGGAGGCGCCGTTACTGCGACGGTTTTTGCATTTATTAATGACACAATCGAGGTGCAACGCCGGAATTTCGTCACCGCATTGATCGGCGCCCCGATCGGTATTTTTTTCAGTATCGGTGTCATTGCCGGCCCGATACTTGCCCATTCATATGGTATCGATCTTTTATTTTTCCTCAGCGGTACACTTGGTTTTATTATTACAATCTATTTGATTTTTCTCGTTCGTGAAGAGGCACCGCCAAAATTTCGGGAGACCATTACCAGAGAGCAAATTGGCTCCATCTTTAAAAATAGAGAGTTATTAAAAATCGATGTTGCCGGGATGTTAATGTATTCATCCATTAATGCGATTTTCTATCTGCTTCCGTTGATTCTTGTCGACCGTTTCGGTTTTGAAATGAACGAATTTACATACGTGTACTTTCCGATGATTCTTGTTGCAATTGTACTCATGCTGACGTTTTCAAAGATTGCCGATAGAGGATACACACGGGAGAGTATTATGTTCAGCTTTGCTCTTATTTTTGCCGGATCTATTGGGATGATACTGGACGGCAATATATGGTGGTTTGCCGGAGCGGCAATTATTGCATTTGCCGGATCCAACGTTATGGAACCAATCTTACCTATATTTGTTGGGAAAATAGCGCAATCACAGGTTGTTGGAACCGCAATGGGAGTTTATAGTACAATTCAGTTTTCCGGTTCATTTGTCGGAGCGATTATGGTCGGTTTGTTGCTCCCTTACGGGTTTACGACGGCAATTACTTTTCTTACGGCGGTAGGCGCTATCGGTTTTTTACTGGCATTCACTATGAGGAATCCAAACGCAGCATCTTAACCTATGGATAATATTACACATACATTAACAGGAGCGCTTGCATCGAAATCAGGACCCGCACGGCATCATACCCGTTTGGTATTCTGGATACTCCTTGTTGCCGCCAATCTGCCGGATATTGATTTTCTGCTTCAGTTTTTCGGTGACCGGATATTCTACATGGAACACCACCGTGGATTGAGTCATTCATTTCTGTTCGCCCCGTTCTTCGCAGCATTTGTCGCATTAATTCTTAAGCTATCCGTGAAGGGCATTGAATTCAGGTTGGTTTTTATTTATACGTTTATCGGTATTGTCGTACATATCTTTTTCGATCTCATTACCTCGTTCGGTACGATGATTTTCTATCCGGTTACCGATGCCCGGTTTACGCTTGATTTGATATTTATTATAGATCCGTGGCTTACCGGTTCGATGATAGTATTTCTCATACTCGGCCGAAGGTTTAAAGATCACCGTCGGTCGATAATGTGGGGAGCAATTGCATTTATAGCGGTTTATTTTTTACTCGCTTTCGCGAACCGGGAGATAGTGCGGTCGAAAGCCGATAGTTATTTTGCCGCTCGTGGTATAGAATACGAGCGAATGATCGTTTTACCGCAGCCATTTGCAATTACGAACTGGATGGTTGCAGTTGAAACCGAAGATGCCGCATATCAAATATTTACAAATACATTCCAGTCACCGGAGGAGTATTTTGTGCTTGACTACCCGGTGATTGAACCGAATAAATTTATACATATAGCAAGAAATACCGAAGAGGTCGAATTTTTTAAATGGTTTGCCCGGCTTCCGGTATACGATTATTATCAAAAGGAAAATGGCAACCACGTTGTCGAATACTACGATCTTCAATTCGTTTTTAATCCCCGTCTTGCGAAGAGATTCAACGGTCCATCACGGGCGCCATTCGTTCTCACGATTACACTTCACGATGATGGCACACTGATTGCAACTGATTTTTAAATTGTAATTTTTTGATATTGATTTCATCGGGGATTTTCCCTACCTTACTATCCCTTGCAATAGTAATTTCCATTGTTTTCAATCTCTGCGATTTTTTTGAGTATGAATTTGCTTCAGCAATTAAATGCTTCACAACAGGATGCGGTTCAGGCGACTACAGGCCCGGTGATGGTTATTGCCGGCGCCGGCAGCGGTAAGACACGTGTATTAACCTACAGAATTGCATATCTCTTACAGCTCGGAGTTCATCCGGCAAGGATACTCGCGCTTACTTTCACGAATAAAGCCGCGAACGAAATGAAGGAGCGTATCAATTACCTCGCTCAGATTCCGCGTGCAATTCCGTGGATGGGAACGTTCCATTCAATTTTTGCACGGATTCTCCGGCAAGAAGCGCAGGTGCTCGGGTACGACCGATCATACTCCATCTATGATACCGATGATGCATTGTCATTAATACGGACGATAATGAACGATCTGAACATCTCACAGCAGCAATTCCATCCGAAAGCAATATTAAATGCAATCAGCAGTGCAAAAAATAAATTGCTCACGCCGGATCAGCTTCGGGAAGAAACGCGTTCTCTATTCGGTGAAAAAACGGTCGCCGTATTTTCGGAGTATATCAATCGATTGAAACAAAACAATGCGATGGATTTTGATGATTTGATAGTTCATCCTGCAATTCTATTTCAAAACCATCCGGATGTTCTCGAAAAATGGCAGTCATATTTTGAATACATTCTCGTTGATGAATATCAGGACACCAATCACGCGCAATATAGGTTGTTAAATCTGCTTGCCAGGAAAAGAAAAAATATCTGCGTGGTCGGCGACGATGCACAAAGTATATATGCATTCAGGGGTGCAGACATCAGAAATATACTCGACTTTGAACGGGATTATCCCGATTGCAGGATTTTCCGGCTCGAACAAAATTACCGTTCCACCCGGTTGATCCTTCGTGCTGCCGACAGCGTGATTAAAAATAACCAACAACGTATACCGAAGACTCTGTGGACCGATAATGGTGAGGGGGATCCGGTGAACATTCTCGAGTGCATTAACGAGCAGGAAGAAGGCGCCCGCGTCGCCCGGTTGATCCAGGATGAAATACCAAAATCAAAACGCGATTTTAATCACTTTGTAATTTTATACCGGACCAACGCACAATCCCGTTCGATAGAGGATGGATTGAGAAGATCGGGAATCCCGTACACGATCGTCGGAGGAGTAGAGTTTTATAAACGAAAAGAAATAAAAGATGTCATTGCTTATCTGCGGACCGTCGTTAATCCGGTCGATGATGAGAGTCTTATTCGAATCATCAATTTCCCGCCCCGCGGTATCGGTGACACAACTATACAACGATTACGAGCACTTGCCCGGGAAAAACAGATCACCCTGTTCGATGCGCTGAAGCTGACGGACGACATTCCGCGTGTCAACCGTAATGCCAGGAAGAGTATACAGGAACTAATCGCGTTGATTCAAAAATACAGAAATATATATGCGAAAGAACGGATGTCGGCAAGCGAGCTTGCACGCTCATATATAGAGGAAACCGGTATCTTAACGCTATTCAAGCAGGAAGCATCTCCGGATTCAATCGCGCGGTGGGAAAACGTCCAGGAGCTGCTCTCCGCGATAACGGAATTTTGTCAGGAAAACCCCGATAAGAATCTGGCCGATTTTCTCGAAACCGTCTCTTTAATTGCCGATGTCGATAAATGGAACGATTCCCGTAATAGCGTTACTCTCATGACCTTTCACAGCGCAAAGGGGTTGGAATTCCCGGTCGTGATTATGGTTGGGATGGAGGATGGACTTTTTCCACTCTACAACGGGAATCCCGAAGGCGATGAGCTGGAAGAAGAACGACGATTGTGTTATGTGGGTATGACCCGTGCAAAAGAGAAATTATTTATGACCTATACGCGGTTCAGATACCGGTTCGGTGAAGGGTATTATCCGACCCCTTCCCGGTTTCTTGATGAAATTGAACCGGAATTATTTATTTACCAAAAACAACCTGCAACCGCCGGGTGGAACAACGGAACTGCTGCAGACGAGAAACGTCGTGCATTCCTGGGTACATCTTCTGCTGCTCATACAAATAACAGGAAAAAGAGCAGAAAACGTAGCGAGCCACATTTTTCCTATGAGGATGAATCTCAGGTTGTTCCTCGTTTGCAAACCGGCGCCCTTGTGGAACACGAGGAGTTTGGCAGAGGAAAGGTGCTTGCGCTTACCGGGAAAGGGGAGATGATGAAGGCGGAAGTACTGTTTGATGCAGCGGGAAAGAAAAAATTGATGCTTAAATTTGCCCGGCTGAAAATTTTGTAACCTGACGCTTCTTTCTGTAGTCTAATAGTGAAATAACTCGTCAACAGATAGGAGAAAGGTTATGGAAGATGTAGTAATCATAATTGCAATTTTTGCAGCTTTTGTCATCCCGATATATACCCGGATTCGATCGCGGCATTTAGAAAGAATGGCATTGATAGAAAAGGGTCTCGTGACAGAGGACGTAAAATATTTATATCCAGCATCATCAGAATTAAGACCATACGGTTATTTAAAATGGGGACTAATTCTTATTTTTGCGGGTGTCGGGGTATCGCTCCCATTATTATTTGAACTCTTTTTTGATTTGGAGCCCCCATATGGTATCGGACTTATTCCGATAAGTGTTGGCATAGCATTGTTGATTTTTTACCGCTTTGCGCTGAAAAAGCAGAAGGAGGGGGAAATTGTTTAAACATACCGGATAATGGAAGGTGACCGGTATCAAATAAATCATTCAACCAATCTGAGGTTATTACTTCGTGTTTGTAGCGGATTTGTATTTGTTTTTTCTGCTGGGTTTGTTGTTAATTGCATTATTATATTTCGGTGTCTCGGAACGGCACATTATAAAACAAATTAATCCGTTCGGGTTTATGATCGTTTTCTTAAAGATTTTGTTTTTAACGATTATCCAGGTTGTGTTTATTTTTTTACCTCTGTTTGGCGGGATGATTATAGAGCGGACTTTTTACCCGTGGATCGGAAATCCGGTCTTGTATATCGGTATGGGAATTGCCTCCGGATTGGTCGGGTTTTTTTTCATATTTCAAATTGTTTATTTTATTAATCTCGATCCCGGGGAGAAGCAATTAAAATACTGGGCGATTCTGATATTACTGTTTTATACAATTATTTCGGTCGTTTTTTTTGATATTGATATTGCATATTACTTTGCCGCCCCGCTGCTGCTTTTTCTTGTGTCGCTTCGTATTACCGGTGCGGTGTGGTTGTTCATCATCGGCGGTGTGGGAATTTTACCGGTGCTCGGATCGATCGGACTTACTCAGATCACTATCGCTATGACAGTATTCGGTATTCCGCTTCCGGCTTTAACGCTTATGACGACCGTTTTTATTTTATCCTTGCCCTATGTGTTTTATTTTGCAGGCGCAATGCAGCCGAAAGTCGAAGAAAGCGTAAGCACACTATGATAAACGATAGAAATGAATATACGGTCGCTTAGCGATGAAGAACTTGTAAAACAAGCACAGGATGGTATTGTTAGTGGATTTGAATCGTTGGTGCGGCGATATCAGCCCCGATGTATGCGGCTTGCGTCGGGGATATTGAACAACAAGGAAGAAGCGGAGGAAGCGGTGCAGGATGCATTTATAAGGGTTCATGCAAACATCGATTCGTTCCGGGGGGATGCGAAGTTCTCGACGTGGTTGTATAAAATTCTGTATAATTTGTGCTACACACGGTTGCGAAAGAAGAAAACATTCGTCGATATCTCAATAGTCGAGGACCGGTATGAAGACAGAGTGTTGAATTCCGCGGACTGCGATTCCGGGGTGAAAATACTCGAAGAGAAAGATATCACCGAAAAGGTGGCTCAATCGCTTATTGAATTGCCCGGGCGGTATAAAACAGTGATGCATTTATATTACATAGAAGATTTTACCGTCGATAGGATCGCGCGAATTTTGAATATAAGCGCGAGTAGTGTTAAGATACGATTATATCGTGGGCGAGCACTCCTGCGGGATATTGTTGCCAAACGTTACGGTAAGGAGATTATCCAGTGACACATAAACATCTTACGGAAAAGCAATTACAACAACTGCTCGATCTGCCGGAGCAAAAGCGGCACACTGCTGAATTGTTCATGCACATTCAATCCTGTCCGGTTTGCAGGGAGCGGTTTCGAAGCTTAGAATTAATCCATGCAGCACTTCAAAAGCAACCGGTAGAGCCGCCTGATGAAGTTCAGGTTGATCGAATTATGCTTCGGGTACGGTCGCGGCAGTCGGCGCCGGTGCTTATTCCCGTTATGCAGCGGTTTGCTTATATCGTTGCCCTTTCACTTGTGCTTGGAATCGTCGGAATTATATTTTATCAATTTAATGTTATCGACTTTGTTGAGATTCGTACACCGGCAGCGGAAGCCAGCGGGTTCATCTGGGAGTATTACAATACCATGCAAGAACGGATTACTTCGTTCGCCGTGAACATTTCTGAGGTGTATGATCGTATGTTCGGTGCAGAAACTTTTCCGGTTTTAATGTTCACCGTATTGGTTTTAATATTGGCAGCTATCATTGATCGATGGTTTCTTTCATCGATATTGTATCGTTCATGAGCACACCGAATTATTTTGACTTCGGTCGGCGTACGGCGGTCAATCCTTCAATAGTCCATATTTCCGGCAGGAATCGATAGTGCGACGGATGTTTATGACAATAGGATATCTTCATAAACATCTTATTGTCTTTTTCGCTTAATTCGATCTGTTGTTGATCGACATCATGGTCGTTCAATACCGATAAGAGCTGAGATTTGATTTTCTCATCCGACGGGAACATTATTTCTATATCGATGTAATCGCATTTACCGAGCAGAAATTTTCCAATATATCTGATTGGAGCGAGCATCGACAGCACGATGGCGGTGAAGATGAGCGCCATAATCGGAAATCCGGCGCCGATAACGAGCCCGATCGCTGCAACAACCCAAATCGTAGCGGCGGTTGTCAGACCTGCAACCGTGCCGCGCGCCTGAATGATCGTTCCCGCTCCTATAAATCCAATGCCGACAACTACCTGTGCTGCAATTCGTCCCGGATCGCTGAATTGGGTAACATGCTTCAGTGCAATGTATTCCGAAATAATCATATACAATGTTGCACCGAGACAAATAAGGATATTGGTACGCAATCCGGCCGGCTTACCTTTCTTTTCACGCTCATATCCGATCACGCCGCCGCAAATAATTGCCGCGAGTACTTTAATCAGTGATTCGGGGAGGATTGTTCCTAATTCGGTTAATGTTTCCATTGGCTTCTTTACTTTACGGTGCTTAGAACATGTTCATAGTGTTGCTCGTAGCGGGGAACGATTGTATTCAACTCGAAATTTTCTACAGCTCTGCGGCGCGCCGCCCCGGAAAAAATGCGATACCGGTTCTCATCGCGAAGAAGATCGATGGTATACCGCGCCATTCGATTAATATCACCGATCTCTGCAATAAATCCGGTTTCGCCGTGTACCTGGAGTTCAGGCAAACCGCCGACGCTGGACGAAACGACCGGTAATCCGCACGACATTGCTTCGAGCGCCGAAAGACCGAAGCTTTCCGATTGGCTCGGCATTAAAAAGATATCAGACGCGGAATATATCTCGACAAGTTCCGATTGCTTTCCGAGAAAGGTAACTTCTTTACAGATTCCGAGTTCCCGGCACAACTGCTCGGTGTTGGATCGATCGGGCCCGTCGCCGACAAGTACAAGCCGGCTGGGGATTTCTTTACGTACTTCATTAAATATGCGGACGGTATCGGGGACACGTTTTACCTTCCGGAAGTTGCTGACATGGACAAGTATCTTTTCATTGTTCGGCGATATCTGTTTCCGAAATTTGCATGACTCTGATTTCTTGTATTTTTCCGTATCGACAAAATTAGGAATTACCTCGATATCTTTTGTGATTCCGTAATTCGACAGGGTTTTTTCTTTCAGGTGACGTGAAACCGCCGTCACACCGTCGCTCTCCTCTATGCTGAACTTCACCGCGTATAAATAACTCGGTTCGAGTCCGACGAGTGTTATATCGGTGCCATGTAACGTTGTGGTAAACGGAATCCCTTTATCGCCTAATATTTGCTTGGCGAGATACGCACTCGTCGCGTGGGGAATTGCGTAGTGAACGTGCAGTACATCGAGATTTTCATATTTAACAACATCCACCATCTTACTTGAGAGCGCTATCGTATATAATGGAAAATCAAATAACGGATAACTGCCCATTTCCACTTCGTGGAAATACACATTTTCTATAAAACCGTCTAACCGGGTCGGTAATGAATAACTTATGAAATGTACTTTGTGTCCGCGTTTGGCAAGGGCTTTCCCCAATTCTGTTGCGACAATGCCGCTGCCGCCATAAGTGGGATAACAGGTTATACCTATGTTCATATAGTTGTACTGCTCCTTTCCATAATAAAAAGATAGTGTAAATGAGGTTCAATCTCAACAAATATTAATTTTGATTTTTGGATCGATAAAAATTATCTTAATAGTTATGGAGATTGATGAATACAAAACTTTATCGTCAAATGCGGAGACGGAGCTTAAAATCAAGGGATCCCGGTTTATCGGGCAGATATATCCCGTTGAGACGGTTGCCGGTGCAGAGGAAATAATAGAGCGATGTCGCAGACAATACCGCGATGCAACGCATTGTTGTTTCGCCTACCGCCTCGGGATAGACGGGAGCATCACCCGTTTTTCGGATGATGGGGAGCCGTCCGGTACGGCCGGGAAGCCGCTTTTATCGATCCTTGAGCATAATAATGTTACCAACGTTTTATTGATGGTGATCAGATATTTTGGGGGAACGAAATTGGGAACCGGCGGCCTTGTTCGTGCATATACTGATACGGCACAGGAAGCTTTTTATAAAACATCGGTTATCAGTGTTCCCGTGTTGAAAGATCTTCGCATCACTTTTCCATACGATTATACAAACGGGGTAATGCACGTAATATCCCGGTTTGATCTGAAAATAAACGATACGGAATACGGTGAGGATGTCACAATTTATCTCGGTGTGCAGCCATCGATGATCGAAACGGTCGGAGATCAGTTACGGAACATAACTTCGGGAAATATTGCCGTAAAACAGTAGTGTGGCAGGTCCTGGTAAATTGTATCCGCCAAAATGTTGCAAATTTTTATAATCCTCATTATATTTCAGTAACCTATAAGATGTACCCGGAAATCATTTGCAGGGACATTCCATTAATTTACATAACCAGTCTATGAGTCTCACCTATGAGTTTACTTGATAAATTTGTTGTTAAAACGCTGCCACTTGTACCGAAGCCCGTTGTTCGTTATTTTTCAAAGCGATATATAGCCGGAGAACATTTGCCCGAAGCCGTCAAAGCCGTTCATGAGTTGAATCAAAAGGGTTTTATGGCAACGATGGATGTTCTCGGTGAATCAGTTACCGAAAAAGAACTTGCGGCCAATATGAAGGATGAATGTAAAAGTGTTCTCACAAAAATTACCGAAGAGAAACTCGATTCAAATCTTTCTATCAAACTTACACAACTTGGTCTCGATATCGATTACGAATTCACACTAAAAAATGTTCGTGAAATAGTTGAACACGCACGCGAACTCAACAACTTCGTTCGTATCGATATGGAAGATTCACCTACTACGGATAAAACGTTTGACATATATAAGACCCTCCGGAAAGAGTTACCGAATGTCGGGGTAGCGGTCCAGTCGTATCTTCGTCGAACCGAGAAAGACGTACAGGAACTGGTAAAAGAACCTTCAAACTTTCGCGTTTGTAAAGGTATTTATGTCGAACCCGAAAAGATTGCATTTAAAAAACGTGATGAAATTAATCAGTGCCTGCTCCGCCTTATTGAAATCATCTTTGAAGCGGGAAGTTATGTCGGCATTGCCACGCACGATGATGAGTTAATCGAAGGTTCGTACCGGCTTATCGAAAAATACGATATGAAGCCCGAACAATATGAATTTCAAATGCTCCTCGGCGTACGACCGGAATTGCGAAATCAAATACTTCGTGAAGGCCATCGTATGAGAATTTATGTTCCTTTCGGAACGTTCTGGTATCAATACTCGGTACGGCGTCTGAAAGAGAATCCGAAGATGGCAGGAACGATATTCAAGGCAATTCTATCCCGAAAAAATGGAAAGTGAGTAAAATAAATATTTTCATTAATCGTTCATCAATCAAGGGTAATCTATGACACAAACCGCAGATTCACATTCGTTACTTCCGCGACCGACACCGTTGTACCGATGGACCGTTCTCGTGTTCATCAGTCTGGCGATGTTCGGAAATTATTATGTGTATGATTCAGCAGCTCCTGTTTTCGACCTTCTTTCTTCTCAGCTCGGCTATACCGATTCACAGCTCGGTCTGTTATATTCGGTTTACAGTTTTGCCGCCGTTCTTGTTCTGCTTATCGGCGGTTATATAATCGATAGATGGGGAACAAAAAAATCGATAACACTATTTGCATTTATCTGTCTTTTTGCAGCATTCCTTACTGCGGTTTCCGATAAGTTTACGATAATGGCAGGCGGAAGATTTATGCTCGGTATCGGCGCCGAGCCGTTGATTGTTGCAGTGACCACCGCTCTTGCAAAATGGTTCAAAGGAAAAGAGTTAAGCTTTGCATTTGGAATTAATTTGACAATATCGCGCCTCGGTTCGGCTTCAGCAGATTGGTCAACGTCATGGGCGCGACCATTGTATGAGAACTGGCAGGATCCCCTCTGGCTTGCAACAGCGATAGCGGGTATCTCGGTGGCGGGCGCGATGTTATATTGGTTCATGGAACATCGGGCCGAAGGGCGATACGATCTTGGTGAAGCCGGTGAGACAGAGAAGATTGAAAAGAAAGGATTATATTCTTTTAGTGCTTCCTACTGGTATATAGTTGCATTATGTGTAGTTTTTTATTCTACTGTGTTTCCATTTCGTGCGTTCGCAATATATTACTTCCAGCAAGCTCACGGATTGGAGCGTGATGCAGCCGGATTATTGAACAGTCTACTTCCGATCACGGCGATGGTTGCGACACCGTTATTTGGTTTATTAGTTGATAAAATAGGAAAGCGATCCTTTTTTATGGCGATTGGTTCTCTTGTGTTGTTGCCGTTATTTCTAATAATTACCTACGCGCCTCCAGGTCCGGAGATTAATGTTGTGCTTCCGTTTCTCGGCAGTGCTTACATACCGTTTACACTCCTTGCCATCATGATGCTGCTCGGCATGGTTTTTTCGCTTATCCCGGCAGTTATGTGGCCGTCGGTTGCTTATATCGTAGAGCAGCAAAGACTCGGAACGGGTTATGCGCTAATGACTTTATGTCAGCAGGTTGGTATGATGATTGTTCCGTTATTAATCGGATTAACAAACGACCTTGCGGCAGCAAGCCCGGAAAATCCCGAAGGGTATCAATATGGAATGTGGATCTTCACCGCGCTTGCATCGTTAGGGCTATTCTTTTCATATATGTTATGGCGCACCGAGAGAGGTCCGACCGGTCATGGTCTTGAAACTATTACAACCAAGACGGGGCTTGATGTACCGGAGAGGAAGGAAGATTAATACTGTTTGGTTGACAGATTGATTGAAAAATCCCTGCCGGTCATTCCGGCAGGGATTTTTTATGGTAACGGCAATTTTCCCCTTGCACTTCTCAAAAATATTCCTCAAATTTCACCAATCGCTGACAACCGGTACATACAGACACTTAAATATATAAAGGAACGACCCCATGCAAACATCCGGAAAAATCTCACCCCGACCCGGTGACGTGCTTTTGATGATCGGGACAATGAAAGGTATATTTCTCTTGTCATCCAACTCCTCACGGCAGCAATGGAAGGTGTCGGGACCGCATTTTACCGGACAGGTGGTATATGCTCTGGCGTATGACGGAAGAGAAGGACGGCAGCGCATCTGGGCTGCGCCGCAAAGCTGGTTTTACGGTACGGTACTTTCACATAGCGACGACTTCGGGATGAACTGGTCCGTTCCTGAAACGGGAAATGTAAAATTTCCCGAAGACACCGGGTTAGCTCTGACACAGATCTGGCAAATCGAGCCCGGTCGCGACGATGAACCGGATGTATTGTACTGCGGCGTCGAGCCGGCGTCATTGTTTAAATCATCAGATGCCGGTGAAACATGGTCGCTTGTACGTGGACTGCATGATCATCCTCACCGTCCGAAATGGGAACCGGGCGGCGGAGGTTTGTGCCTGCATACGATTTTACTGCACCCCACAGATCGTAACAAAATGTATGTTGCAATTTCAACCGGCGGTGTTTACAGAACCGACGACGGCGGACAAACATGGCGCGCCGTCAATAAAGGAATAAGTGCGGAGTTCCTTCCCGATAAATATCCCGAGTTTGGTCAGTGTGTTCATAAGGTTGCAATGCATCCATCACAACCCGACCGGTTGTTTCTTCAAAATCACGGCGGACTATTCCGGAGTATTGACGGGGGTAAATCATGGAAGGATATGGCGAACGGAGTCCCTTCCGATTTTGGATTCCCTATCGTGTCGCATCCGAACGATCCGGATACGTTTTACATCATCCCGTTGGATTACGAAATGCGTTGTGTTCCGGAAGCAAAACTCCGCGTTTATCGGACACGGGATGCCGGGAAAACATGGAAACCACTCACGCGCGGGTTGCCGCAGAAAGGAGCTTACGAAACCATTCTGAGAGACGGTATGGATGCCGATACACTGGATCCGGCAGGTGTTTATTTCGGGACTCGCGGCGGTAAGGTGTATGGTTCTGCAAATAATGGTAATTCATGGAAATTGATAATTGATGATTTACCTCCTGTTACGTGTTTAAAAGTATCGGTTGTGAATGGAAAATAAATGTCTATAACATTTATAATCCCGGGTCCGTTAAGAGAATTTACCGATGGACAGACAGATGTTGTCATAAATGTGAACCCGGCTACCGTCGGTGATGCACTCGATTTATTATGGCAACGCTATCCCGGAATGAAAGACAGGATAATGACCGAGCAGGGAAAGGTGCGGCAGCATGTAAATATATTTGCCGGAGAGGAAAATATTAAATATACAGGAGAATTACATACGCAGCTGAATGATGTAGATGAAATATATATAATTCCCGCTGTAAGTGGTGGAATTAATAATAGAGTTTTGTTAATTTGTTACTAAGTGATTCATTGTCTGGAGTAAATCGTATGGAAAATTGGCAAAAAAGAATTATTATTGATCCTCAAATTCTTATGGGAAAACCTGTCATAAAAGGGACACGACTGTCTGTTGATTTTATAATAAATCTCCTTGCTCAGGGATGGGAGAAAGCCGAAATCATGCGCAATTATCCCGATATAACAGAGGAAGATATTCAAGCATGTCTTCAATATGCTAGTGAGCGCTTGAATGAAGAGAAAATATATCTTCTATCTTCATCGGAGGGTAAATAGTGAGAATCCTGGCAAATGAAAATTTTCCAGGTGATGCAGTTCGCGCTTTGCGTAATGTAGGGTATGATATTCTTTGGATTCGGGAAGAATCTCCGGGGATAATTGATAGTGAAGTCCTTAACCGCGCCCAACAAGAATCACGGGTGCTTGTTACTTTTGACAAGGATTTCGGGGAGCTTGCATTCCGATTACGACTGCCTGCGATTCATGGAATTATTTTGTTTAGAATATCTACTCCAAGCTCTTCGTATGTGGCAAAAAAAGCGGTAGAAGTTATTTCTATGCGTTCAGATTGGAAAGGTCATTTTTCAGTTATTGAAGATCATCGAATACGTATGATCCGGTTACATAGTTAACAATTTAATTGACAGTAAGATGAACTTAGGGCACTATAGCGATACGTAATAAATTTCTCCAATTTCAGATATTGTCAAACATGTAACTCATAAATAAATATTTGCACATTTCCTTAAATATTTTATATTAAAACGTTCCGGTTCATAAACAAAACAAATTTCCATGCATATTGAACAGTCGTCGTTATTGCCGTTACTGAAGCGGTACTTCGGTTTTACATCGTTTCGACCGCTGCAAGAGGAAATCATTCGTGACTCGCTTGATGGTAAGGATGTATTCGTCCTGCTTCCGACCGGCGGCGGAAAGTCGCTCTGTTTTCAACTGGCAGCCCTTGTCCGGCCGGGACTCACCGTGGTGATCTCACCGTTAATTGCGTTAATGAAAGATCAGGTCGATGCTTTGCAGACGAACGGTATAGATGCAACGTATCTGAATTCATCTCTTACACCGGATGAATCCCGCCGGCGCATAGACGGATTAGAAAGAAATAAATATAAATTGTTGTACGTTGCGCCGGAGCGCGCGCTGCTTTCTCATTTTCTTAAATCGATCAAAAACTGGAATGTTAACCTTATCGCTATCGATGAAGCGCATTGCATCAGCGAGTGGGGACACGATTTTCGACCGGAATACAGACAGCTTGTAAAACTTAGAAAGTTAATGCCTGCAGTTCCGATTATGGCATTAACCGCAACGGCAACAAAACGGGTGCGGGAAGATATTCACAAACATTTGCAACTGCGGAATGCAGAAAGTTACATCGCAAGTTTTAACAGGCCCAATCTTAGTTACCGGGTTCTTCCTAAATCCGATGCATATCAACAACTTTTAACATTCCTCGATCAACGAAGAGATGAAAGCGGTATAGTGTACTGCCAGAGCCGAAAAACGACCGAGAGTGTAGCTGAAAAACTGGTCGCCGACGGATTTTCAGCCGCACCGTATCACGCGGGGATGGAAACGGTTGAACGAACCCGTAATCAGGAATTATTTTTACGCGATGATATTCGCATCATCTGCGCAACGATCGCTTTCGGAATGGGGATTAACAAATCGAACATCCGTTTCGTAGTGCATTACGACCTTCCGAAAAACATAGAGGGCTATTATCAGGAAACCGGTCGCGCGGGAAGAGACGGACTTCCATCCGATTGTTTATTGTTATTCGGCGGCGGCGACATCGTGAAACAGATGTACTTTATTGACGGGAAAGAAAATCCTCACGAACGCCGTGTTGCGGAAGCACAACTCCGGAAGATGGTTGATTATGCAGAAAGCAGTGAATGCCGCCGTAAACTTTTACTCGAATATTTTGGTGAGAAGTATACCAAATCCAATTGCGATGGATGTGATAACTGCCAGCTCCCGCGTGAAAAATACGACGGTACGGTGGAGGCACAAAAATTCCTTTCGTGTGTATATCGAATATATGAGAAAAACGGTTTCAACGTCGGTCTGCGATATATAACCGAAGTTTTGACGGGAGGCGATACCGAAAAAATACGCCGGTGGAACCATAAAGAGCTATCGACATACGGAATAGGAAAAGAACGCAGCCGGGACGAATGGCTGAAAATAGGGAGAGAGTTGCTGCGGCAGGGACTGCTGCAGCAACTGGATAAAAATGGATTCACAGTCGTACAGGTATCTCCTGAGGGAATAGAAGTGCTGAAAAACCGGTCTACGATCAATTTGACGAAGCCCGTGAAGATCGATGAAGCAATGAAGGTGCGGGGTGAACAGGATTACGATCGCGTATTATTCGACCGGCTTAGAGCGTTGCGAAAACGTATCGCAGACAGGCGGGACGTTCCGGCATTTGT
>PWTU01000513.1 GCA_003562775.1 Ignavibacteriales bacterium
CTTGTATTTTTTATAGGTATCGTGTAGAACCAATGCGTCTATAGAGAAGTCGAATCGTTAAACGGACGCAGCCAGATGTAATGGTGAGAAATAAGTATCACCGTTTCTCACCTGAGAGCCATTTAACTGGGGCGACATGTGATCTCTTATGAAAAATTATGATAGATTCAGAAACCGGAGATTCTACCACCGGATTGCAGTACAGGAATGATTTTTAAAAACTATAAATCTATAAGGTCAGCTATACGAAATATTTTGAATACCGGGCTTAATTGTAAATAAAACGAAGTTCGTTTTTACGTGATCGTTAAGTGCCATTATATTCAAATAAGCGGAGAATTCTAATGTTACTATACAGAGATAATGAGATATTTCAAGAGTATGTGTACGAAGACGAATCCGAATTTGAAAATGATATAATTGACCGTTCTAAATTATTATTCGGACGTGATAGTGTTATGATTGACACAAAAAAGAAAGTTGAAGCAAAAAAGCCATTGGAGGAACGATTCCAGATGGGTTTTTATTTGACTTTTCCGACCGAGAAAGCCCTGAGTTTTATCTCGTTGAAGTTGAACTTTACAAACACGATTTTTTCAAACATATTTTCCCGCAAATAACTAAATTTTTTGCTTTTTACAAGAATGATAAAAGTCAATCTGAACTTGTAGAGAAAATATTTTCAATAATCAACAATTCACCTGACCTAAAAAAAGAATTCAAGAAATATTTAGGTGAACGCGAGATATATAAAACTATAAAGGATACAATAGAAAATAGTCAGAATATTCTACTCATAATAGACGATGAGAAAGAAGAACTTCCGGAAATAATTGATACTTATGCTGATACTTGGGGAAAAATGGTTCGTTTGATGATAGTTAAAAAGTTCCATAACGCAAAAGAGAATATTTTTAGTGTGAGTCCAGAATTTGAGAATTTAGAATTAGCAGAAGTGAAAACTTTTGATTCAGAAATTCCAGTTACACAACGAACATATACAGAAGAATATCATTTAGAAGGTGTTAATGATACAGTAAAATCAATATATAACAAGATAAAAACATCATTATTGTCGTATAAATCTGAGGTAATATTTAATCCACAAAAATATTATATATCAATACGTACCACCCGTAATATAGCATATATCCAAATTCGGAAAAGAAAATGAGTATTGTATTGATGTTACCCGAAGAGGAAATAAAAAATAATGTAAAATATCATAGGGTAAAACATTTATCAGATGGTATACAAAAATTTTATAACGGACCTTGTGCTGCCGTTGTTATAGACAGTAGTGACAACATTGAAGAAATACTTAATACGATAAAATTAGCAATTGATAAACATAACAGCGCTTAACTAGACGTAACAACAGCTCACCCACCTACGCTAAACAGCAGCGGCAGTAATGAGGTGTCAATCAGTAATATGAACTTTGAGTTTTTTACCCAATGCTTTCGCATATTTGTTGAGAGTAGATAAGCGAATGTCTTCAGCGTTATTTTCTATTCGGGATATAGCCGATTTTTTTGTTCGAAGTTTCTTCGCTATGGCTTCCTGGGTAACTCCTGCTTCTTCTCTTGCCCGGCGAAGCATTACGCTAAATTCAAAGGCATCATATCCCGATTCAAAGTTCTCGGCAAACCCTGGGCTTCGTTTTTTACGTTTTTCGATATATCGTTCTACATCACTCATTTTTTCGTTCTCCTCTGTATATAGTCCTTACACCGTCTTTTGGTTAATTCAATTATTTTTTTTAAATATTGTTTTGGAACGAAATCCAGTCTCTCTACTAATCGTAAAACCCAGGTCACTTTCCGGGCGTGTTTATCGGGTAGAGAGTCGAGAAATTCCTCTACCGGACTTTTTCCTGTTTCTGTTCGATAGAATTCAATTGTTCGCACATTATAAGTTAACATATTTGTTAACCTTTGTCAAGAACCCCACGTGAGCAGCCCCCCACGTGAGCAGCCCCCGCATAAAACACGGGGCAGGCACAACGTATAACTATGGGGCAAAACTGCTTGCTTCAGCGTAGGTCGTCACTTATATTTTTTGTAACATCAACTCAATATTTTCGTATTATAAATATATGTTTACATTCCTTAGAACATATATATCAAGAAATTCAGACCTTTATAAATCTGCATTATTCGTTGCTATTGTATTGGTAGTTGTAAAAATCTCCATACATCTGTTCACCATTACGAACTACGGGTTCCACCGGGATGAACTGTTGTATTTAGCCGTTAGTGAACGCCTAACTATCTTCCGCAATGAATTCCCTCCCTTGATCGCAATCATCGGTTATCTTAAACAATTGCTGTTAGGAGACTCCCTCTTCGCAACACGCTTACTGCCGGCATTATCGGGCGGCGCAATCATTCTTGTTGCAGGATTAACGGTGCGTGAATTGGGAGGAGGACGGTTCGCCCAGACACTCACCGGGACGGCAATCCTCATCGCTCCTCTTTTTCTCCGGTCGGCCACACTCTTTCAACCGGTGGTGTTCGAACAATTGTTATTGACTATCGCCTGTTATCTCGTCGTGTTTATTATCAATCGGGATACTGCATGGTCGTGGTATCTTCTGGGTATCGTTTTAGGAATAGGGTTACTCAACAAATTTACCATTCTCATTTTCGCTTCCGGTGTAGCGGCAGGATTACTGCTCACATCCCGCCGATATCTTTTCTATCGTAAGGAGCCGTGGATCGCCGGATTGATCGGATTGGTTTTGGGGTTGCCGGGTATCATCGGACAGGTTGTAAACGACTGGCCGCTCTTTACCCACATTGAATACATCAGCAGAACACAGTTTGAAGTAATCGGTGTTTCCGATTTTTTACTCGGACAGATAGTAATGCTCCATCCGTTGACAATGCCAGTGTGGATCGGTGGGTTGTATTACTTTATGATTCATAAAAACGGAAACCGATTCCGGATATTTTCGCTGTGTTATGTCGCTGTTCTTCTCATCTTCTTGATTATCGGCGGAAAACCTTACTATTTAGGTCCCATGTACCCGGTTCTCATCGCAGGGGGTGCGGTACTTTTTGAATCTCTTATGGGGAGGGGAAAACGACTTGCTGCAAAAACCACAATCATAACGGTATCGATACTCGGTGGTCTGTATCTCCTCCCAATCGGCATACCGGTCCTGCCGCCCGATACGCTTGAACGATACATTCAGGTTGCCGGACTTAAAGAAACCACGAAAAATAACAGAGGGGAATATGAAAGAATTCCACAGGATTTTGCCGATATGTTCGGATGGGAACAACAGGTAGAGGAGGTTGCCCGTCTCTATTTTGAGTTGATGCCGGAAGAACGTTCGAGAACGGTCATCATCGCCGGTAACTACGGCAGAGCAGGGGCTATAGACCTCTTCGGGAAGCGTTACAGTTTACCGAAGGCAATCAGTTATGTCAGCAGTTATCACGGATGGGGACCGGGAGACAATCCGGCAGAAATCGCCATTGCCGTCGGGGTGTCTTCGTCACTGCTTGAACATCTATATGAACAAATACAACTAAAGACGCAGGTAACTCACGAATTTGCCGTATCAGAGGAACAGAATGTTCCAATCTATGTATGTAGACGGCCGAAGGTGGAATTACGGGCGATCTGGCCGGATCTCAAGCGGCCGTAGCTTTTATAAACAATGGGACGAATTTTATTTGATTGAGATGATATAATATCGAAGCGCTATTACGCTTCTTGAAGAACAACAGAAATTATTAACTCTATGCCGGAATTTGACAGATTCAAAAAACCCTCCCATAGAAAATAAACATACAAAAATAGGAGAAAATGAATTAAAAAATTTGAAAAAGTGAGATTTTTTTTTTAGACTAACATAATCAATAATTATATTGTTCGAAAAGGATGCGGCAAATAAAAAATAATTAGAGAGGATATGCCCGACCATCCAAATAAGCACATTCGAGAAGCAATCGTATATGCGGTGAAAGCAGGCTGGACATTGCGGATATCAGGATCTAGATCTCACACGTGGGGTCTGCTCTTCTGTCCGCAACATGACCGGTCGGGTTGCCGGAGAGCGGTATATTCTACGCCTCGAAGTCCCGAGGATCATGCCAACGACATTTGCAGAGCTGTTGATCGCTGTCCGCATCAAAGATAAGATTGAAAGAGAGGCAAGTATGAATAAGTACCATTTTACTCTAGTAGTGTCAGAAACCACCGAGCTCACAGAGAGCTTGGCGGATGCTTTGTACTCTGCAGGATGTGACGATGCGACACCCGGTACATGCGAAGGTATTCTCACATTAGATTTTCATCGAGAGGCAGCCTCACTTGAGGATGCAATTTCGACGGCAATAACAAACGTTCGCCGTTCCGGCTTGGAAGTGGCGCGAGTAGAAATCGACGCAGCGGCAGTTGAACCGACACTATAAA
>PWTU01000060.1 GCA_003562775.1 Ignavibacteriales bacterium
AGAAGAGAAGAGAAGAGAAGAGAAGAGAAGAGATAAATTGATAAATAATATATACCTTGTAATTATCCTCTCTTTCTCAAAGTAGCGAATTAAAAATAGGTAGAATATTTTTAATAGTCAAGATATATACGAATTAAATTAAAATTATATATCGCAATTAAATGTGGATAAGTTCAAAAAGAATACATACGGCCATTCTATTCACCTCGCCGAATGTTGCATGAAAATTAACAGCGGATTATACGGATATCTGTTTAACCCGTTTAATCTGTTGTGAATCAACTTTATCGTATAACTTCTACCGTATACGATTCGCTTCCAACCGGTGCATCATATTCGTGAGTCCGTTCACCGTCGACATGCAATTCAACAAAATGGAGACCCCCATATAGGGTATAAATTCCGGTGGGAATCGGCCGTCCGTGGATATCTCTCAGGTTCCAGCTTCCATCCATAGTATAGCTCTCCGCCGGTTCGAGAGTCACACCATACATTCGTAATATATAAACCGCATCTCTCGGAAATCGGACCCACACCATTTTACCTTCGGCGTTAACCACCGCCAGATCGAATTCAAGATTTCTACTGAACGATTTGCCTGCCCAGACCGAAACGACTTTGTCGGAAATATTGGTGAGATTAATGCGGTAATGCAAGAATTCCGATCCGGAAATTATTTCGGGGACTTCTAACTCTATAGAGATGCTCGGTGGGGTGCTGTACCAATCTTCCCACTCAGGAAAATCATTATTCGGTGCATCAACAACGCAAGATGAAAAAAATAACCCGAACACGAAAGCCGCTAATACACTATTTTTCATAAAACCCCCTCCCAACTGATAATGGATACCTCTTCACCTCGTAATTTAATGATACATATAAATCATCAAACTTACAACCCACTACACACTAAACCAATAATTAAACTTGATCAGGAAAACATTATCCATTGGCGTCCTGAAGACATCCCGGTGAGATTCAAGAAACCCGTACCGTTCCTGCGTCCAGACAACATAGACGGTGCTGCCGGGTCTGAATTCCCAGCGCATAATGATGTTTGCATTAAACCCCTGGTAATTAAAATCCGGATCGTAATACATCGGATGATCTTCATCATAATCGTACGGGCGCAAATCGTCGGGCGCCGCAAGGTAGCGCGTGTTCCTGTACCATACTTTCGAAAGCAACACCTGGGTAAAGAACTGAATGGACAATCGCGAATGAAGCGTGACAATGCCGCGCAGCGAGATATCGATTTGATCCACATCCCGGTCGCCGAACAAACTGATACGCCCGAGTTCGTCGTCAACAATGTTATCAAACCATGCCTCATATCCCTTACTCCGGAACCAGCCGACGGCGGGACTTATTTCGACCGACGGCGACGGTCTTACATCGAAATCGAGTACAAAATACGTATCGAACATTCCGTAATCCGCCCACCGTATATCGAATCGCGGATATATCACTATCGGATTACGCGCATCGGTGCGAATCCACCCGTCTAATTTATGATAATGCGGCCGTTTATACAATTCCAGACCGCGGGTTTCGAAATCGTCGTAGGACGAAAAATTATACTGATAACTGATGTATGACCCCCAGAAGTTCGTGTATTCCGAGAAGAGAGAAATCTGCGAATCCTGTTTGATCGGTTTGCCGTCGATATTCCAGCGCAGTTCGGCGGCAAGTCGTGACCAATATCTCCGGTAGATTCCCGAAGCGTAATCATTTTTATAATATACATCCGCCCAGGTACCGTGATAATCAGCGCGCTGTCTGAACCCGATGTCGTTCGGGTCGAAATCACGGGAAAAATATTCATAGTTTGCACTGGCGAGCCAATGCCGTCCGCTCGGTTTCGCCGCATACAATCTGCCCGCCCACCCCTCTAACGGATTTCCGTTGCGCGCTGTTCGTGTACCGGCAATGAAACCATCGACGACGTACTCATTCCCTCTAAACCGGAGATTCCAATCCATACCGCCGCTCACCGCCGTTTCCATCCCGTCGCGTATAACG
Source organism: Ignavibacteriales bacterium (assembly GCA_003562775.1). Classification (GTDB taxonomy): domain Bacteria; phylum Bacteroidota; class Ignavibacteria; order T3Sed10-11; family T3Sed10-11; genus T3Sed10-11. The sequence goes on from PWTU01000060.1 coordinate 2,023, forward strand.
CCAGTAGCCATAACACCGATGGCAGAATTATCCAGTATTTCCTGCTTCATCCGGAGCACGTTGTAAGACCCTCGCGGCTCAACCTGTCTGCGCAGACGCCCGCCGTCGGCCGTCCCGATCAATGCATCTTCCTGTCCGGTTAAAGCGCTTAGCGCACCGACGGACAGACCGCCGGTTGTGCGGCTTGTAAGTTTTGCGGCGCCGAGGATAGTCGTTGCCTGCGGCATTTCAATAAAACGCTGGCCCGATTCAAGACGCGGTCTCGCCGGACGTCTCCCGATCCTCCGGGAATAAAACAGACGCATCTGCCTGCCGTCGTACGTCGAACCGAACCTGAACAAATCGGCTCCTTCGAGAAAAAACGGCCGCTTCTCCGGATAAAACGTTTCGAAAGCGGTAAGATTTATAATCGATTGATCGATCTCTACCTGGCCGAAATCCGGATTGATCGCAAGATCGAGCATTGTGTTGGTCGCCAATCCGAACTTCATATCAACCCCGATATTACCGCTAATATCACGCTCGGAAACCTGCGGTAATTGATCCGATTGCCGTCTTCCCTGTGAAACAACATACGGCAATATTTCTATATGGAGCGGCGGGTTGATATTCTCCAGACCGCGCATTATGCCAAACCGCGAAACCAGAAATTGAGAGCGCGGTCCTGTTTCCTCACGCGGTACAACAATCCATTGTATCTCTTCATTTTTACGGGCAATAAAACGCCGGAAGTTAACGCCCCACAGATGCTCACCGTCGGATTTATCGAATCTGAGTGCGGTAAAAGGGATACGCATTTCAACGCTCCAGCCGCTGTCGATGCGCGCCGTCGATGATTCCCATACCGCCTCCCAGTCACCGTCATACCGGGCGCCGTCGTGGCTGTAGATGCCGTCTTCCTGTACATTCGAAACATTTACAGCAAAACGGTATGCAGTCACTCTGTCGTTATTACTGTCGATCAATACTTCAAATCGATCGGCGTGAGTGTATCGGTCCCGTCGCGACAACTGACCGACAATTCCCTCCGGGCTTGAGTCATATAAAATTGCACCGATATAAAGTGCGTTATCGTCGTACATAACAAACACACTCGTGCGTTCGGTCGGCGGCGCACCTTCATCGGGATCGTATTGAACGAAATCATCGACCGGTATCGCTTGCCGCCATGCACGATCATCCAATAAACCGTCGATTATAATATTTCCGTCAGTGCGTTCGGCGACGATGAATTTCATCCCTTCCTGCACGGAAAGAAGATGCCCGGAAGCAATTAAAAAAATGATGAATGTTATGAATTTCATATATGATGAAATGTATTATTTTATTCATAAAAATGCAATAAAAACAAAATATTTGCGTCTTGTTGTTTATAACGCCCCGCTTCTCTATCTTATTGATATGTCTGAAAGAAATTCGATAGAAGATGCCCGCACGATTGAGTATATGTTCGATTCGATCGCGCACCGGTACGATCTGCTCAACCGGGTGCTTAGTTTCGGAATCGATACACGATGGCGGAAAAGACTATACCGGGTTCTAAACCTTCAACCGGGACAAAAACTACTCGATCTTGCAACAGGCAGCGGCGATATATTGAAAGAGTTTCTTCGCACAAATAACATAATCGGCGTCGGCTGCGACCGTTCGGGTCAAATGCTTAATTTTGCCCGGAAAAAATTGAATGGACTGGAAATGCCCTCACTCCTTGTCAGAGGGGATGCGTTTCGTCTGCCGTTTAAAACAAAAACCTTCGATGCCGTAACGATAGGATTCGGCATCCGGAACATGCGTCCCCGCGTCGAAGCAATGAAAGAAATCCATCGAATCATTGCTCCGGCGGGACGGCTCGCCATACTTGAATTCTTCCCCCGCCAGACAGGGGTGCGCGGTAATATGTACAAATGGTACTCAAAAAACGTTATACCGCGCGTCGGCAAAATCATCTCAGGCAGTGACTTCGCCTACCGCTATCTTCCGGAATCAATTCGCGGTTTCCCCGAAATAGAACAATTCGAAGATGAGATGCGAAGTGCGGGGTTCACGATCGACGCGGTACATCAACTGACGTTCGGGGTGGTGTCGATTGTGGTCGGTAGAAAATAAATACCGTAAGATTTACTGAAGCAATAAAATTACAATGGCAGATAAATTATTTGATTTAATATATCATCTTCTACACCGGCTGATGCAATAATCTCTATATCTACAATACATTGCCCTATGGTTATCCGCATAGGATGAGAATAAATCACACCGAAGAACTCAATACCTTTTTGTTGGCGATAAACAGCTTCTTGCAATAAATCTGAATCAAACGAAAAGAGAACGCGTTTGAGTGATGTTGATCTATCTAATAACTCCGGATCTGATAAGCGGTGTGCATTATCTTCGCGCGCAGTGAT
>PWTU01000063.1 GCA_003562775.1 Ignavibacteriales bacterium
CGCTCCTGTATTAAATTCTGTTCCCGCTTCGTAGCGATACGTTCTTCCAATGTAGGAACGAGACTCGCCCGTAATAAAATGATCAACTCCTGTGTATCTTTTTGTATTCTATTATATCCAAACAGATATCGTAATCCGAAAAACCACCACGGAAGATCTTTTAACAACGGCACACCCTCGCGCAGCACCCGTTCTTCGGTAACATACAGTCCGCCTATCACGGTCTCTTCACCGTCAAGCAATAAAACGCGGGTTTCCGCCTCCGCCTTCGAAATTATAGTGCTTATTTCTCCCGGCGTCCCCGTCGAACGCTCCGCCGAAATGTCGAGCGATATAAACGGAATACCGTCTTCAACATAAACTTCTGGAATGACATTGATAATAGTACCCGTACTGATAAATTGATCTATAATGTTTCCGGCAAAGTCTCTTTGTTTAATCGAAATATCTTCACCGACCTGTATACTTCCCGTTTGGCCCGACCTCACCGTTACTTCCGGACTTGCAATGACTTCACCAATATCCGTCGATTCAAATAACTGAATAATCGCATGCAAGTTGGCAAAGCTCCAGTCCGGCTTCACATCTATCGTTAGCCCCCGTCCTTCCCTTTCAATAATTCCGAGCTGCGGGGAGGGAAGAGTGGGACGCCGTGTCGCCAAATCCGCCCCTATCTCACCGAATTTGTCGGGTCTGAGAAAATCCCACCTGATTCCCGATTCGCGCAGCTTGCTATGACTTACCTCGAAGAATACCGCCGATATATTAACCTCACGGGTTTTCAGTGTCGGCCGGTCGGGATCGACCGGGACATCGACTTCACGTACCGCCACCTCGGCCGGCACTTTTATCATAAAATGATTCGCGCGTTCATCGTACCATAAATCATTGTGACGAAGTATCCGCTCGAATGCATCCCGCCAGTGCATCGATTCTATGTGGATGCCGATCTCCTTCGTTCTTTCCCCGGGATCGATAATAATTTTACCGGTAAATTTTTTGCTCAACTCGTTAAGCGCTTCGATCGCCCGATCAAACGTAAAGTTACGGTCCATTGATACGATAGCTTCCGGAGAAGTATACTCGCGCACCTCCCGCCGTTCCTGCCACGTTTGCCCGTCTACGGTATCGACTCCCGCCACTCCGGCAAGAAGCAGGATCATCAAACCAATCCGGGCATATTGTTGTTTTCTATGCATAGTTGAAACTCCTTTACCGACCATTATTATTATCATTTTGTCGAATATATAAATTAAATCTTTCAATAATTCCTCCCTTGTTGAGCATGAACTCGACCATACCCTCTTCGGGAACGATCTTTGTTACAAACCCGAGATACACTTCATCGCCGACGCGAACCGTTTGTACTTCACCTTCGTGATCGACTAAGATTGCTCTATCGGGAAGCACTGCGCGCAATTCGGATCGTTCCGATTCAATCAAACCGTGAATGTTTGGCGGTATGTCCGACAGGATCAACGGTTGGAAGGGATTATAGCGAAGTCCATTCGGACGCACCGGCCTGCGACCCGTCGAGGAAAATAATTCCTCAACGTTTGTGAAATATCCGCGCAACTGCATATCGAACGTTACCAACAGTTGCGGCATTCCGGTGTCGTCGTCATACGTTTCAACACCCCGTAGATTTACCTGATGCAGCCGGTAGAGCCGTCGCCCGTTTTCAAGATACCAGAGGAAATTATAAAACACCGGAAACGGCGCCTCACCACGAAGGTGATAGGTATTATACCCGTACCGGTCATGTTCGGTTTTGCCTTGATAAATCATATCCAGCTTAACGAATCCGCCGCTCCGGTCAATCGACCGGTTAAAATAATCGTACGTTTCGCCGGTTAAATCCGTGCGGGGTATATCCTTCGTCCGCCCTTCCCATCTCCGCCGTTGATCTTCAAGTTCTTCGACCAACCTGTTATAGTTGGTAATAAGTGCGGGGATTCGCGCAATCTCTTCGTCCAATTCGGCGATACGCTGTTCTTTCTCCTCTATCTTTGCCGGTTGTCGAATCATCCATATATATCCGCCGATACCGACAACGATCGCCAGTATAACAATCAGGACAACACTATTTCTTAAGGCGTATGGCAAAGGTAATACTCCCTTTTATTAAAAATTATTTTTTTCATTTGTCTCAATTCCCGTCATTCGCTTGTCCATTCGTATCATTCACAATTACTTTGAATCGGTATACAATACGGCCGCGGATTTCCTGAACGAGCACTTCCTGTAAAATCGCATTATCAAACAGATTTGCAAATCGGGGAATACGCGATCGATAAACCGAGTAGCCGTTAATTTCCAGGCCCCTTCCGTTGTCACCGTGTGACCGGACATCAAGTATCCAGAGAGAGTTAAGGTCATCCACACCGGTACTGAGGTGCGTCAGGTTTCTGCTCCAGCGATTATATCCGGGAACAAGCTGCTCATACAGATTAAGCGCAGATTGAAGTTTGTTTATTTCATTCCCAACCTGTGCAACCGATGCTTCAAGCAGGTCAACTTCAAGCACCTGGGTCTCTTTAAAACTAACCTCCTGCGCCAACTGATTTATCTCTCTCTGCTGCACCGGAATCTGTGCTGCAAAAAAGACTGTAATAAGAAAAATAGCTGCGAGCAAAGCGTAACCGTGCCATTTGAGCTTAAAAATATTCTGCTCTGCAACAAGATGAGCCGGGATCAGATTGCCCGGATATACTGCCGGATTTTTTGTAGCCAGATTTTTCCAGGCAGTTGCAATCGGTACGGCAAATTCCGAGAGTTCTTCGACGTTCGCACTTGAAAACGCGCTTGTATCGAGATTGTCGTATTTCATGTACCCGACCTCGGTCACGGCAAACTTTTCATCGAGGAACTCATCCAGTTGCAGGCGATGAGCATCGCCCGCCAGTATAATCCGGTCGAGGTGATGAATACCGATATTATGTTGTTCAAGGGAAGCGCGCGAATAGATTGTCTGCTTTAAATTACTCGATTCGATTCCCTCTGCAATAACCGGCGCGAAATGCTGGTATTCATTGCCGCGCATATAAATCAAACGGGTAAAATCCTGCGCGACATAGACGATTAATGTATGTTCCTCATTTTCAAAACGGTAATTCAATCGCAGGGCATTCATCAAAGCGACTTCGGCCGCATCGATTAAAGAAATCCGCGGCGGGCGCTCCCCCACGGAAGTTACCGCATCGGATATCAGATTTGCCAGCGATAAACCGTCTTCCCGAACGATGCAGATCAAGCTCCCCGTACCGGTTTCGAGAATCGAAAGCGCATCGGGATTGGGAACGATCGAACGAACATTTCCCAACTCTTCCAGTACACGTTCCTTTAATTTATTCCCCTTCAACCCGAAATCCGTTTCCAGTATCTGGTAATCGATCGACGGCTCGGTGACGGCATAGGAGAGCGTATATTTTACCCCGTTCAGATCGGCTAATAGTTCCCGTATGATCGTTTCATTCTTGATGGAAAATTTCTCTTCGCTTGTCGGATCGCCGATCTGCCCGGCCGGTTCACTTTCAAGGTCGAATGAAGAAGATTCAATAGAATCGAACGAAATTTCTTCTGTCTTCGCTTGCGTATAATGGACTTCATCCAGTTTTGTTGCAAGACGCACGGTCTTGTAATCCACCAACTGAATGCCGTTCTTTGCTTTTTTCAAACACACATATTTAAGATCAAACCCGTCTACAAATAAGCCGACTGCATGCGTTCCCTTTGAGGAAATTACTGACATAATTAGTTTGTCTCTCCGTATATTCTACGAGTATTTATTTAAATTCGCAGAGTGCAGAGCGCATGGCGCATAGCGTATAGTTTTTTAGACCCTACGCTCTATGCTCTATGCTCTATGCCCTATGCGCCATGCTCTCTGCGCCATGCGCCACGCTAATAAATCGATTGTTTCATCTGCAACAATTGCTGCAACCGCCGCTTGTTGTTTGCAAAATTTATTGCCGTTTCGAGTGAAATTCTCTTTTGATGGTATAAGCGTCTCAGGTCCTGCTCAAGCGTGATCATACCGATATCGTTACTTTCGGACAACATCTGATATATCTCGGTGAGGTTATTATTCTTTATCGCCGCACGCACCGACGGGGTACACACGAGCACCTCCTTCGCTAAAACACGTTTCCCATCCAAACTCGGAATCAGTTTTTGTGAAACAATAACTTTGAGAACGTCCGCAAGCCGTAATCGCGTCCGCTCTTTGTCGATCGGGTCCATCTCACCGAGTATTCTATCGATGCTTTCGACCGCCGAGCTTGTGTGCAGCGTTGAAAACACTTTATGACCCGAATCGGTAATTTCAAGCGCGGTCATAATCGTATCGGGATCGCGCATCTCACCGATGACGATAATGTCGGGATCCTGCCGCA
>PWTU01000436.1 GCA_003562775.1 Ignavibacteriales bacterium
ATAGAGGTAACGAACGGAGGCACCATAACGGGACAGGTTAGTATAAAAGATGATGCTCCTCAGATAGAAATGCTGGAAGTAAATAAAGATGTTCAACATTGCGGTTCATCCACCCCGTCTCCGCGGCTATCCGTCGGGAAAAACAACGGTTTGAAAAATGCAGTGGTGTATTTAAAAGATGTGGAAAAGGGAAAAAGATTAAATCGTGATGAAAGTGTCGTTCTCGATCAGAAGGATTGCCAATTTACACCGCATGTCGTTCTTCTTCCGTTTGGCGGAAAACTTGAGATAGTCAACAGTGACGATATTTTGCACAATGTCAGGGCGTATCATACTAAAGATGGACGAACAATATTTAATATCGCTCAGCCAATAAAAGGTCAGCGGACTTCAATCCGTCCTGCAGCATTTGAACGCCCGGGAATATACCATACCGTATGCGATGCGGCACACCCGTGGATGAGTGCGTTTATTGTGGTGAAGGAACACCCGTATTACACCGTTACAGCGGAGGATGGTTCTTTTACAATCGAAAATATTCCTCCGAGTGAATATACATTAAAAATATGGCATGGCGGTGTGAATATCGATGATACTGTTGTATCGAGTGGAGAGGTGGTTCAATATCGATATGAAGATCCGTATACTTTTTCGAAGGAAGTCGAGGTGAAGACGGAAGAGGAGACGAGTGTTAAGGTTAGGTTGGCGTTGAGATAGAGAAATAGAACGCTGACAACACTGATACGACAGATTTGCGCTGATTATTATGAGTTTATTTTTATCTGTGTTAATCTGTTTAATCAGTGTCATCTGTGTCCTAATTAGGAAAATATTATGATCGAAGAAAAAGTCCTCGAAACCCGGGGGCAAAAAGTTGTCTTTAAGATGGGACAGAACGAACCGCGTCATGCCAGCACACTATTGGAGGTAAGCGGGCTGGCATTTCCGGAGCTGCTCGTTGTAACAGTGGAGTAAAATATGATTTACAAAATGGCTCTCAATTTGCTGCACCAAAACGGAGGTAAAACGTATTCGAAAGAAGAGGTGGATAACATTACTCAAAAGGTGGGATTCGGTAAAATGGAATTAAAGCCCTCACCCAGATGGGAGAGACGATAATCTTTAAAGCACCGGGCAGTGAAACCAATGGAGCGTATGATATATTCGAGTTTACGACACCACCCGGTGGAGGTCCGCCTCTGCACATCCATCATAAACAGGATGAGACTTATTATATCCTTGAAGGTGAAATAACCGTGCAGGTGGGGGATAAGATCGATACATTGAGCAAAGGCGGGTTTTCGCTTGTTCCCAAAGGCACTCCGCATACATATAAAAATCACATATAATGGGAAAACGAGAAATTAATTCTTTATCTTACCCTTCCATTCCCGTAACTACCCACATCTTTATGTAGTTGTGCGATGTCCTTAAAAATCTTATCTTTCATTGCCATTGCTGTTTTACATTGATGTAATTCCAGGGAGGAATTATGCTGTATCTTTTCAATTTGACCGTTTTTCTCCTCATTCTAAACTCTTTCTGTCCGATTTATACAACAACCGCTCGGGACCAGCTTATGCTGCACGTTTCTGTACTTGACAGCTATACTAATAATCCACTCGAAGGTACCGAAGTCTCTGTCTTGCACGGTGGTTCTCTGATGGAGACCGGTCAAACCGATGCGGAGGGAATCTCAACACTTACCTTTCTCCCGACCGCCGTTGAAAGGGTTTCCGGAATACCCGCATCATTTGAAGTAAGCAAAAATTACCCGAATCCGTTTAATACCGTCACCACGATCGGATACGAAATTCCCGTTAGAGAATTTGTAACCCTGCAGATCTTCAATTCCCTCGGTCAGGAGTTTGAAACCCTTATAAATGAGAAATTGGGGGCCGGAATTTATACAATTTCGTGGGATGCCACCGGACTTGCTTCCGGTGCCTATATTTACCGAATGGAAACTACCTCGTTTAGTAAAAGTAAAAAATTATTATTCTTAAAATAATGGAAAATTTTATTACATTATATCCGTTTTGACTTGTCGCCAACATATATAATAATGTAGTAGTGTAGAGTGCTCTACTGCTGCGTGCAATGCTTTACCTGCCGGAAAACGAAAGAGCTCTGATTTCTTGTAAATAAGTATATCAGGATCAGTCCTGCTGATGTGCTTCTGTGTGCATCCTGATTCGTTTTTTAGTTTTATCAAAAATTCATTCAAGAATGAACAATATTAGAAGAGAGGGTATCATGAAGCTTTCTCCGCTTTTGCTGTTTTTACTGATTATATCGGTTACCGGATCACTTTACTCTCAGGACGGCGATGCTGTTCGATTAACAGTGTCGGTTAGTGACAGTTATACGGATGAAATCCTGGAATCCGCTCTCGTCTCGGTTCTCAGAAATAATCAGGTTATCCAAACAGCGTATACCGATAACGAGGGCAATGCCGTCCTCGAGTTTTCATCTACCTCGGTTGATGATCGGCAGCATATCCCGGCTTCGTTCTCATTAAGCGAAAATTATCCGAATCCGTTTTATGACAATACACGGGTCAACCTCGATATTCCCGAGTCGCAAAGTCTGCGAACTGAAGTGTATAACATTCTCGGACAACGGGTTTTGTCCCGCGATATCCTGCTACACCCCGGTTCACACGCTTTAAATTTTGCCCTCGGGGCGCTTCCGACGGGAACTTATTTCCTCGTTGTGCACGGGGCAGAAACACAGACCGTGAAGCTGACAAAGATAGGAGGAACGGTTTCTCACAATCTGCCGGTCTTATCGGCCGAATCGGTTAGTGCCAACATTCCCGTAGCTATGAAAACCGCTGAGACTGATCTCATATACATACGTGTGGAAAAGGAACGATATGAAAACAGGGAAATCCAAACGGTCATTACCTCCGATACAACGGTGACTATCGGTCTTGACCGGTTGAATGAAGTGACGTTTATTGTGAAAGATGAAAAAGATGATATAAGGGAGAAAGAGCTTCAGTTAATTGCTCCTTATGTTAATCTATCTCTTACCGCACCCGATACGATTATTTTGAAGTCAGGTGTATATAACGTGAAAGCTGATATGCATTTCAGCACACCGATCGATGAGACAATCGAAATTGCATCGGTCGATACCACCTTTGTGCTTTCCATTGAGACGATTAATGCAATGGCGGCGGTCAATGAGGACCTCGAGAGTGAGTTGTTGTTTATCGTTGATCATATCGACGGTCATTCAAGTTATATGTATGGCCTGAATCTGGACTCAGAAAGTTCGATCCCTAAAATTGCAGAAGACAGTGAGTCGTCGTATATGGAGGCGACACATCTTATTATTAGTCTCGCAGATGGAACGGTTATGTCAGTCATTTTCAACGAAGATTATTATCCCATACTATGGGTCGATAATGACTATGTGATATCAGCACGGCGATTGGGTGGCGAGACTTTTACTCCCCAACATGCTCCCCATTCATTTTTTGCGAATAGCAGCGAAGATACTGCGGCGGTTAACATTAAGCCGGATAATTTATATTCCTTAATCGATTGGCTTGAAAGCGAAACCGGTGACGTATTTACCAATGCCCGAAACTTCCTCGATGCTCATACCGGAACATTTGAAGAGTTGCAGGAGCTTGCAAAAACAATGGGTGACGAACAGGATGTATATATTTATGCTGCAGCTTCGTTCAGCATTCTTGCTGCTGCAAAAGCATTTCACGATCTCAACGAGGATCAGGCAAGTAGTATTGATATGGCTTCCGGTTTCGGAAAAGTACCATATGCACCTGTGTTTATCGTGACCGGTCCGGTGAGTCTCGCACAGGCAATGCTGGGTTCGGCTGCCGGTGCCGCAGCAGGACGAATGTCAATTGACAGATCCGGTCCGACGGTTAATGTATTAATATGTCGTGGTGCAACAAGCTGGCCCAATGTCTGTCAGGAATCGATGCATATGGGAACGGCATCTCAATGTTTAAACCGGTGTCCTGCCACGATCGAATGTTTTGTCGATATTTGCATACCGGATGTAATGAATGTAGTTCAGGCATTGAACGTTCAGCAGAATTATTAATACGGGGTGATAATCATGTATCATGGAAAAATTTTATTATTACCGGTAATAGCGATAGGTATGTTTGTACTTACGCAAGGTTCACTTTCAAATCAACCTGAGTGGATTGGTATCAATACGCGAACCACAGGTATCCCGGGGAATTCCCTGAACGAAATCGTGTTCGATGCTAATGAGATATTATGGATCGGGACACGGGGAGATGGCCTTGCACGATACGACGGTACAAAATGGACTGTCTTCAGACAGAAGAATTCCGGATTCCCGGAAGATGATGTCCGGGCAGTTGCGGTGGATG
>PWTU01000040.1 GCA_003562775.1 Ignavibacteriales bacterium
ATACTGCCGTCGGATACATCACGGTGGGCTCCGCGAAAACCCGATTTTCTTGAAGGTGCGGAATACGACTACTCAAACGCCGAAGTTGAGAAGAAGTTGGAGAACAGTCAGTTTGCATTCAGGTATTCACTGCTTGCAAGCGCAGCAGACGTCGAACTTGTAGCGGCATACGTCTGGGATGAGCTGCCGACAAATCATGTCTATAGAACGGTCGATCCCGAGACGAATCAAGTTACCGGTCTTACCGTGCGTCCCGAACATCACCGTCTCGGTGTCTTCGGCGGCAGCTTCAGCACTACAAAAGGCGGGTTTGTGATACGCGGTGAGGGTGCCTACTATACCGGTAAACATTTTAACACTACAAACCCCGCTCACATCGGTGGCACTGTCAGGCGGGATTACGTTCACTATCTGGCGGGTGTGGAATATATCCTGTGGGGCGCCACCGTGGGCGGGCAGTTAATTCAGGAAACGATACTGAATCATGACGATTTCATTATACAGGATCAGTTCAGGAACACCGCGACGTTTCTCATATCGAAAGATTACCGGCGTGAAACGATTAAACTTGAACTGTTCACTTATTACGGAATCGACGATAACGACGCGCTCATTCGGCCGTCGATCACCTACGACTTTGCCGACGGTTTCGAGATACTTGCCGGAGCCAACATCTTTCTCGGTGACGGGACGGGATATTTCGGTCAGTTTGAGAAGAACGATATGATTTATGCGAAAGTGAAATACAATTTTTAGCCACTAAATCACTAAAGCACAAAATTTTTAGAGTTTATGTTAGTTAACATTAACATCGTTTTGGGTGAGCTCCCTGCCCAACTAATAAAAGATAACACAGGGAGGAAACCCACCTACGCTAAAAAGCAGCTTCGGTGGGCAAGCAATCTCCGCCAGAGGCGGATGCGCCTCCGGCTCAAATCATTCAATCATTCATTTACAAGGAGGTACTATCATGAAACGCCTAATTTCATTAACAGCAGCTCTCGTGCTGGTTATCGGTATGACGGCAACCGGCTTTGCCCAGGTTAAAACCGGGAATATCGGTTTGTCTGCATCGAGCGGTGCATTATTTCCAATCCACGGCGGCTATACAACTGCCGGATTGGATTTGGGCGATGTAGTCCAGACAGGACCGAACTTCCGGTTCGGTCTGAGTTACTGGTTCAATCCGGTCTTCGCACTGGAAGGCGCCTTTAACATAAACTACATGTATTACGAGGATGCCTATGCAGGCGATCTCGGTTCAGACCCCACGTGGGTTATGCCGAATTTCACGCTTAACGGCATTATGAATCTCGGACCCCTCATCAATCCGCAAAGCCGGGTTTCCCCGTACGTATCACTCGGTATGGGTATATACCCCTGGTGGGTAAATGACGACGGGGTTACCGGTGACAACGTACGGTCGCCGTACAATCAGAGTGAAGATTTCTCTGCAACCAATTTCGGATTGAACGCCGGAGCCGGTATAGAATTCGCACTCAGCCGGAACGTATCGCTCTTCGGTCAGGGAAAATATCAATATCTCTTTGCCGAAGACACGGGTAAGTTCGGTCCGTATTTCGAGGATCAGGGATTATTCTCATTCGATATCGGCTTGACGTATTACTTGCCGACCCGTTAACAGCAAGGGAGGGTGAACCTGCTTCGGTGGGTTTATCCTCCATATTTTATAAACATTTGGACGTTACCCCAACACAGAATAAGAAAAGGTAAACAAATGAAACTCAAAATAGCATCGTTACTCAGTATTGTGATCGGTTCTCTATCTTTTATATCGGGTATGACCGTTCTGATCGGGCTGAGAGAAGTCGATTACTTCACGCTCACATCGCTTATCGTATATAACATCATTGCAGGGATGACTGCACTCATTGCCGGTATCGGATTGTGGAATAAGAAACGATGGGCGGTAAGACTAACCGCAGCAATAGCAGGTGCTCACCTGATCGTTCTGACATTTGTGAGTTTCGGCTATAATCAAGAAGGACCTGTAGCGGTTGAGAGTCTGTATGCGATGGTGTTCAGGGTGGTTGTATGGGTGGTGATTGTTGTTCTGATGGGGAAACGAAAATAACTTTTTTATTAATGCAGACAGCGGTATTTCATAAGGTAATACCGATATAACTTCGAATAGCAAAATTACTTTTTTCTTTTGTCGGATAATCCTTATAGTGAGCCCACCGGTTGTATTGAAGATATTCGATATTGAAGCTTAAATTCGATACTATATTTATTGACGTGCCGGCTGTAATAAACATGAGCAGGTCATTTGCATCGGCGCCGCTGATTGTATGCAACCAATAATGCTGCCATTTCAAATACATCGACCCGATATCTGAGACGGTCAACGCTGATTCAATTTCCGTGTTTAAACCGGGACCGAGGTTATAATCTCTCTCCAATTCTTCTTCGGTGCGAATAGAATTTGTACCTCCTAAAATAATACCGGTTAAAGAAGCGACGGTAGTGAGTCCAACGTTACGGGAAAGTTTATAGTTATTGATCATTTTTCCGCCGATACTTGTCGCAGAGAGTTTATAAATTGCATTGTGCAAATAATCAAAATCCATGAACACACCGAGAATTCCATCATCAGATCCCATGAAGCTGCTATTTTTACCCCACAACATTCCGCTCCCGAATATCTCTACGATAAGATTATCGCGTGACAATATCAGATCGCTTGAAGTGATAAAATAGTCGAAAGGTTTGTTGTTGACGCCGGCGGCAAACAGATCACCGTATTCCATATCATAGCCGATAAATATGTGGGGTTCACGCTTTGATAATTTTCTGTCGAAGAACACACCGTTCGCTCCGAGAGATAACTGTGCAGAAAAGGGATGTTCCGATGGCGGTGAGTGAGGGTGGTCTTTAATACCCAATATATGGCGGTTAAATCCGTGCATCGGACAAATGGCCGCCGCCGCTATTTCACGCCACTTTTTCGCCCAACCGGTTTTTCTATCGTTGATAATAAGCGATGAGATACGGTAGGTGATCTCACCGAGGATAATACCGCTTGTCGGCGTCACGATGAAGTCGTTTATTGAGGGCGGTTCATTTTCCATAAATAATTCCCACATGAGACTGCCGCCGAAGGGAAAGTAGAGGGAATTCCAGAAGTTAAGCCCGCTCGATCGTGCAAGTGTAAAGTAAAGACCGCCATGATACGGATGTGAGAATTGATTCGTCCAGAAGTCGTCGGTGTCCCATACGAAACCCGTTTTCAAATTGTTCGACATAGATCGTGTCCCGATCCGCGCATAATCCGCATGCATTATGTAGCGTAAGGAGGCCCAGACAAACACGTTGAGTCCGAACGTTTCGACGGCGGGGAGTAAATAATCATTGTTTGTGTGCAGAGAATCTGAATTGTGGTGAGTATGATAATCATCTCCCGCTCCAGCCAAATGACAGGTGTAACAGGAGAGGAGAAAAAGTAAAAATATAAAAAGATTTGCTTTCATTTATATAAATAGTACACGTATTAACCGTGTAATCGGAGCTGACGCAATTGTCTTGCAATTATATATTAGCCCCTTTTCGGTAATATAATATACTAATAATGTACGAATTATTTTTTTAATTTCATCCGGCCTTGACCGATAATAGTGAACTTTATAGATGAGATTTACATCGGGTATTGACAAATTATAAAATTTTCACAATTTTAAATCAAATAGAGTGTCAAAATCTCATTTCGCAATTTATTTACATAGAAAGACTCAATGTATGCCGCCATACTCCCATACATCGTTCCAACCATACACAATAACACCAATGTTAAGCATACTCTTCGATTTTAATATCGTCTTAATTCAATTGCTTTATATTGTAATGAATGCTCCATTATGGAATAGAACGGGAACCCCATCATGCAAGCACAACGATCAACCGCAATAAAAAAATGGCATATAGTATTATTGGCGGCTATTTTAAGTATTCTATTCGTTTTGGGTGGATATTTATATTACCGCTATCAGGAGGAGGATATCCGCCGGCATAATCACCGGATGCTGTCCTCAATAGGTGAAATGAAGGCGAATCAATTGGCATACTGGTATGAAGATGAGATATACGATGCATCGGTGTTTTCGCGAAATCCGTTGTTCGCACGCTTTATAGAAGAGTGGTTGAGAAGCGGCAGCATTGCCGATAGGACAAATCTTATCGACCTCCTTGATGTAACGGCGGATTCTCATAGCTATGAAAATATATTAATAACCGATCCGCACGGTGAGTTGCTTCTTTCGTTTATTCCGGAGATTGTAGCAATCGATTCAATCGTGGTCACTACTGTCCGGCGCGCTGTGAATGAACGGGAAATTATTTCAACGGATTTGTATAAATCGCCGAT
>PWTU01000256.1 GCA_003562775.1 Ignavibacteriales bacterium
ATTATCTCTCCGTACGGGAAAGAATTGTTTGTGATGCAAAGCGGAAAACCGGAATTGGAACCCGGAAGCGCTCTCGACGAAGATATATTTTTACAAACGGTGACAATTTCCGGTCAATTCCCTCCGGTAAAAAACGAAACCGACGGATCATGGATAACAACCTTTTCTCAATTTATAACGTACGAACAGTCCCTCGTGGGATTTGTGTATTTCGATTTAGATATTAACGCTATTAAAAAAATTCTTCAGGACATAAATAATACAAGACCCGGTTATTATTATTTATTTGATGGCAGCGGCGCGATAGTAGCTGATGCCGGAACGATTCCATTATTGAAATCATCTCCGGAGTATAAAACCGTTCAAGCATCGATACAAAGCGCTCTGACAAAACAACAACATGCATTTACTCATTACCCAGAGCAAATCGGTGAGCATAAAGTATTTTTCAGCGTACAGCCGGTGCGGGAATATATTTCATTTATAGAACCGATACCGGAGGAACGATGGTATCTGGGTGTGGTCCATAGCGAGACTCCTTTACAAGCAGCGTTCAGCAAAAGCATACTCCTATTTTGGGTGGTATTGGGGGCGGGAGTGATTGTGGCGTTCGCCGGGACATTATTTATTTCAGATGCTATAACGAATCCCATACGCCGCTTAACTTCCGCAACACGCGATTTTGCGCGAGGAAATCTTGATTCAAAGGTCGATGTGGGCAGCCACGATGAAATTGGCCGCCTGACCATTGCGTTTAACACGATGGCGTTGGAAATCAAACAGCTTATGAAAGAACGCCAGGCGAATGAAAGTGTAGTAGCTATCGGACGGTTCACAGCGGCTCTCGCACACGATTTACGAAATCCGGTAGAAGGGATGAAACTCCTGACAAGTGAACTGAAAAAAAGAGTCAGTACAACCGAGCCGGAAAGAGAAATCGCCGATACAATCGCACAAGCAGTCGATAATCTATCGGTATTTATCAATAAATCGTTGGATTTTGCCCGTCTTACAAAACCCAGAATTGAACCTGCGAATCTTGCCGAATTAGCCGATGATATTCTTAAAGATTTTAATATCGTAGACATTGAACTAAAGAAAGAATTTTCCTGTGATTTGCCGGTTATTGAAGTAGACATTGTACAGATTAAACGCGTGATGAGTAACTTAATCGCCAATGCAATTGATGCATGCAGGCAGCATAAATCCCCGTCCGGATGTCAAGTACAATTTAAAATAGCTGCTTTGACAGATAACATTCAAATTGAAGTGGTAGATAACGGAACCGGAATTGAACCGGAAGTATTGGATAAAATTTATGAACCCTTTTACTCCACGAAACCGGAAGGTCACGGTCTCGGATTGGCATTAGTCCGTCAGATTATTTCCAATCATGGCGGAACAATCACCGTGAACAGTGAGGTGAAAAAAGGTTCGCATTTTATTGTTGCATTTCCAATTAAAAGAGAACATATTTCATAATGGCAAAAATTCTGATCATAGACGATGAAACCTCCATTCGAAAAGCGCTTGCGATTTCATTTGCGAATGATGGTCATGAAATCAGGGAGGCGAACGCAAAGGATACGGCGCTGTCATTGCTTAAGGAGTTTAACCCCGACATTGTTGTACTGGATTGGTTTGTCCCAGGCGAAACGGAGGGACTTGAAATCCTGAAAGAGAGCAAGCAGATGCAACCGGATGCTGCGGTTATTATCATTACGGCGCACGGATCGACGAATCGCGCAGTAACGGCAATAAAATCCGGTGCAGACGATTTCCTTGAAAAAGGATTTACTATGGAGGAACTGAAATTCCGGCTTGATAAATTGCTTGAACAAAAGAAATTCCGTGAGGAACATCGCCGGCTTGTTGCCGATTACCGCCGGCTCCGGCGGGAGGTTGAGGGGAGGTATCAATTCAATCAATTTGTCGGTAATAGCAAACCGGTTCGGGAGTTGTTAAGTCTTGTATTCCGAATAGTAGATGACCCCGATACGACCATCCTTATAGAGGGGGAGAGCGGCACCGGCAAGGAGCTGATAGCGCGGGCAATACATTATAACGGGCAGAGAAAAGAACATCCTTTTGTAGTTGTAAACTGTGCGACACTTCCCGAGCACCTCCTCGAAAGCGAACTATTCGGATACGAAAAAGGGGCGTTCACCGGAGCAGTCCGGGATAAACCCGGAAAGTTTGAGATTGCTAACGGCGGGACGGTATTCATTGATGAGATCGGAGAGATAAGTCCGAAGGTACAAATTGAATTGCTTCGATTCACGCAGGATTATACCTTCGAACGGCTCGGAGGGAATACACCGGTCACAGTCAATGTAAGAATTATCGCTGCGACGAATAAGCGATTGGAGGAAGAGGTTGCACAGGGTCGTTTCCGCGAAGATTTATATTATCGTCTCAACGTAATTCCGCTTTATATCCCTCCGGTGCGTGTACGTAAAGACGATATACCGTTATTGATAAATCACATCGTTGAAAGAGTCAACCGTGAAAAAGGGCGCGCGCTTCGATTTTCTACAGATGCCTGCGCTCAACTTCAAGAATACAACTGGCCTGGTAATGTACGTGAAATCGAAAACCTTATAGAGCGGCTGGCGGTTACCATTCCGGATGATGAGGTTACATTGAAGGATTTACCTCGCGAATTTCACGTATCGTCGGGTGATGCAGATTTTAGCACACTGCCTGAACATCTTTCATTGAAAGATGCTATCCGGGAATATGAGAAGCACTTGATCGGAAGAGAATTGGAAAGACAGCGCTGGAATATCTCGGAGGTTGCACGCATTTTGGGAGAAAAACGCGATACACTAAGTCGAAAGATTAAACGGTATGGCTTCAAATGATTTGTTACCGGGATGCAAAATCGCAATGTGCGGAAAATTATCCTTCATTCTTCTATCTCTTGAAATCTTAATAGTTTAGGTCGTTTTTTTCATTTCTTTGAATTAAAATTCGTGGAAGTAATTCCCTCCTTCAATTTTTTCCCCTGTACAAATCTGGTTCTAGATAGTGCCGGAAGTTATTAAATAACAGATAGTTACGCTAGGGTTACGATCTATTGATACTTCAGGCATACTATTTGTCAATAATTAAAGTTGTCAATAATTAAAGATGTGCAAAGAGCACGTTCATCCTATTAATAACCCTGGAATACGACATTTCGATGAAAACTATTTTGGTGATTGACGATGATTTTAGCATACGCCGCGGTATTGCATTTTTGTTGAAACGAGAAGGATACAAGGTACTTGAAGCTGAGGACAGGATCCATGCGCTTGCATTGCTTCCCGGAAGAAATATTGAACTTATTATTGTAGATCTGTTCCTGGAAGGGCAAAACGGGCTGGAACTTGCAGAGGAAATCAGGGAATTAAATGCTAACGTAAAGCTGCTCATAATTACAGCGTATGGTGAGCATAATCGGGCAACTAAAGCCCGGGAAACGTTCAAAGACAATTATCTGGACAAAGTAGACCTCGAAAAAATGCTCTTACCAAAAGTTAGAAAACTATTACATGAGGAATTAAAACTGTGATTGAATAAGAATGAATGAAAGGATACCTATGCAACTCAAAATTTTTTGATCACCAAGGCTTCTTAATATATGAGTTGTAGAAGATAAAAAATCAAGCGTATGTGAGAAAGGTATTTATTGCGAAAAGGAGAAAATTATGTCATTACATCGAACTGTATTACTATCAATCATTACTCTCATTTGTGTGGTTACTCTAACGGCACGAGACACTCCACTGGAAGTCTACGTCCACGATAACTACACCGACCATCCATTGGAATACGTACTGGTCAGTGTTTTACTGAATGGCGTCGTCATCGATTCCGCTTATACCAATCTAAACGGTATAGCAACCTTAAGCGGGGTCACGAGCGTGAGAGAACCGGTTGGATTGCCAACCTCAATTACACTCAGCCATAATTACCCGAACCCGTTCAGGGATGACACGAACGTGGAGATCGGTATCCCCGAAGCACAGACGATTACCGCGACCGTGTACAATATCCTCGGTCAGCGGGAGATGAATATACTGTACGTGCAGTGAAAGACAGGTATGATGCCTATGAAGCAGTATAAACATGTGGAAAGCAATAAACTAATATATCTCAAACATATCAAATATTACAGAAAGGAAGCAGAGATTATGAAAACCTATATATCTTTAATCATAACTATGCTGATACTTTATGTAGCATTTAATCCGGCGTGGAATTCTTGTAAGGCGCAAACAAATATCAAGAGGTCGATCGAATATCGTCAAATAAGTAATTTTGCCGAGAACCAAAATATCGCAAACTTGAAAATGAGTTCGGATGGCTCAAGAATTGTTTTTTCAAC
>PWTU01000035.1 GCA_003562775.1 Ignavibacteriales bacterium
AACCGGTCGAACGATCCTTTGAGTATCGCGTCACGGGAAAAGACGGAGGCGATGTCATCCCATGTATCCGGATACTCATTATAGGTGAAATACATGATGCGTCCCGTTGACGGCTTGTCGTTCGGCGCCGGTTTGATGCGGCAGTCGTACACGGCAAACTCCTCGAAGTCGGTGAGCACACTCAGCGGCAGCTTTGCCGACCACGCGTAGCGCCGCAACTGGAACGCCGGCTCGGGATCGTCTTTTATATTGACGGAGGGTTTCTTGGTTTCGAGGAAGAACTTGCGCGCGCCGCCGATGCGGAAGCTGTAGTCGGGCGCTTTGGTCGCGCCGCCCACCTTAATGGCGTCTTCCTGGATTACGTCTTTATACGCTTCGGCATAGCCGCGCTTGTTATAGACATCCCATCCGAGCGCTTCGAAAAAAGGATTGATAAACTCACCCCTGAGCTGGGCTTCGTTGTATTTGGGAGATTTGTAAGCGTCGAGATTGTTCCGAAAACGATCTATGAGTTCGTTAAGTATACCCGGTGTTGACATGGCTCCTGTGTATGATCGTGGATAGATAGGTTTAAATATATAACTTTTTACGGGTTTTGCAATGGTTTGCAGGTTGCCTGGCAGTTGTTTAATTATTGGAGTATCCGTAATTTATTGTACCGGAATTTCAAAGTTGATTTTTTCCCCATCAAAGCACAAAATATTTTTGGTGCCCGCCGCGGCGGGGGTGTGTTGGTGTTTTGGTGGCATATTCTTATTATGAGCAATCACACAGACATTTTTTCATTTTACGACGTGCTGGCGCCCGATTACGATTCAATGACCGGTTTTAAAAATCGATTTGAGCGGGAGGCGCCGGTTATTAAGAAGATAGTCGAACAATATTCGATACAAACCGCCCTCGACGCTGGCGCAGGGACGGGTTTTCATTCCCTGGTGCTTGCAAAGCTCGGGGTACAGGTAACTGCCGTCGATATATCGGAGGAAATGATCGACCGGTTAAAAGAAAATTCAAAACAGCTACGGCTTTCGGTCGATACGGTTGTATCGGACTTCGAGCGTCTTACTGATGCGATAGCCAAAACATTTGACGCGGTATTCTGTCTCGGCAATTCGCTTGTACATCTGCTTACAGACGAGGCATTACAAAAAACGTTGATGAATTTTCGCTCGTTACTGAATCCCAAAGGTGTGCTTATTATACAAATTTTAAATTATGATAAAATATTGACCGAACGGAAGCGGATACAAAATATAAAGAAGAAGGAAGATACTACGTTTATCCGTTTTTACGATTATTGTAACGACAGAATTAACTTCAACATTCTCAAGCTAACCGAAAAAGAGGGTGCAATAGAGCATACCGTCAACACGATTGAATTGCGCCCAATCAGAAAAGATGAGCTTGAAAAATTTCTCGGTCGTGTCGGGTACATCTCGATAGAAACCTACGGTTCTCTTCAACTCGAACCGTTTAACAAGCATAGATCATCCAATCTTGTAACAATTGCAAAGCGGGGAAAACTCTGATATAAATATAGCGCATAAAAAGTTGCTAAAATATTACAGTTGTAGTATTTTGATTCATCTACTCTTATACTACTTGCAATAATGGACGATATAGTAAAAGAATAATGGATGATGCTGCTAAACGGCTGAGAGGAGGCAAATAATGTCAGTAATAAGTATAAGACTGAAAGAGAGAGAGAAAGAGAATCAACGACCTTTCCAAAATGCAACATAAAGATAAATCCGTGGTTGCAAGAGAATTAATAGATTATGGATGGGAGTTTCTGATGATAAAGCTTTATAAGGAGGGTAAAATCTCATTGGGCACTCTATCTGAAAAGTTAGAACTATCAATAAGTGAAACAATAGAACTTTTGGCTGAGTTTGGAGTTGAATCCCCAATAGAATATGACGATTATCTAAAGAGCTTTGATACTTTCAAATAATGATAACTCAATCCCCCGATACTCACCCGGATGCGGAGAAAGTATTAATATCGCTTATTCGAAAAGCGAATCCGTCTCAAAAAATTCATCAAGTCCGTTCGCTGTCAAAGACTGTAATACTGCTTTCTAAACGAGCTATCGCCCGTGCAAATCCCGATCTCAATAAACGTGAAATCGATTTGCTTTTTGTATCACATCATTACGGGCAAGATTTAGCTGACCGGCTGCGCAAATATCTGGAAGAAAGAATATCAGTTTGTGGAAAACCCTGACATCATTAAAGCGTTAACTCTCGTTATCAATGCAATATAAGAGCCTTCTATACCGTATTATGTCGGCGGATCTATCGCAAGCTCCCTCTATCGAATTGCGCGCACCACAATAGTAATCAAAAACCCACAATAAATTCAGATAATAAACACCGATTATTGTGTCGAATAATTCTACATGCAATTCTTAAAAATAAGAGGCTATTCTCTCTCATTTTCTCAATATTAATATATATATACATATATATGCATATTTGAAATAAATTTCTGGTATATAATTTGCGTTATCTATTTGTAGAATATTTCAACGGTTAAGCTCTTCCATAACCGCTTCATTTGAGATTTCTATAGTATAACACTTCACAATTATTAGGAGCAATCACTACAATATATAGAGAAGATCTATAGGAGACTACATTTATGAAATTATTTACAACATTTACAATTTGTTGCCTGGCAATGTTGTTTCTGTATTCGCCTGCAATAGCAGAGGATCCGGATACCACCTTTGCCGGGTCACAGTCGTGTCAGAGTTGCCATGGCGGTCTGTATTCAGATTGGCAAAAATCCGGGCATGCGTATATGCTTGTACGCAGCGAAGGCGCCAACCCGCCGGTATACCCTGAACTCGAAATAGATATGAATGTGGGCGGCGAGACCTTCACCGTCACTCCGGGAGTTCCGGAACCGCCTCCGGGACTTGAATGGGAAGATATAGGATGGGTGAGCGGCGGATACTTCTGGAAATCACGTTTCATCGATAATGAAGGCTATCTAATCACCGGTCCGAATCGTCAGTATAATAACGCGCCCGGTCAATGGGCAGCATGGGGTGATGAAGGAACAAGGGCGTATAACTATAATTGTTTTGTGTGTCATACTACCGGCCCGAGCCCCGACGATCCGGATGGATTATTTACCGATTATCCCGGACTTGATGGCGGCAGCTGGGCAGAAGCCGGCGTCGGCTGCGAAGCATGTCACGGACCATCGAGTTTTCACGTCCCCGCAGCTGGCGGTGAGGTAGGTAATTTCCCGCCGCAATTAGACGGTTTCCAGACCTGCTTTTACTGTCACGCACGCGCTCAAAACGAAAAGTCTGAATGGCGCGCACGAACCGTTAATGATGTCCCGACCGGCTTCATCCGTCACCGCGAACAAGGTGATATGATGCTCGCATCAACACATTATACCGGCGCTATCGGTATGGATTGTGCATCCTGCCACGATCCTCACAAGAGTGTAGTGTTTGACCAGGGTGGTATTCATACATCTTGTGAAGACTGCCATGCCAATTATGAAATCGATATCCGCGACGCAGCAGGCGATGTTATCGCAACCAAATCCGCAAGCTGTGTGGATTGCCATATGCCGTATGCAATGCGAAGCGGTACACAGTTCAGCCCGTATGAAGCCGACGTTCGAGGTCACTACTGGAGAATCATCACCGAACCGATTACAATGTTCGAGAATCTCGATACAACGTTTACAGATGATGGCAGTATTGCTGGACTTTGGATACATATCGATGATGAAGGTCATTCGGGATTGACGCTCGATTATTCCTGTTTGAGTTGCCACCTCGATCAGGATGTTGAATGGGCGTCACAATTTGCAGTAAATATGCATGATGGTATAACCAATGTGCGGCTGATCGCGGGTGAAACTCCGCACACCTATTCATTGGAACAGAACTATCCGAACCCGTTCAACCCGACAACGACGATTAACTTCTCAGTCAGAGAACAAGGACATGCTACATTGACCGTATACAATTCGATCGGTCAAAAAGTAGAATCCCTCGTCAATGAGGTCGTCGATGCCGGTCAATACAGCGTTACATGGGATGCATCGGAAATGTCGTCGGGCGCATATTTCTATCGCCTTGAGGTCAACGGGTATGCACTCATGAAGCGTATGATCCTGATCAAATAGAAAATCATTATTGCCTCTCCTCAATTGTGAAGAAAAAGCCGCCTGAATTGTCAGGCGGCTTTTTTATTATATTATTTTGCCTTCTCTTCCTCCCGTAACCGTATCTTCATAATCAGCGCTACCACGAGCAATGTGATGAATACCAGCGACACCGCCAGCCCGATTCTGCGCGTTTGCCAATCCCGAAGAGCAACCTCCCCTT
>PWTU01000550.1 GCA_003562775.1 Ignavibacteriales bacterium
CGCTGCGCTTTGCCGAGCGAGTATCCGAACAGCACGCTTGTGATACCGTTTTGCCTGTTATTTTTCCACCAATTATTAATATTTCTTATCACATTAGCACTATCACCCCAGCGATAAACGGGAAGACCGAAAGTGGATTCGGTGCAAAATACATCGCACCTAACCGGTTCGAACGATCCGGCAAGCGGATCGTGTTCGAGTTTGTAGTCTCCGGTCACCACCCACACTTCGCCGGCAAATTCAACGCGCACCTGCGCCGACCCGATGACGTGTCCCGCCGGATGAAGCGAGAACCGTACGCCGTTTATAGTTATTGTTTCACCGTAATCCACCGACTGCGTGGAGATCTTTTTCCCGAAACGATGCTGTAATACCGGAACAGTTAACCTGTGCGCAAGATACAGTTTATGTCCGCGCCGGGCATGATCCGCGTGTGCATGAGTAATGATTGCACGATCAACCACACGTTTGGGATCAATATAACAATCGGCGCGTGGACAATAGATGCCTCGTGCCGTGAACTCAAGGAGTTGATTCATCGGGTAAACTTTATATTTATTGCAGTTGTTGTAAAAATATAAAATAATAAATAATCAATAATAAATCATAATGCGTTATCTCGTAACAGGGCGGGTAAAACCCGGAAAAGCAAAACCGCTTCTCAAGGCAATCGAAAATAGAACACTCGGCAGAGGTTCGATCGCGGGCGGTGAATATATCCGCGATATGAAGCAGGCGCGTCAACTCGAAAACGAAGACGTTCGATGGGTGGAAGTCTGCTATTGTCCTACGCCGCTTATGGAAGAAATACCCTACTGGGAAGAATACTTCGAGCTCACCGACATTCGCGATGCACACGCACGCCACAAATGCAAAGACGAAACCGGCGAAGAACCGTGGGCGTGTTCCGATTGTGATTGTACGAAAAAGCTGGAGAAAAAGATGGAAAGCTGGGGAACGAGGTTTCTGGATAATTTAAAGAATCAACCCAAGTTTATATAAAACTTCATCTATCACGGTTTTCATTTGACCGTTGTGTGTGAAAACACAAATTTTCCATCTACGTTTGTGATGACGTCTCCACAGCCACCTCCCTCACCTGACTCGGTGAGGTCCCCTGACTCGGATCTTGCGCAATTCGTTTCGGTAAAAATCCTTCGGGATAATGCGTCACATAGTTTTCTCCGAAGAGCCGGTTGTGTATAATGGTATTGCGGTAGATATCCCAGTCGATCCTGCCTTTCTTCCGGAAGAAGAGCGTTATGAAAGAAGAACTCATCACAATAAATGTTGAATACAAAATTGCAAGCCAAATCATCTGACTCTGAACCGGCTCGGTAAAACTCAAAAGGATTACCGCAAAAGCAAGCGGTCCGTTCTGTATACCGGTTTCAAGAGAGATAGCGCGTTGAAATATCGGAGGGACGCCCCACGCACGGGAAAACCAGTATCCGAAAAAGAATCCGATCAAACCGACGCTAATTGCACCGATATAAATTTCGATCGGTGTCCGCAAAAATATTCCGCCGTGGCGGGTAAACGCCGTTCCGAGCAGGTAGAGGATTACAATTATCGCCATAAATCCCGCAGAATCTTCTGCAGTTTTCGCCCAATCGGGCCATTTTCTCCGGATATACATTCCGATGGCAACGGGAACGAGAACTGCGACAAGAGATTTAATTATTTCTCCGGTTGGTATAACAAACTCGGTATCTTCTCCCGCTGCCCTCATTGCTTCGGTGATCTGGGCCGTAAAACCGGTGGTATAGAGGTTAAGCAACAACGGCATCATAATGATAGCCAGCAGAGTCGACGCTGTCGTCATCGATATACTTAATGCGACGGACCCGCGGGAAAAATACGTAAACATATTCGAAGTTGTTCCCCCGGGTAAACAGCCGATCAATATAAGCGCGATGGCAAATGCGGGAGGAAACCCTAAAATTGTCGCGATCGAAAAGGCAATAAACGGCATCAAACCGAATTGCGATAGAAATCCGATAATTACACCGCGCGGTTTGCGGGTAACTGCGCGAAAATCATCGACGGTAAGACTCGCTCCCATTCCCAGCATAATTATAAGGATCATCAACGCGAGAAGCGCCTGATCTTGCGGATAGAGAAGTTGGGTGTCAAACTCCATAAGGTTCCCTCACCTTTGCCGTTTCGGTTGCATACAATTCATGTATTATATGTTCGTACTTCTTTTCAACTACATGGCGCCTTATTTTATAAAGATTTGTCAACTCATCGCCGACCTGAAACGCGCCGGGTAACAGACGGAAATCCCGTATTTGTTCGAAGCGTTTAAATCCGTTCGATGAAGATACCAACCGGCGAATTTCATCGTGGATGACCTTGTACGCTTCCGGATTTTTTGACAGATCTTCGAACGACTGCTCTTTAAAACCCACCATGCGGAATTCACCCGGCACGGGGACGATAAGCGCACACAGAAATTTTTTGTCCTGTCCCATAACCATACACTGATCGATAAAATGACTCTGCTGGAGCCGCATCTCGATCGGTTCCGGTTCGACGTTCTCGCCGCTCGAAAGGACTATCGTTGCTTTACTGCGACCGAGCATTTTCAGACAATCATTAAACGTCACCATTCCCAGATCTCCCGTACGAAGCCAACCGTCCTTGATCGTTTGGTTGGTTTGCTCCGGATTCCGGTAGTACCCTTTCATTACTTGCGGACCGCGCACCCATATTTCACCGCGTTGAGTGCGGCCATTATGCGGTAGATTATTATTCGGGTACAGGATTTCCCCGGATTCGGGGTTGATAATTCGAATTTCGGTGTCGGGAATCGGCGGACCGACGGTGCCAACAACCAGATTGTTCATGTTACGGACGGCAATTACAGGCGATGTCTCCGTCATACCATATCCTTCGAGAACGGGAATCCCGACATTGTTAAAGAACCGGTCGATATCGATCGGAAGCGCACCGCCGCCGGATATCGTCGCCTTGAGCGAGCCGCCTGCACCAAGACGGATTCGTTCGAGAACTGCAGCATTGAAAAATCCGTACCACGGAATAACAAGGAGCCAGCGCAACGCGTGAAGCGGAAAGAGTAGAGTACGTTTCCACTTCGCCTGGGGACGCATTTTTAATTTTTTATTTTTGAAAAAATACATTGAATCTGTGTAATGACGCGACAGGAAATATGCGATATGGAACAACGCTCGCCGCACCGGATGAGACTCACGAACTCCTTTCAGTATACGCTCGTGCAATTTTTCCCACAATCGCGGCGCAGATGCCATAAAGGTCGGCTCGACGTTTCGCATATCTTCACCGAGCGTCCGAATACTTGAATAATAGGTGCAAGCTCCGAAACTAATCGTATACATCTCGATCACGCGCTCGAATATGTGCCAGATAGGCAAAACCGATAATACACGGTCGGTGCAGTAATGAGAACCCGGCAGCCGTTCTATTTGAGAGATCATATTGGAATGCGTGAGCATAACTCCTTTCGGCTGCCCTGTCGTGCCGGAGGTGTAGATGAGCGTGAACAGATCGTCGGATGCGATATTCCCGATCCGTTCTTCGGCTCGCCTGTCTCCCTGCGATCTCAAGTCGGCGCCCCGCTTGCATACATCATAAATCCGTTGAACTCCATCCGGTAATTCTGCTGTTTCAGATTCATCGAGTAGAATTATTTCGCTTAAATTCGGCAAATCTTTTTGAAGATTCAGGATTCTCTCCAGAAGGGCTTCCGTTTCGACAAATGCGATGCGGATATTGGCGTGATTGATGATATAGGTCAATTCGGCATCGGTAATATCGCATCCCCGCGGTACATCGGCGGCGCCGCACAGTTGTACTCCATAATCCGCCAGGATCCATTCAAACCGGTTATCGCTAAACAAACCGATATGTTCCCGCGCTTCCACACCCATCTCGATTAATCCCGTGGCAAGATTCAGACCCTGTTCGTATAATTCGCGGTACGAGACCGGATTCCATTTAAGCGCACTTTCCCGCGTTGCAAACGCAGGTAATGCATCGAAACGATCCGCAGCCCGCTGATATAAAACGGCAATGTTCGGTGCAATGATACGGTGGCTCATAGCAGTACTGTATATTTATTTATTTTGATGGATTTGCACTTACTACTTGTCTTAAAAGCGATACTGCAATAATCGCCGGAAAGTAGCTTGAAATATCAGAACACAAGGGTTCAAAATATATTCAGAGAATATAGTATTTTTTGAGGGTTAAAGCAAATTTTATGAATAGTTTATTTTTGAACAGCATTTTCCACTGAAGTTTTTATATGGTTGATTATCGCAGCAAGACCATCCGAGCGGGC
>PWTU01000392.1 GCA_003562775.1 Ignavibacteriales bacterium
ACAACATTGCCATTATAGCTACTATAAATTTAAGCTTCATTGGAATTTTCTCCTTTATCATTGAATCCAACAATTCAATATGCACATTCAGGCAAGATATTTATCTTGACGTTCATTGCGCTGTCTCTTTTATTGTATGCTCCGCTTCATCCGTCGTCAACACGTCATTCGCCATAAAACGGAAGTTTACCAATGCTGCTTCGTAACCGTCACCTTCCGGCAATCTTGCAGCTGCAGTTGCATCCTTTACCACCGCTACCTGAAAACCCTGCTCGAGCAGATCCCTCATATGAGCTTCCACACACAGGTTTGCCGACATTCCCGCCAATAT
This sequence comes from Ignavibacteriales bacterium, assembly GCA_003562775.1. Taxonomy (GTDB): domain Bacteria; phylum Bacteroidota; class Ignavibacteria; order T3Sed10-11; family T3Sed10-11; genus T3Sed10-11. The sequence goes on from PWTU01000392.1 coordinate 332, forward strand.
GATCCGGTCGATCCCGTGCTTTCGCAGTTGTAAAGCCAGATCGTTATTTTGGGGACCGTACACTTTATGTGGACTGGCAATCACCGTTTCTCCATCGTTGATATACGGTTTATACCGGTCTAAAAAATCCGCTCCGGAATTCTCGAACCCCTCAAGCGTTAATGGTCCCTCGCGGTCAAACATCCCGATATTGTGCATCAAAACCTCAAGCGCTCCGCCGAACTTCCAGCCATGATCGGTTGGATAATAATAATGCGGTGAGATAAATACTTTGAAATCGTTTTCTTTCGCTACTTTAAGTAATCTCTCTATATTTTCAACCGTATTATTTTCGGTTACACTTTCGCCTACAACTCCCCACGTAACACCCTCGGTACTCAAAAAATCGTTCTGTGGGTCTGTGATTACAATGGCCGTATTTGACGGGTCAATTTCCATTCCGGGGTCGGGGAGTTGGGCTTTTGTAACTTGTGTTAACAATCCGGCCATCATTATTCCAATGATGACGGTATGCAATATAGTAGTATAATATTTCATGACGAGCTCCTTATTATAGTGAGTGAATTTTTGTAAACAAATTATACAATATTAATTTCTTCCCAATTGTCATATATGTGACAATCGAATATACCGCCGAATACTTTTTAAAAAGTCCGTCTGTACATTATATTGAGATCCCGTCCCGGCATCGGAAAATCCCTGTCTTCAACACGCGAGAGATGGTCCCTGTATTCGTTATCGAAAATATTGTCAATCCTCACAGATAAAGTGTGTCTTCCTGCTCTATCGAATCGATACCCGGCTTCAAGACCCACGAGAAAGTACCCCTTCGTCGGATCTTCTCCCGGAGCGACACGGTTTTGTGCGGTAACATACCGGGTCGACACACCGGTCCACCAATCGTTTGTTCCATATTGAAGTTCAAGGGAACTACGGAACGGTGGAATGAAAGGGAGTGGAATACCACTTTCATCTTCCGTGCTGCGGCTTCCCCTTACATAATCGAGTGTGGAGCGAACCCGCAAAGAAGATGTGAACAAAGCTTCAAATGAAAACTCGCCCCCCTGAAGCGTTGCATCGTGGGCTTCGTAGACAAATACAGGCAAACCGGAATCCCGGTCGATGTCACCTGTCGGCTGCAAGAGAATATAGTCACTAATATTATTATAAAATCCTGCAATCTCCGCACGTATTCGAGTTGATTGGTAACGGACAAATACGTCAAAACCATGTCCTATTTCATTCTCGAGACCGGGATCGCCTACTTCAAACATACCCGTAGCAAGGTGAGGTCCGTCGGAATATAACTCTTCAACAAGCGGAGCCCGGTGGCTTCTGGCAAACTGAGTGCCGGCTTCAATTGCGCCGGAAAATCTGAAATTCACGCCGGCCGCCCCCGAAAATGTAGTTGTGGTACGACGGTCATTGATTGCGGGAAACATCTCATTTCCCCGGATATCCAAATCCTGCACCTCCACCCTTGAACCGAGCTTAAGATGTACCAGATCGCTAACGTGTATTTCTTCAAATAAGAATGCGGCAAGGAAGGTTGACCGGGAATCGGGTGTTAGTGCTTCGTCACCGCCGACGGTCATATCCCGGAAATTACCGTATATGCCCAGCGCGCCGCGTTCGATAATACCTGCACTTTGATGACGGAGCGTCAGGGTTGAACTTACATTATACCGCAGGATATCCAGTTCAATATCTTCATCAATTGTACCGTCGGGTTCAGCCTCTAACTCCACTTCTTTATGTTCAAAGCGGCTGCTGTTGAATCGCAATTCAATGTCATTGAAAAAACCATTTCCGCTCCAGTTTGCATTGCCTTGCATATTATATCGATTAAGCTGTATTTCAACAGATTCATCCGGGGCGTCGATTTTTTCGGGAATTCCATGTGTCATATCGAGGAGGCCAAGCGACAGTCCGCCGTTGAAACTTCCGCCCTGGAAAGCTGTTCCAATGCTTCCGGTCGTACTCCTTATGAACGTATCGGGCAGTACTCCATCGGGAGTTCGTATATTTCCGGCGTCCCGGTGTGAGAACCGTCCCGTTGCTGCCCAACTTGATCCACCGTACGTAAGACGTCCGAATCCCGCTCCTGTTCGGTTCATGCTCGCTGCGGTAAGTGCAAGCGAACCCGACAAGCCCCGTGACCAGATAGCCGGCACATCTTCCGTAAATATATTCACCACACCGCCCAGTGCACTTGTACCGTAGAGAAGACTCGCCGGTCCGCGAACGACCTCAACCCGGTTTGCCGATAAGGGTTCGAGCGCGATGACGTTGTCGAATGCAGCTTCGGATATGTCTCCGGTACGTTCGCCGTTCTCAAGTATAAGTATCCTGTCACCGTCGAATCCACGAATAACCGGCCGTGCCGGCGCCGATCCGAATGAACGCATTGCAACTCCCGGCTCGTGGTTGAGCATCTCGCCGAATGACGATGCCGTTCGTTTTTGTAATTCTTCAAGCGTATATGACTGTGCCGCTTGATATACTAAGGGACTTCCGGTAGGAGTTGCCGTTATAATTATGTCGTCTATTTTTATCGGTGTAGAATACAGCTCAACGATTATATCCTCTTTCACACCATCGGGGATTACAATAAGTTGTTCGTATGCTGCATATCCTATAAAATCGACGCGCAGCGTATATGAGCCTTCTGTGATGTTATCAATTATAAATTCACCTCTGCGATTTGTCGCACTTCCGCGCTGTAACTCGACAATGGTAACATTCGCACCTATGAGAGGTTTATCGGCGTCTCCGTCGATAACCTTACCGTGGACCGAATATCTTTCTTCCGCCAGGACAACGCCGTTCAATAGTACACATAACATCGATACTGCGAGTAGTTTTAGTTTCATAATATAAGCTCCATGGCATCACAACCAAACAATTAATTTTTAATGATAAGCTGTCAGTATTGTTCTCTTCTCTTCATCTCATCCATTAACAACATGCCCCATTGTTTCTTCCCGTATCCGATATGGTGTCGCCTACCGGCGAACAATCGAACAACCCAAAGTGCATGCTCCTGTCACCATGCATATTGAACACTTCACCATACCGGGTCTCTTGCAGCATCGATGCAGTATTACCGCAAACCGGTACCGGTTTATCTTTCGGAAAGAGATGATGATCGTCCAGGCGAAATGCATGCGGCGATTCCGCAATTCCGCCTCTATAGGTTGCAAATTGACCGTAATCCTCACATCGATCCTCAAGACTGTCGAGCTTAAACGCCCGTATCGTTTCAGAGGTAAAATTCACCATACCGATTTTCCGGATTATCTCTTCATCTTCAAGATCGACACGATTCGAGTGTGTAATGCGGTGATCCCTGAAACCGGTTTTCTCCATAATGCGACGGAAATCTTCGCGGTACAGGGCGCCGCCCAAACATTCACCCAATAAAACCGGATCGTTCTGCAATTCTTGAGGAATACGGCGATCGGCAAAGATGTCGGAAAAATAGAGTTCGCCTCCCGGTTTTAACACCCTGAATATTTCCGAGAACACACGTTCTTTGAACGGCGACAGATTTACGACACAGTTTGATATTACCACATCAATAGAATTGTTCATAATTCCGATAGACGCTAAATCCTCCATCATTCCCTGTATAAAAACCGTATTTATATTCGGAAGTCCGAATTGAACCTGGTGATACTTTGCATACCGCTTCGCTACTGTCAATTGAGATTCGGTCATATCTATGCCGATGACCTTTCCGTTCGGACCTACCAACTTCGAAAGAATAAAGCAGTCACGACCGGTTCCGCATCCGAGGTCCAAAACCGTTTTTCCTTCAATAAGCGGCGGGATAGGCGAACCGCAGCCGTAAAACCTGTCCTGAACATCCGGATGGATCTTTTCGATAATTTGTTTTAAGTGTTCCGGCATAGAATCGACCGGACAGCAGGCGCCTGTTTTGAGATCGTTCTTATCTTTTAATATCTCCCCGTAGTATTTTTTAATTGATTCTA
>PWTU01000267.1 GCA_003562775.1 Ignavibacteriales bacterium
ATGCACGCGACAAAGCGTCAGTGTTAACCGAAACTTTAAATGTCACACTTGGCAAAGTAGTACGGATACAGGAGCAGAGTTTTCGCTTCCCGGGACCGGTTGCGGTGCGCGCAATGACTACGGAACAGATGGATGCAGCTATGGATATGGGAAGACCCGAAGCGTATGCGGCGGGTGAGATCGAGGTAAGAGCGCAGGTGCAAATTGATTTTTTAATTAAATAGGGAAAATTATTATATCCATTATTTCAATCTAATGAAGATCGAATACAATTTTCAATGCATCATTGATCTTTTGTAATTCTTCATCGGATACCTTCCCAATAACTTTTCTAAATCGGTATCTTCGATTTAGTGGACGTGTTTGCAAGCAATCTGCTAAAGATTTCTTCTTTAGTCCGTTCTCATTGGACGGAATTAATTCAACATTAGTTATAATTTTAGATTTCTTTTCACTCCAAGCAGTAACAGGTACTACCTGTATAACAGGTACGCGCTCATTGTAAATATTATTAGTTACGACAATTCCCGGTCTAATTTTTCCGGTTTCAGAACCCTTTATAGGATTGAAGTCAATTTGTACCACCATTCCTCTTTTAATATTCATTCTTCAGGCCAATCCAATATAGCGGATTCAGTCAATACCTGCAGTTCTTCATCTTCTTGATATACTTCGGCGTAAAGGGTGGCGGATTTTTTTAACTCGTTTTTTTCTATTTTTCGCTTGAGTAGACTAATACTTGCTCTTACCATTGAGCTTTTATCCTTAAACCCGAACAGTGAATGATTATTAAGAAAATCAATCTGATCTTTATTTAAGCTGAATTTGAATTGTCTCATATTACACCCTGTATTAGTCCTTATTATTGGCACCAACTAATAGTACTAATATAAGGTATTCCATTTCAATTTTCAATGTGTTATACACCCCATATTTCACCATTCCAACACATTTCCCAGAAAAGATATTCATATTTACTTGATAGCACAAAAATCTCAATTAACCGGGTTTTTTTCTCGCTCTTTGTTCCTTCGGCGAGCCGGTTCATTTCTGCTTTGAGCCACTCTGCGGCGCCGGTAAATTCTTTTGATGAATACATAGAGATCCAATCCGCATATCGTTGATCTTCGGGCGGATTGCCTTGTGCGAGGTGCTGTCCGATGTACGCATATCCCCACGCACAGGGGAGAAGCGCTGCAACAAGGTCTGCCATATCGCCGTCGGCAGCGGTGCGCACAAGGAAATCGGTATACGCGCGGGTTGTAGGCCACATCGGAACCTGCTCCAATTCTTCGGCGGTTATATCAAATCGCTTTGCATAATCCCGATGCAACTGCATCTCGGTGTTGAGCGTTAAATTTAAACCAAACGCATACCAGCTCATCGATTCGAGCCGGTCCGATTTCGCTGCCGCCCAGGCAAAGATGCGTGAAAATTCAATGAGATACCGGTAATCCTGCCGCACCCAGTTCTTGAATTTTTCCTCATCAAGCGATCCGTTCCCGATGCCCTTTACGAAAGGATGTTCAAGTTGTTTATCCCAGATTGGTTTTGCTTCGTTGTAAAGTGTATCGGAAAATGACATATTGTATCCTCCTTTAATTAAAATATGAAATTGGAAATAGGAAATCAGAAATAATTTGGCTGTCAGTTATTTCATATTTCCTATTTCATATTTCTAATTTTTTAAACCCGGCCATTTCGCACCTACGTAGACCATCTCCCAGAATGCGATTTCATACTTTGTCGTTAACTCAAAATATTCGGACATTCGTTTGAGTTCATCTTTTCCAGCCTGTGAAGCAAGATTATCCAATTCATTCCCGAGGTAATCGACATATTGAGCAAAAGCGTCGCCTGCCCAGTTCTCCACAAACGGATACCATTTTGAATCTTTGTCAAGTCCTTTTTGTACGACTTTCCATGAATCATGGTATGCTTTTTCTGCCGTATACAGAACCGTATATGCGACAGGGTATGATTCGTATGCCGCTGTTGCAAGTAAGAATTGGATATAGGCATGATTGGTAAACCACGGGTTGATGTTGTCAAAACTAACACCGACTGCATTTGCACGTTCTTCGAATAGTTTTAATTCTTTCTGAAGCATTACAATAACATTCGAATGCGCTTCCCAGTGTTTAAGCGGCGCTTTTGGGATCAAAGCGGCAATAAACGGAATTGCTGCACGCACGAACAGATAATCCTGCCGCATCCATTGTGCAAATATCTGATCCGATATTTTTCCGTCTCGTGTCTCGAGCAGGAAACGGTGATTTAGCATGGAATCCCACATCGGCTTGATTCGATTCAATTGGTCTGAACAGAAACCCATTTTTGTATTTCCTCTAAATGTTCTACTCAATTAAGGGTTATAGAAAATGTTTAGGATAATACGACTTGGGAAGGCAACTGCGGAAAGTATATGTTACGATCGCACTTCCTCCGCCGGTATTATCCGGTTCAGGTTCAAAGGGTCTAATCTCAGTTCCGTATTGATTATGTATACTAACGGGACACCCCTTGCGATTTTGTTACATTCGTTAAACGACAGCTAAGTTAAAAAAGTTCAAAACTATATTCAAATAAAAAAAGGAGATGGCATAGCAGCCATCCCCTTTTGAAACATTTCTATGTACGTTGATTATCAATCAATTTTAGAAGCCCGGCCAGAAAATATCTCCACCGACAGCATTAAATTCGCCTCCGATAGTCACTGTTTTCTCACTATCCGGATCATTCATCGTAAAACCATCTGCAGAGAATTCAAATGAGCCGGCGAATTGATTTGATGAAGAGGTAGTTATACTCATTGTACCGCTTGTTGACCACGCCCATGCATTCTCCCCTGCATACATTCCGTAAAGAACCTGGGGATTAAAATCATCATCGTCTATGTCATCAAAATTAGCAATGGGCATTTGTCCGGTTCCGGGGCGGGTTGCACCGATACGCACTATCCAAATAATATCTCCTGCCTGCTCATTATCCATATCGGTTTGCATGATAAGAGCAAATCCCGACTCACCGGTTTCCGGATCAGTTCCGCTGCCGAATATAGCCGTTCCGGAGATAGATTTACTCATATCACCGGATATCGTTACGCTGAAAGTTCCCTGACCACCAGGACCTGTCGGGCCGTCATCATCATCACTACAGCCCACGAAGAAAAATGCGGCGATTATACTAAAAACGCCGAATCGTAATATAAATCCCAAAATTTGATTTATCCTCATTATGCATCTCCTCTTGTCATATTATACATATAAGTTAACATAGATTAAAATATATAATTATATATGGAATTACAACCCCAAAGTGGAAATATTTTCCGGATTATGTATTCTTTTTCTTTATCGCTCCGAGTTTTATAGCATTAATGCCGTATTTTTTACGAATTGAATCAACTGTTTGTAGAACCGATTCCCTCCTGGAGGTGTGTGTTTGAAAAAGTTCCATCGGTTCATTGGTTTCAGTTAAGTTCGATAACCCGGTGCCAATTAATCGAACTGAGGTTTTATGATCGTATGATGCGGTAAAGAGAATCATGGAAGTCTTTTTAACGATTGCATCGTCATTGGTAGGCGGTATAGATTGAGAGCGGGTAATGGTGGAAAAATCTTTATATCTGATCTTAATTGTTACCGTTCGTGCTTTTTTCCCGATATTTCTCAATCTGTGGCAAATCTCCTCGACATGCGGGGCGAAAAGCGATTCAAAATCCGTTCCGGGTGGAAGATCCACTGAGAATGTTTCTTCGGAGCTAATGCTCTTTCGCTCAAATTCGGGAATAAGTGTGCTCGGACTTTTCGCATGAATTATGTTGTACAAATCCTCTCCATATTTTCCGATCAATTGTCTGAGTGAATTTTCCGTTAATTGCTGGAGCTGCGATACCTTTGTGTATCCTTTTTGTTTGAGTTTTTCTCCTGTTTTAGGCCCGATACCCGGTATCTCATCGATCTGAAGATTGCCAAGAAATGCCTTCTCACTATCCGGTTGAACGATCAAGATACCTTTCGGCTTTGCTTTGCCTGAAGTGATTTTAGCGATTATACGTGTACTACCCATCCCGAATGAAATCGGCAGGTGAAATTCTTTTTCGATTAGATCCTGAAGCATTTTTAAAGCAGCGTGAAAATCATCTTTAAATAATTTCTCGCATCCGGTAAAATCCATGTATCCTTCATCAATGGAGGTTTGTTCGATTACCGGCACGAAATCGTGCAAACGTTTTACGATTTTTGAGGACATTTCACTGTATATACCATGCCGACCTTTTACGATCACAAGATGAGGACACAGTTTTAAAGCGGTTTTCATAGGCATCGCGGATCGGACGCCGTATTCACGCGCTTCGTATGAGGCCGAGGCAACGACGCCGCGTTTATCCGCCGATCCACCCACAACAACCGGCGGCATTTTCCCGCGGCTGTCCTTCTCTGATAGTTCCGGATTGTAGAGTCGTTCTACAGAGACGAAAAACGAATCAAGATCGAAATGTGCTATGTATTTTGTTAGGAAAGCCATAATTATATAAATTACCAAGACTTACAAACAGAGGCAAGTGTTTTGAATATTAGTGTTTTGAATATTATCGTATTTTTATTAAATTGATACGGCAGAAGTAATGTATTTTTCATACGAGAGGTAAGCATGGCAGACAAACCGGTAATTGCAGAACGTACTCCCGCAGTAATGGAAGTCGAGCCGGGAACATATTCTTGGTGCCGGTGTGGGCGTTCGAATAATCAGCCCTATTGCGACGGCTCGCACCAGGGGACTGAATTTTCACCAATTAAAGTCGAAATAACCGAGAAGAAAAAAATAGCGTGGTGTCGGTGTAAACATACAAATAATCCGCCATATTGCGATGGCACACATAAAACACTCACATAAGAAAGTACCGGTACAATTGCAACTATTCGAGTCGGTGCGTAATTCAATTAAACTCGATGCCTGGCGCTGGATCGATTTATTTTTAATAGTTGCGGGGATGGTTTTTGTGATAACAGGTCGATTTGTCTTTATACCGATTATTTTTGTGACAATGACGGTTATCGAGATTTTGATTGAGATAGCGATTCGGCGGTCGAATATAGAGTGGCAAAGTACCGATGAAGGGAAAAGTTGGGTCCGGCGAATGACTGCGGCCTGCCGTTTATTTTTTATTCCTTCAAAAACGATGATTTTTCTGATAGCACTATTTCTCCTGATTGCAAGATAGTAATCGGGCATTAAAGGGTTTATTGTTCTATTTGCGCTTTTTTGTAATAGCCGAGAACTTTAATATCGTGTGCCATTTCTGAGCACGAGTGAAGCAACTCGCGCATGAGTGCATAGTCGTGTGAGTGGAATTCTACGTCGATAAAAAACACGTACTCGAATGTCGTGCCGTGGATCGGGCGTGATTCGATTTTTGAGAGGTTAAGATGGGCATTTGCAAACACACCGATGATTGTGTGTAAGCTGCCGGGTTTATGAGGGAGAGTGAACATAATGGAACATTTGTATTCCGTGTCATAAGCCAGAATATCCTGTTCACGGTGTATGTTTGTAATGATTAGGAAACGTGTCCAGTTATTCGGGTTATCCTGTATATCTGCAGCAAGGATATCGAGACCGTACAAATCCGCTGCTTCGCTGCTTGCGATTGCAGCAATTTCTTTTTTCTTTTTCGATGTGACAAATTGTGCGGCTTCGGCCGTATCGTTGTAAGCAAGAGGAACTATATGAGAGTGCTTCCTGAAAAATTGTACGCATTGTTCCAATGCTTTGGGGTGAGAGTAAACGGTGCGCAGATCTTTCACTTTAATTTTTTGTTGATGCTTTGATTGCTTTATGACCAGCAGATTGTGACGCACCGGTTGGTAATATTCACCGACTACGGTTATATTATGCGAATACAAAAGGTCGAAGTTTTCGACGACGGATCCGGCTAAACTATTTTCAATCGGGATGACCCCGTAATCGACCCGTGTTTCTTTAACCCGGTCGAAAACATCATAAAATGTAGGTAAACCGTTAAAGGAGTGATTTTCCCCAAAATAGCCGAGAGCCGCAATATAACTGAATGCTCCCGGGATGCCCTGATAAATTATTTTCCGTTCCATGAAAATAGTAAGATAGAGGTATTCTGTTCTACTCAAATATACATAAATAAATAGACTATGAAAAGATTGAACGTATTAATATGGTTATTTGCCGGATTACTGTTAATGACCGGTTGCGCACGACCGGGGAGAATACTTATGCATCCTGCGGGTGAATATGACAGACAATTTTCAGCGACAATAAGTCGAACCGTCGGCTATCGATATCATTTATATATTCCTCCTGCCGATACAGTGAATCAATTGTATCCGTTGCTTTTATTTCTTCACGGAATCGGTGAGCGGGGGGAGGACCTTGAACTCGTTAAAAAACACGGACTGAACAACATGTTGCTTGCACACGATCCGCTGTCCTTTGTCGTTATATCACCACAACTACCAGATGAAGAATGGTGGAATAGCGAAATACTGAATGCACTGATCGATCATGCACTTGATGCCTATCCAATAAACCCCGAGCGAGTTTACATAACGGGATTAAGTATGGGAGGCAGTGGCGTATGGGAGGTTATTACCAGATATCCCGACCGATTTGCGGCAGCGATTCCAATATGTGGCTGGGGAAACAGGTTAATGGTGCACCGTGCAATGAATATCCCGGTGTGGGTGTTCCATGGTGAAGACGATCCCGTTATTCCGCTGAAGCGATCGGAAGAAATGGTCAACGCTTTGAAGGAAGCCGGGGGAACGGTAAACTTCACAGTTTATCCCGGAACGGGGCATGATGCATGGACTAAAACGTACCGGAACCCGGAAATATACGATTGGCTTTTAAAGAATAAACTAAAGCAGGAAAAATGAAACAATCAGTTATAAACGATAAAATCAGGAACATAGCCATAATTGCACATGTTGATCACGGAAAAACGACGCTTGTCGATCTAATGTTCCGTCAAAGCGGCATGTTCAGAGACAATGAAGAGGTAGAAGAGCGATTAATGGATCGACTTGACCTGGAGCGGGAACGGGGAATTACAATCGCTGCTAAAAATTGTTCGGTACAATGGAATAATATAAAAATTAACATACTCGATACGCCCGGCCACGCCGATTTCGGCGGTGAAGTTGAGCGGGCGCTCATGATGGTTGACGGTGCAATACTGCTCGTCGATGCTTCAGAAGGTCCATTGCCGCAAACAAGATTTGTGTTGAATAAAGCACTCGAAAGCGGCAAGAAAATAATAGTCGTTATAAATAAAATCGACCGCCAGGATGCCCGACACGAAGAGGTATTAAACGAAATTTATGATCTTTTTATCGATCTCGATGCAAACGAAAATCAAATTGAATTCCCCGTCCTTTATGCAATTGCACGTGAGGGTATAACGAAGTATAATATCGAAGATGAGAGTACCGATCTGCGTCCCTTATTCGATACCATAATTAACGAAATATCCGGCCCGCAGTATAATCCGCAGGAACCGTTTCAGATGCTTGTCGCCGACCTCGATTATTCGGATTATGTCGGACGGCTTGCTATCGGAAAAGTGTTTAACGGATCGGTAAAGAGTAACGAAACACTTGTCTGCATCGATGAGAACGGAGATGTACGGCAACTGAAAGTAACAAAACTGCAGGTATATGAAGGTCTGGAAATTACCGAAGTAACGAGCGCTTCGCCCGGCGATATCGTTATCCTTGCCGGAATCGATAACGTTCATATTGGCGATACAATATGCACACAGGATGCTCCGAAGCCCCTGAAAAGAATTGCCGTCGATGAACCGACAATTTCGATGTTGTTTGCTATTAACACCTCGCCATTCTCGGGAAAAGAGGGAAAAATCGTACAGGGAAAGAAAATCAGGGAGCGGTTAATTAAAGAGACATTACGCAATGTTGCGTTGAAAATCGAAGAGATGCCCGGCGCCGATAGTTTTATTGTGAAAGGAAGAGGGGAATTCCAAATGGCAATATTGATAGAAACTATGAGAAGAGAGGGATACGAATTAAGTGTCGGGCGCCCGAATGTGATTTATAAAGAAAAAAACGGCAAGCTGCTTGAACCGATCGAACATCTATTCATTGATTGCGATGAAAATTTCGTCGGCATTGTTACCGAAAAACTTTCGAAGAGAAAAGGGAGATTGATAAATTTGATTAATCATGGCACGGGCCGTGTGAGGATAGAGTTCAGCATCCCGTCGCGCGGATTGATCGGATACCGGAGCGAATTTCTCACCGATACAAAAGGCACGGGGATTGTGAACTCATATCTCGAAGGATACGAACCTCATCGAGGTGATTTCCCCTCCCGGATGACCGGCTCGTTGGTATCGGACCGTCAGGGTGAAGCGGTATCGTATGCTCTGTATAATCTTGAGCCGCGCGGAACCATATTTGTGAAACCCGGTGAACCGGTATATGAGGGCATGATCATCGGGGAGCATAATCGAGAACAGGATTTACAGGTTAATCCGTGTAAAGTAAAGAAACTTACGAATATGCGGGCAGCCGGAAAAGACGAGGGGATTATTCTTACCCCGGTCACGCCGATCACGCTTGAAAAAGCTATCGAATTTATAAAGGACGATGAACTCATCGAGATTACGCCAAAATCTATCCGCTTGCGGAAAACAGTTCTATCAACAAACCGGCGGCTGAATGTAAAGCCGGAAAAAAACAACGCGCAGGTAGCTTGACAAGTTATTTCTGTAACAGTATATCTAAATTAAAGTATTTGAGGTTTTAAATATATATGAAAACTACACAAAAATACGGGAAAGCAATAGACCGGGCGTTGAGCCTGTGGGTAAAACTTGCCCGTACGCATTATACAATGTACACACTCGCAGACCGTAACATTACAAGTTTCGGGTTAACAACTCCTCAGTTCGGCGCAATTGAATGCCTGGGACATCTCGGTCCTATGACGATCGGGAACCTCTGTAAAAAGATGCTCGTAAGCGCGGGCAATATGACCGTGGTCATCGACAACCTCGAAAAAGAGAGACTCGTAGAACGGATCAGGGAACCGGGTGACCGCCGAAGAATAATCGTACAGTTGACAACGAAAGGTGAAAAATTATTCCAAAAGATTTTTATCCAACATGCCGAATACATTAAAGAACTTGCCGGAGTCCTTACCGTCGAAGAACAGGAAGAGCTGAGCCGGCTGCTGAAAAAACTCGGCAAGTCATTGGAACTTAAACGGTAAAAATTTTTGTTCATAAGATACGAACTTAAAATATTTAAATTAAAATTTTATAAGGAGTAAGTATGAGACGTATATTTAGTGTTTTTGTTTTGTTCCTGGTATTTTCCTTGCTTGCAAATGCACAAACCACGTGGAAAATCGACCGGGCGCATAGTAATCTCGACTTTTCGGTTCGCTATATGATGCTCTCCAATGTACGCGGAACGTACACCGATTTCGATGCAGAGTTAATTCAACACAACGACGATTTTTCGGGAAGTAAGGTCGAGGTGTCTGTAAACGCAAACAGTGTCAACACCCAAAATAATGACAGAGACAATCATTTACGGTCGGACGACTTTTTTGATGCCGAGAATCATCCCGAACTTACGTTCGTATCCCGGGAATTTGAAAAAACCGGAGGTAAAACATATCGCATTCTTGGCGACCTGACTATTCGGGGTACTACCCGTCCTGTGGAGCTTGACGCCGAATTAGTCGGTATCATCGACGATCCGAGGGGCTTTAGGCGGGCTGCTTTTTCGGGAAGTACGGCAATCAACCGCAATGATTTCGGTGTACAATGGAATCGTGTACTGGATGCAGGCGGCTTTGTGGTCGGCGACAATGTGAACATAACGATCAATGTGCAGTTTATTGAAGAATCATAATATTTTTAGCATTTAGTTATTATTATAAAGAACCCGCATATACTATGTATGCGGGTTTTTTATATGATATCAAGCAAAACCCATACAGAGAATTTACGCTTGAATTTTTGAAATTGTTGTGTTGTTATCTACATACCAATGTTGATTTATTATATTTATTTTCTTTAGGGAGGTGGGAGCCAAATGCACTTATCTCTTTAAGTGCCCGAATGCCAGGTGCACATTCTCTTCTTTTTTGGCTTTTAATTATAATAGGAAGCAGTTTTTTAGCTTACTATTTATAGAGTTTCAAAATTCAAAATTATTTCGTATTTTGAATAAAAAACCGCAATAAATAAAACACCTGTAAAGTACCTTTATAAACCAATCCTGAAGAAGTAACAAATAACCGAATATGGAGGACAGATATGTCGAATGCATATTTTAAAGTGCCCGAAACAAAGAATGAAGCACCATTGATGTATGCACCGGGTACCCCCGAACGTGAAGATTTAAAAAAGACATTAAAGGAACTACAATCAAAAGAAATTGAAGTTCCGCTGATTATTGGCGGCGAGGAAGTGAAATCAGGCAATACCGCAGATATCCGACCGCCGCATAATCACGGCAAAAAACTCGGTATATATCATAAGGCAGGCGAGAAGGAAGTAAACATGGCCATCGAGGCGGCGCTTGAAGCCCGAAAAACCTGGGCAGAATTGCCGTGGGAACAAAGAGCTTCGGTTTTCCGCAAGGCAGCCGAATTGCTAACCGGTCCGTGGCGCTATATTATTAACGGCGCAACTATGCTCGGTCAGTCGAAGACGTCGCATCAGGCGGAAATAGAAGCAGTTGCCGAGCTTGCAGACTTTTTAAGATTCAACACACTCTACATGACAAGAATTTTTGACGACCAACCGTACTCACCAACGGAGATGTGGAACCGGGTAGAATACCGTCCTCTGGAAGGATACATCTTTGCGGTGACGCCGTTTAACTTTACTGCAATTGCAGGTAACTTACCGACATCCCCCGCAATGGTGGGCAACGTATCGTTATGGAAACCGGCATCAAGCGCTGTTTACTCGGCATATCACTTTATGAAGCTGTTGATTGAGGCGGGTCTGCCGCCGGGCGTCGTCAACTTCATCCCGGGATCGGGTTCGCAGGTTGGCGTTCCTGCACTTTCAAATGAAAATCTCGCAGGTATTCAATTTACCGGATCGACAGCGGTATTTCAGCAGATGTGGAAACAAATTGGCGACAATCTTCATAAAATGAAATATTATCCGAGAATCGTAGGCGAAACCGGCGGTAAGGATTTTATTTTCGCACATAAAGATGCCGATGTAGATGCAATGGTGGTTGCAACGATTCGGGGTGCTTTTGAATATCAGGGCCAGAAGTGTTCGGCCGCATCGCGGATGTATATTCCGAAATCGATCTGGCCGGAGTTCAAGGATAAATATGTCGCCCAAGTGAAAAATATTAAAGTGGGTGACGTGGAGGACTTCACAAACTTTATGGGTGCCGTTATAGACAAAGCGGCGTTTAAGAGCATAACCGAATACATCGATTATGCCAAGAAATCCGATGAAGCGGAAATTATAACCGGCGGCGAGTATGATGATTCAAAGGGATATTTTATCCAGCCGACGACCATTCTTACGACAAATCCGAAATTCAAAACAATGGAAGAAGAGATATTCGGTCCGGTTCTGACGATCAACGTCTACGATGACGATAAGTTCGATGAGGCACTCACCCTGTGCGACGAAACCTCACCTTATGGTTTAACCGGCGCGATATTCTCACAAGACAGATATGCACTGGATTATATGACCAAACGGCTCCGGAACGCAGCGGGGAACTTCTATATTAACGATAAACCCACAGCGGCAGTTGTGCATCAACAACCATTCGGCGGAAGCCGCGCTTCCGGTACGAACGATAAAGCCGGTAGCGTGATGAATATGCTGCGCTGGATGACAGCCCGGGCGATTAAAGAGACCTTCGTACCGCCAAAGGACTGGACGTACCCGTATATGGGTGAAAAATAGGACTGTTATACCCTCCATTTAATATAAACCTGCGGTATGTCCCTGACCGGCATGCCGCAGGTTTGTTTTTTTTTATAATTACTTGTATAATTATTCTTTAGGTAACTGAAAATTGTTTTAATCGACCGGTACTATGAAACTTATACATTCGCGCTATTTCCCGGGAGCGAAGGGTATTTTACGATACGATGTTTTTTATCTGCTCGTACTGCTTCTGACATTTCTCATTTTTTGGTCAGTACTCGGCGTAAGCGATCTTGTTGAGCGCGGAAGAATACAGAAGTTTGATGAAAATGTCCTTTCAATCGTTCGTCAACCGGATGACCCTGCTCAACTTCGGGGACCGGAATGGTTGAAAGATTTTATGCGCGATATAACCGCACTTGGAGGAGCGCCGGTTCTGACGCTTATCACACTCGGAGTAATCGGTTATCTGTTATTACGAAAAAGTTACCGATCGTTATGGCTTGTACTCATAGCAACCTTATCGGGTTTAGGTGCGAGTTTGTTGTTAAAATTTTATTTCATACGTCCCCGACCCGATATTGTTCCGCATCTTATGACCGAGACGACTCCCAGTTTTCCGAGCGGCCACTCTATGATGTCGACAGTTGTGTACCTCACGCTTGCTGCGTTGCTCACACGTATTGAAACATCAAACAAGGTACGTATTTATACAATTACATTATCGTTTTTTGTTGTCTTTCTCGTCGGCATTAGCCGGGTTTTTCTCGGTGTTCATTATCCGACTGATATTCTGGGAGGTTGGACATTCGGCGTTGCATGGGCGATGTTTTGCTGGTATATTGCCCGGTATCTACAGAACCGCGGAGCGATCGAGGAACCTGAAACAGAAACCTTATCATAAATCACATTCATACTAATAATAGAAAGGTGTTGCAATGCATAAACTTTGCTCTTTTGCACTGTTTGTTATTGTAATTTGCGGATCGTTGTTTGCAGATGAAACGCCCACCGTATTTACGGGAGCGTTGCTGTATCCGGTGGCGTCCGATCCGATTGAGGATGGTGTGCTCGTTATACAGGGTTCGACGATAATAGATATCGGTCCCGCAAACGAAGTCTCCATTCCGTCCGGTGCACGTGTAGTAGATGCATCGGGACAAGTTATAATTCCCGGTATGGTCGATACTCATTCACATATCGGCAGGGGAGACGGCGGCGACCGTTCAGCGCCGATACATCCGGATGTTCGCATCCTCGATGCAATCGATGCGATGAACGACAGTTTTATGCGGGCGCGGGCCGGTGGAATAACGACAGTAAATGTTATGCCCGGTTCCGGTCATTTAATGAGCGGTCAAACGGTGTATCTTAAAACAAGGCACGCGCGGACTATTTACGACATGCTTTTATGCGACGATGTGAACACCGGTATATGCGGCGGCTTGAAAATGGCAAACGGAACGAATTCAATCGGGAATCCCCCGTTCCCCCAAACACGCGCCCGGTCGGCAGCCATTGTCCGTCAGTTGTACATGCAGGCGCAGGAATACCGGGATAAATTAAAAGCCGCAAACGGCGATCCCGAAAAGATGCCCTCCCGTAATCTTCAAATGGAAACGCTTGTCGAAGTGCTTGAAGGAAAGCGAATCGTTCATCACCATACGCACAGACATGACGACATTATGACGGTACTCAGGTTGGCCGATGAATTCGGATTCAGAGTCGTTCTGCATCATGTGAGCGAAGGTTGGAAGGTCGCCGAAGAAATTGCCACGGCTGATGTACCTGCGTCCATTATTCTTGTGGATTCACCGGGCGGTAAACTCGAAGCGATAAATTTGATTTATGAGAACGGACGCGATCTCGAAAAAGCAGGCGTCGATGTTGCTTTCCACACCGACGATCCGATAACCGACTCCCGTTTGTTCTTACGGCAGGCGGCAATCGGAGTTCGGTCAGGTATGTCGAAGGAAAAAGCGCTTGAGGCGTTGACGTTTGCAGGCGCCCGTATGCTCGGCATGGAGGACCGTATCGGTTCTCTCGAAAAAGGTAAGGATGCAGATTTTGTGATACTTTCCGGCGATCCGTTTAGTGTATATACCCATATCGAACAAACCTGGGTTGACGGTGAAATTGTGTATGATCGCGCAAATCCCGATCACTATAAATATGCAGTCGGCGGCTATCAAGTCTATCGAACTATGCATTACCATCACCATATCGATGGAGGCGGACAATGAAAACTACAGGTATTTTCTTAACACTGATATTATTTAGTGGGATTATAACTCAATTAAATGCTCAAATCGCTGTACGCGGCGATATGGTGTATACTATGAACGGCGATCCGGTAGAAGGCGGCGTTGTGTTGATCAACGATAAAACTATCGAACGGGTCGGTCCGGCGGATGAAATACCCATTCCAGACGGCTACACGATTTATAGTGGTGCGGTTGTCACCCCCGGCATAATCGATGCCCGGAGTGTGGTGGGACTTGCCGGAATGTTCAACTACGATCACGATCAGGATCAGCTTGAGTTGTCGAATCCGGTTCAACCTGAGTTACGGGCGATCGATGCATATAATCCGCGTGAAGAGTTGGTAGATTTTTTACTCGGGCTCGGTGTAACGACACTGCATACCGGACACGCTCCCGGCGCACTTGCGAGCGGACAGACGATGATCGTAAAAACAGGCGGGAGATATGCGGAGGCAGTTATTGATTCATCGAAAATGGTAGTGTTCACGCTTGGTCCCGGCGTGACCTCAAATTTTTCGTCTCCCGGCACCCGATCGAAAAGTGTCGCAATGCTGCGATCTGAATTCATGAAAGCACAGGAATATCAGCAGCGACGGGAAACATCCGATGAAGGGAAAGGGCCGGCGCGCGACATTAAACTTGAGACGCTCGTTAAAGTAATGCAGAGTGAGCTTACTGCTTTGTTTTCAGTTCATACTGCCACTGAAATAGTCGCAGCCCTCCGGCTTGCCGGCGAATTCGGTTTTCCGCTTGTGCTTGCGGGAGCATCCGAGGCATATCTCGTAATCGATGAGATAAGAGAGGCAAATGTGCCGGTGATCATCCATCCGACGATGATTCGCACTTTCGGCGAAGCGCAAAACGCTTCTTTCGAAACGGCGGCTAAATTACATGAAGCTGGCATACCGGTCGTTTTTCAAAGCGGATATGAAAGTTATGTGCCGAAAACGCGTGTTGTTCACTATGAAGCGGCGATTGCGGTGGCAAACGGATTACCGTATGAACAGGGTCTGGCATCGGTGACGATAGATACAGCCCGTCTGCTCGGCATCGACGATTGTGTCGGTTCGTTGGAACCTGGAAAAGACGCTGATGTAGTGATATTCAACGGCGACCCGTTCGAATATCTGACAAACGTGGAGGTGGTAATTGTGAATGGAGAAGTAGTGAAAGAATAACATCTGTACCTGTGCGACGCACTTGTCTGTGGAGAAGAGCAGAAATCAATTCGATTGGAATAAATGTTTAGATGAAGAGTGCGTCGCACTTGAGTGGGAGCGAA
Source organism: Ignavibacteriales bacterium (assembly GCA_003562775.1). Classification (GTDB taxonomy): domain Bacteria; phylum Bacteroidota; class Ignavibacteria; order T3Sed10-11; family T3Sed10-11; genus T3Sed10-11. Next base: position 15,470 of record PWTU01000267.1, read on the forward strand.
TCGAGGTCGTCAACTTTTTCTACTTGAGTATGGTCAAACCAAGAAAGTTATAATCGTCATCGAATTTGAATATGACTGGAAAGTTCTTTAAATCTTTCTTTTTAATTTCCCACGGGAACCCGCCATAGGGAGGTTTTTTCTTTTTCGGTTTTTGTACTTTAACATTAATCAGATAATTATCAATGCGGCACTCAATACCGCGTTCTTTTAATGTCACTATCCTGTCAGCCGCAACAGTAATTTCATGTTTTTTCCCGAGCAGGGATGATTTATATGAATTGGTCGCTTCTACACTTAAAACCGCTCCGTGAAAGTTAACCGTATCATTCAAAAGCGTCGCCTTCTTTTTTGTAGGGAACGTCTTTTTTGATTTCGGAACAACTTTGAAACCGATCTTTTTTGCACCTTTCTTTGGTATCAAATAGTAACTTTCATCAACGCTTTTCACTTTGCCGCAGATTTTGCAGACTTCATTTCCTTCTCTCGTCCGTTTGTAACCGTCCCAATGTTTACATTGCAATCCGAGAAATTCCCATGCAATGCCAAGCTGCTGGTATATAGTGAAAAACTGATCTACATCCTTTTTACGACTTTTGCCGTTAAGGTAATTCTCGCTGATGAAATCAAGACTCTTAAAGAGTTTGTTAAGTTCTTTTTTGAGATGCGATTTTTTCATAGGGATTATTACAATTAAAATTCAACATTTGCGACAAAATGAATTCATACCAATATAATAAAGACAATTTACAAATTATAATTTAATGTAACAATGTGCTACTGATGCCATGCAATTGTTATAAACATCGCAACCGGAAAAATCGTCAAATTTACGACGCCGCTTGAACCGAATGTGCCTGATATAGAGTTTGGACACCCGTACAGCGTTTCTTACGTCCGATAACGAACGAATATTACGGAAAGCTGTAATATGGCAGAATGGATGATGATGTTGTTTATCATTACTCCAATAATGATCTTGTAGGTAGTACCATTTTTAATGGAAAATCCCGGAGGTTAAATCCCTATATATAACAGAGAAGGATAATCACAAGAAGAAATTATATAAATGCTCACAAGATATGCATCCCCGGCGAGACAGCACACCCCCTCACCTAAAAATCCTCGAAATAAACGATCTCACCGCGCGAATGACCGACCGGTGTTGATCGCATAGCCCCGGCAAGGAGTCGGTGAGCATAACCTCAGTTATTCGGTCGGGACAGCGATTTCGTGCGAGTTTGTTGGATTCAGGGCAAATGTCGGCATGTCTGATACCCGGAGGAATTTCGAATTCTCCCGGTTCAAGATCAAGTCCCTCGTCGGTGTAAATATGTTGCATAAATGCGGCCCAGATCGGTAGTGCACTCCGGGCGCCCTGTCCGTTGATCCTGCTCATCGTGATGCGTCTGTCGTCGAAACCGACCCATACACCGGCTGTAATATCGGGAGTATAACCGATAAACCAGCCGTCTGCATATCCTTGAGTGGTGCCGGTCTTACCCGCCGCGGGAAAGTCGATGTATACTAATGCGGGGTGACCGGTACCGTACTCGATTACATCGCGAAGCATATCGGTCATAATATATGCGGTTTCCGGTTTGAGCACCCGTCTGGTTTCGGGTTCAAAGGAAACAATAATATTACCGTCATTATCTTCGATGCGTTCAATTGCAAATGGTTTTGAGTAGATTCCGCCGGCCGCGTAAACACCGTAGGCAGAGGTCAACTCGAGAGGCGATACTTCCGCTGTACCGAGCGACAACGATTCATAGGAATGGAGGGGAGATGAAATACCTAAAAGCCGTGCATATTGTACTATTTGTTCGATCGGTGCAAGTTCCATCATCGTGCGCACCGCAATAAGGTTAATGGACATTGCAAGCCCTTCTCTCAATGATGCATCTCCGCCGGTTGCTCTATCCACATTTACCGGTTGCCAGAGTGTTCCGTCATCGGTCGTGATCGTTACGGGTTCATTCGAAAGCCGGTGCCATGGCGGAATACCGTTGTCGATTGCCGCTGTATAAACAAACGGTTTAAATGCAGAGCCGGGTTGCCGCCGGATTTGGGTGGCCCGGTTAAGTCCATGTCTGTGTTGAAGAGCATCGGTTCCGCCCACCATTGCTTTGATCGTTCCGGTAAACGGGTCGAGTGCGACAAAACCGGTTTGTATACGGTGAGTGTCATCATCATACATTTCCTGATATGACGCGAGATGTTTTTCGATTGCATGATTTGCATGTTGCTGCATCCGGCTGTCAAGCGTCGTATGAATGGTCAACCCGTCACGGTAAATATCAAATCCGTATGCAACGGCAAAATCCGATAATTGCCGTCGAACATACTCTACAAAATGAGGTGCAATATTCGAGTCTGCCGGGGAGATATTATCGGTTACTTCCATCGGATACGACGATGCAAGCCGTGCAATACCGGGGGATATAAATTCCATAACCGACATCGAATGCAATACATAGTTCCTTCGTGTTAGCGCCCGATCTGGATTGCTATACGGATTGTATAGCGAAGGATTCGGCAGCACACCGACCAACAGCGCCGATTCGATGAGCGTTAATTCGGGAACGGATTTATCGAAGAATTGTTTTGAAGCCGTAGCGATTCCGTAGGAACTGTTTCCGAAATAGGCAAGATTAAAATACATCTCAAGAATCTCGTTTTTTGAATACCGGCGTTCTATCTGAATGGCGGTGATTACTTCACGGATCTTTCTTGTAAGCGATCGGGATTGATCGAGGTAAAGATTACGTGCGACTTGTTGTGTAATCGTACTTGCTCCTTCGCGAATCCGGAAGCGTAATATGTTTTTAATAGTTGCTTTTAATATACGATCCGGGTCGATTCCGCGATGACGGTAGAATTTTCTGTCCTCTGATGCAATGAGTGCATTTATTAAATGTGAGGGGAGTTCATCGAACGTTGAGCGTTCCCGGTTAACCACCGAATAGCGGCCGAGTAAAACGCCGTCGGCAGAGTATATTTCTGAAGAAAATTCGGTTTTTGGATTTTCGAGCTGCTTTATCGATGGTAATCCCGATATGACATAAATTCCATACGATATAAAGAAAAGGATTAAAAGAGCAGTGATCAGCAGCGGTAATTTCTTTAAATAGTCCGGATTTTCACGCTTTTTCTTTCTTTTGATTGTCATTTTCCCTCGCCTCGATAATAATCTTTCCTTTTTGATTCGCTTCTATATAATATCCGGATTATATCACTAAGACAACATATTTACACCGGCAGGTGTTCCGATGAATATAATTTACAATTTACGTATTTATTAAAAAGGGTGCAATTTGATATTAAATTTTCATACATATAGTTCGTTTATTATAATATTTCGGACAAAAAAGGATTTGCAAGTCCGATATAGCGGGAACTCTTATTACCCTTTTCTGTTGCAATATATACAACCCGTCGATTCGTTGGCGGTTGTAACAATAAAATAAACAGAACCCGGTCTGTTGGTTATGCACCGATATATCTTTCATAAACATCTTCATCAAAAAATAACCGGGAGACCGGGTCAATTGCAATAACAATCCTATTTACTGACACACTAAACCACCGGGGGAAACTGATAAGGAGGGAAGGGTGTATGCAGAAAAAAATACGGAATATGCTCGGGGAAAAACTGCTTCAGGAAGCCGGTCACGTTCTTGAGGAATATTTTCACCAACCTTTAGAAGAAGCAATTACCGATTTACGAATTCGGTACCTTATCGACAAAGATGCCCGCGAGCCGGTTGACATTCTCCACGGTCTACATTTCAGCGGATTATTTTATCAAATACATAATGATGCAGCAGAGCAATTACGGCGTGCCCTTGCGCGGTTTGTAGACGGCGGTTATGGTTTATGTTTACATTGCGGAGATACTATACCGGAAGAATGGCTTTTGAGAAGTCCTTTGCTTTCCTACTGCTCACGGTGTATGGTGAATATGCGGCCTTTGCACAAGGAAGAGAAAGAGCGAGAAATGACGACGGATTATGTTTAATATTGATCGGTGTTATGAATTTATAAGAAAGGTACGTCCGCTCTTTTTAATCAACCCGTCCTTCTGAAGCTGCTTGAGAATCTTCTCGAGATCGTGATTTTGTATATCGATCGCCTGTTCAATTTTCCGCTTGGTTACCGCTCCGTTTTTGGATAATAGTCGGATTATACTGCCGCGTACCTGTCGTGACGATCCATCAAAGCGGGATTGCGCTTTATAATGGGCGCTGCGTTTGTTGGGATTATAATGTTGTTTTTTCAGGTATACACCGTAGTCCATCAGTGCATAATACCATTCGCGTATGTTCCGGTAATCATTGGTTTGTGCTACCAACGAAGCAATTTCATTATCGTGGACTTTTTTCTTATGAGATAGGAAACAGTGCAGGAATACGGTTCGTATATTGGTTTCGATAAAAACGGTCGGTATATCGAATGCAAACGCTCCGATAGCAGATGCAGTTGCTTTGCCGATCCCCGGCAATGTTTGCAGAATTTCCGGTGATCGGGGAATACGGCCATTATAACGTCCGGAAATGATAATTGCCGTGTTTTTTAAATATACCGCACGCCGGTTGTAACCCAGGCCCTGCCAAACCGCAACAATATCGGATAACGGTGCACGCGCCAGTGAAATTAACGAGGGAAATTTACGTATGAACAATTTATATTTCGGAATAACCCGCTCGACCTGTGTTTGCTGCAGCATCATTTCGGAGACGAGAATCCGGTAAGGAATTCGTGTTTTTCTCCACGGCAAATCATGCCGGCCGTAACGATGAAAATAATGCCGTATCGTATTTTGAAAATTCCGGATTTGAGATTTTGTTAGTTTCATGTTATGTAAATATAAAAAAAATATTATATAATAATTATAACATGGAACATTCGAACTCCTTGATTTTACCCCCATAGACCTTTACATTACTATATGCTAATTCATCTAAAGCAACCCTTACTAATACAGGATCATTATGCGAGTATCACAATCTTTGAAAACAAAAGTTCAGAAAATTCAGAAAGCGATTAGAGCCGAAGGCATTGACGGCTGGTTATTATACGATTTCCGCGGCGCAAATCCGTTTGCGACCGGAGTGATGGAAATACCTTCACATATGCACTGCACCCGGAGAATGTTTTACTACATCCCTGCACGGGGAACACCGCAAAAACTGGTGCATAACATTGAAAACCATAATCTCGATCATCTGCCGGGGAAAAAGCGAATTTACGTGAGCTGGAAATCGCTCGAGGAGGGGCTTGACGGCATCTTGGGGAAAGCAAAAAATATCGCGATGGAGTACTCACCGCGAAACGCAATACCATACGTATCGGTGATTGATGCCGGTATGGTAGAGCTTGTGAAACGCCGGAAAGTGAAGATCGTCAGTTCGGCAAATCTCATACAGCGGTTCGAGGCGGTATGGTCGCCGAAACAGTTCCGTGAGAATAAAAAAGTTGCACGCGTCTGCCTTGATACCATGCATAATGCATTTAAATTCATAGGAAAGCAGGTGAAGGCGAGAAAGAAGGTGACGGAGTACAACGTGCAGCAATTTATTATGAAGGAATTTAAGAAACATAAATTTGTTACCGATCATCCTCCGAATTGTTCGGTTAACGCAAACGCCGCTAATCCGCATTATGAACCGACGGCCAGGATCAATACATCGATTAAAAAAGGAGATTTTGTTCTGATAGATCTCTGGGCAAAGGCAAATGATACGGACGGCGTATATTCGGATATAACCTGGACGGGGTATGTCGGTGAATCGGTACCTGAAGAATATACAAAAGTATTTGATATAGTCCGTGAAGCGAGAGATCGGGCGTTTTCCTTTGTAGAGGATGCAATGAAAAAGAAACGAACGATTCGCGGCTGTGACGTTGATGATGTCGCACGCGGAATTATTGAAAAGCACGGATACGGGAAATATTTTATACACCGCACCGGGCACAGCATCGGCAAAGCGCTGCATGATAACGGGGCGCATCTGGATAATCTCGAAACACGCGATCTGCGGGAAATTATTCCCGAGACATCATTCACAATTGAGCCGGGAATTTACCTCCCCGGGAAATTCGGCATCCGCAGTGAGATAGATGTTTTTGTGAATAAAAACCGTAAAGTCATATTAACAGCAGGTCCAGCGCAAACGGAAGTGATTACGATTCTTGCGTTGTAGAGGCCTACTGGTGCGACGCAATTGCCCGTGGAGGAACGGCATAAAATTATTAAATTATTGAACTGTTTCGGAAAAAGAGTGCGTCGCACATGCCCTTGAAAGAAAAAGAATGATAATTTTATTTTTTTTAGCTATATTTAGTAGAAAATATGTAGTATAGAAAAAATATAGGTGTCATTATGACAAAAGACCAAATTACTAAGAAAATAGTCGATGAATCAAAAAGTTTATCTATAGAAACCTTAAATGAGGTGTTAGATTTTATTGAGTTTAAAAAACATAAAACAATAAAAAAAGAATTATCAAATCTAAACGATGCATCGTTATCTCATTTGGAAAGTGAATTTATAAACTATAAAAAGCGCTATCCACGTGAACAATAGTTATGTTGCAGATACCATGGCAGTGGTCTTGCGGCTTGAAAATAGAAAATTAAGCAGCAAGGTAAATTCTATTCTTGAAAGTATAGAGTTAGGAGAAGCATCATTATTCATACCTGCAATGGTATTGGCTGAGATAGGATACTTATCAGAGAAGAAAAAGATCGATACAAACTTACAAGAGGTTGAACACTATTGTCGGAAATATTCAACTGTCTCCATAGAACCTATTACAGAAATAAGCATACATAGTAGTTTTCAAATCGATGATATTCCAGAATTACATGACAGAATTATTGCAGAGGTTGCGTTTACTAAAGACTTAATTCTCATTACAAATGATCCGGTTATTATTGATTCCAAATTTGTTTCTACTATCTGGTAGTAACGGTAAAAATATTATCGCTCGTCTACGTTATTAAATGTGCGACGCACCCTCATACAAGACATTTCCTAAAAGACGACAATTTTTCTACTCCTCAAAACGGGCAGGTCCCGACGAGTCGGGACAATATTACTTGCCGTGCATTTCCTGTAAACATTTTACCGTTACGCTTGACGCCGTTTCCTCACGTAAAATCTTTATCGCGCCGATGGTTGCCAGTGCACCGGAAAGTGTCGTGATGCACGGAATATTATACTGAATAGCAGCGCGTCGCATCGCCTTTTCGTCGAAGAACGACTCTTTACCGAGAGGAGTATTAATAAGGATATGAATTTTCCCGTTCTTGATGAGATCGACCACGTTCGGTCTGCCTTCGTTTACTTTATACACGAAATCAGCAGCGATATTATTACTGTTCAAATACGCCGCGGTTCCACGTGTAGCGATTATCGAAAAACCGAGTTCGGTGAATTGTCCGGCAATATCAAGAGCTTTCTCTTTGTCGCGATCGTTCACGCTTATAAACACCGTTCCTGCCGTGGGAAGTTGTAGTCCCGCCGCTTCCTGCGCTCTCAGAAATGCTTCGCCGAAGGTTGCACCGGTTCCCATAACTTCACCGGTCGATTTCATTTCAGGACCCAGTATGGTATCTACTCCCTGAAATTTGTTGAACGGAAACACGGGTGATTTCACAAAGCAATTTTGCACCGTGAGGTCCTCTTTTAATCCAAGCGACGACAAAGTTTTGCCCGCCATTACCTGGGCTGCAATTTTTGCAAGCGGCACTCCGGTAGCTTTGCTCACGAACGGTACCGTACGCGAAGCGCGGGGATTGACTTCCAGTACGTATACAATTCCGTCTTTGACTGCAAATTGAATATTCATTAACCCGACCACGTGCAATTCCCGTGCTATGAGCCGGGTGATCCCGGTAATATCGTTATGTTGTTCCTCCGTTATCATAATAGGGGGGAGGACGCAACTGCTGTCGCCCGAATGTATTCCCGCTTCTTCAATGTGCTGCATAATCCCGCCGATAATAACATCGTTGCCGTCGGCTACAACATCAACATCGTATTCGAATGCATCCTCGAGATATTTATCGATAAGGATGGGATGTTTGGAAGACACATCGACGGCTTGTTCCATATATTGTTGAAGCGAAGAATCATCATAGACAATTTGCATTGCACGACCGCCCAGAACGTATGACGGCCGCACAAGCACGGGAAATCCGATTGAGGCGGCAATCTCACTTGCTTCATCGAATGAGCGGGCTGTTCCGTAATCGGGGTGTTTTATATTGTGTTTGTGGAGAAACGCTCCAAACCGCTTTCTGTCTTCGGCAAGATCGATCGAATCGGGGGATGTTCCGATTATGGGTACGCCCGCTTCGTACAACTGACCTGCTAATTTCAACGGTGTCTGACCGCCGAATTGCACAATCACACCATCGGGTTTTTCAAGTTCAATGATGTTCATTACATTTTCATAAGTTAACGGTTCGAAATACAACCGGTCAGACGTGTCATAGTCCGTGGATACCGTTTCGGGATTGCAATTGACCATAATAGTTTCGTACCCGTCGGCTTTAAGTGCGAACGATGCATGGCAGCAGCAATAATCGAACTCAATGCCCTGTCCGATTCTGTTAGGACCACTGCCGAGAATCATAATTTTTTTCTTATTGCCGGGTATTACTTCATTCTCAGCGTCATACGTTGAGTAATAATACGGCGTGTATGATTCAAACTCTGCCGCGCACGTATCGACGTGTTTGTATGTTGGCAGAATTGCATGATTTTTCCGCAATTGGCGGATTGTCTGCTCATCGGATTTAAGCAGATGTGCAAGCCGGGAGTCGGATATTCCCAATTCTTTTGCTTTTCGTATAACCGAAGATGGAATGTTATCAGCGATATATTGATCAAGCTCCTGCGAAAAGGTGAATAAATCATTCAACTGACGCAGGAACCACCTATCGATTTTAGTGATATCATATACTTCTTCGATTGACATACCCTGTAACAGGGCATAGCGTAAATAAGCAAGACGATCGGGACCGGGGTGGCGGAGTTCCAGTTGCAGCCGTTCGGGGATAACGGGGAATTGCGAAAGCGATTTTTCTATTTCAAGTGAGTGCAGCGCCTTCATAAATGCCTGTTTAAACGTGCTGCCGAGCGCCATCACTTCTCCGACAGATTTCATCTGGGTTCCAAGCGTTGTTTTTGCTTCGGGAAATTTTTCAAAATTCCATTTCGGGATTTTGACGACAACGTAATCGATCGACGGTTCAAATGATGCGGGCGTTTTTAACGTGATGTCGTTTGGTATCTCATCGAGTGTGTAACCGACCGCAAGTTTGGCGGCAATTTTCGCAATCGGAAATCCGGTTGCCTTTGACGCCAGCGCGGAACTTCTACTCACCCGCGGATTCATTTCAATGACGACCAATCTACCGTTGTCGGGATTCACGGCAAATTGTATATTCGATCCACCTGTTTCGACTCCCACCTTGCGAATAATACGCTTTGCCGCATCGCGCATTAGATGGTACTCATAATCGCTTAGTGTTTGCGCCGGGGCAACGGTAATGGAATCGCCGGTATGGACGCCCATCGGATCTAAATTTTCAATAGAACAAATCACGACAAAGTTATCGGCTTTGTCGCGCATTACTTCAAGTTCGTATTCCTTCCAACCGATAACCGATTCTTCGATCAATATTTCATTAATTGGAGAAAGAGACAAGCCCCGCTGAATGATGTCATCATATTCCTCGGTATTATAAGCAATCCCGCTGCCGCTCCCCCCAAGTGTAAAAGAAGGACGGATAATTGCGGGCAATCCGATATATTCGAGCAATTTTGTTGCATCATTTTCATTTTTCGCGATGCCGGATCGCGGACTCTCTATACCTATTTCATCCATTGCCTTTTTAAATAATTGCCGATCTTCTGCAGTATTTACAGCTTCAATCTGAGCACCGATAAGTTTAACATTATGTTTACTCAGAATTCCGAGTTTATCGAGCTCAATAGCAAGGTTAAGAGCTGTCTGTCCGCCCACCGTGGGGAGCATAGCGTCGGGATGTTCACATTCTATTATCCGCTCAATATATTTTGGGAGCAGTGGTTCAATATACGTGCGATCGGCAATTTCAGGGTCGGTCATAATAGTTGCCGGATTCGAGTTCACAAGAATAACACGATACCCGTCACTTTTTAGAGCTTTACATGCCTGTGTGCCCGAATAATCGAACTCACATGCCTGTCCTATAACAATCGGACCGCTGCCGATAACAAGAATAGACCGGATATCGGTTCGTTTGCCCACTATGTTTTCGATTCCTCAATTAGTTTGTAAAAATCTTCGAATAAATATGCAGAGTCGTGCGGACCCGGCGCCGCTTCAGGGTGATACTGAACACAAAAAACGGGATGATTTTTGAGCCGGAATCCCTCGAGTGTTTGGTCGTTTAGATTAACATGAGTAAACTCTACATCGGTATCACTAAGTGATTCAAAATCAACGGAATAACCATGGTTATGTGAGGTAATTTCAACCTTCCCGGTAGTAAGATTTTTCACCGGTTGATTTCCTCCACGATGACCGAATTTCAACTTGTATGTTTTTCCACCGAGTGAGAGAGCAAGTATCTGATGACCGAGACATATACCAAATATCGGGACTTTACAGATCAGTTTACGGGTATTCTCGATGGCATAACCGACAGCTGAGGGATCACCCGGTCCGTTTGAGAGAAATATTCCGTCGGGATTGAGTGCCAGAGCATCATCGGCGGGAGTATTCGCCGGAATTACGGTTACGTTAAATCCGGTGGCTGTTAAGGAATGGATGATATTTTGTTTCATCCCGAAATCGTACGCTACAACATGATAGGGAGCACGACTGGGAGCAGGGTCAGAGTGATAATTTGTTAATTCATGCCTACTGACTTTTTTTACAAGATCTATTCCATCTAAATATGGCGATTTTCTAACCATATCAACCAGTTCATTGTCGGATAATTTATCTGCATAATCTGTTTGATCCGTTGTCGCCTTTCTTGTGAAAATAATTCCTCGCATAGCACCTTTCGTCCGTATGTGGCGAACGAGCGCACGGGTATCGATTCCGGAGAGAGCCGGTATTCCATGATGCTTGAGATAATCGTTCAGGGATTGTTCGGAACGCCAGTTGCTCGGCAGTTCCGAAAAATCGCGAACGATAAAACCCTCAACGTACGGACGGTCCGCTTCGGAATCGGATGCGGTAATGCCGTAATTACCGATGTGTGGATATGTCATTACCACGATTTGTCCTGCATACGAGGGATCGGTAAGAATTTCCTGGTATCCGGTCATAGATGTGTTAAAAACAACTTCACCGGTGCAGTTGTTTTCTGCACCAAAGAGACTTCCTTCAAGTGTAAAACCATCCTCGAGCACTAAACGCGCAGTCATAGTTATACCGTACATTAATATTTATAAATAGGGGATAATAAGGGAATGTTCTCGGCTGGTGTAATGCGATATGAAGATTCCCTTTCATCTGGGATTGTAATATATGGTAAATTGAGGTAATAATCCATAGTTTACCGGGAAGATTGAAAAATAAATGTGTAGCTCATCATTCCGATTTTATAGCTATTGTTGGTATTTAAAAAAAATAATAACTATATTTCGCTACAAAAGAGTTGCAATTTAATTCTATGCGATCGGAACTTGTTTTGAATTTCAACTCTGCTTGAAAAATGGGGTTTACTAAATATCTAACTTACCGACTATATGTGGGGAAATATAGCAATGAAACCGCATACGATTTTATTCCTGATTATATTCCTATTCATCTTTTCGGCATGTGAGGACACACCAGTTGATGCCGATGGATTGTACTTTGTGAAAGGAAAGGTGGTATATAAAAACGCCGGTGTTTCACAAGTACCCGTATCGTTATCCAATGAAACGAGTAAATTTTTGACTACCACGGATGGAAATGGCTATTTCATATTGGAGGATGTCCCGGTTGGTACATATATACTTACCGTTCAGAAAGCAATCGATGATCAAAGTTTTGTGGAAAATAATATTGAAGTAACCGTGAGCGGAAATACCGAACTGGATGCACTGTTACTTCCGGATCCGGTTGTTTTGTACCACCCTGATATAGTAACAATAAGCGCAGTAGAGCTCAGATGGTCGTCTTCTATGGTACAAAATTTTATGGAGTATAAAATTTACCGTCACCATAGCAGCGCTCTTGACGAGACTACAGGTACGTTAATTCATATAGCAACTTCCCGCAACGATACAACATATACAGATACCGGTCTGGAAGAGTTTGGTGGTTTGGGAAGGAACGCAACCTGGTATTATCGTATTTATATTATGAACCAATACGGTCGGTTGGGGGGAAGCAATATTTTGCAAATAACTACTCCGGAGTGGGAGAACGAAGATAACTTCACGGTATCATATACATTGGAGCGGGATATTCAATTCACAAGTCAGCATGGAACCGTTGCAGGTATCGATCATGACGGTGAAAATTTCTGGGTTGTATATCTGAATGAACAGGGTGGATACCATGATCCGAATAAAGTAACGATAGAAAAACAAAATTTCTATTCCGGAAAATCGCTGAAATTATTTGAATATGAAGAACAGTATGCTTTTCCATCCGGCTTAGCATATGACGGCTCGTCCTTGTGGCTTAATAATTACGGCAGCGGTCAGGATATCAGTACACTCCGAAAAATAAATACCGATACCGGTGAAGTTGAACTCTCATATACATTACCGTACGGAATACAGGATATAGCATTTGATGGAAACACCCTCCTGCTAAGTTACTATTATGATAGAGTAGAAAGATTCAATCAGGAGAACGGTGCGATATTGAATGAATATTTTAGTCCATTCGGTTCGGGAGCTAATTTTGGTATTACAAGTCGGAACAAAGAGATATGGGTAACCTCAAAATCAAGCAGATATATCGCTATATTGAATGATCAGGGAGAACATATCGGTGTTGCGTCAAACGATATACTTGAGGATTGGAATGGCTATAGTTCTCGACTGCATCTCAGTTCGTTTGAAGATAAAATAATTTTAGTGAAAGAATCGCGGATTTATATTCTTCATGTTGATGAAGATTTGCATTAACAAGGAAATGATATCGCCGAACAGCATGGCGGAAAGGAAATAAGGCAAAGACCCAACCATTTCCTAACCTGATAATAGCCGATTGTATTTTATTCCGGCATTGCGCTCTATCAATCGTTACTTTCTTGAAAATCACTCCTATTTGTAGTATATTTAATATTTACCGAATTTTACAATTGCCTGTCCGGGTGCGGAGGGCTTATTTTTTGACCGGTTATTTGGAGAGATGAAGCATATTCGCAACTTTTGTATAATTGCACATATAGACCACGGGAAATCGACGCTTGCAGACCGCTTTCTCGAACGAACAGGCACGATTACCGAGCGTGAGATGATGGACCAAATCCTCGACGATAATCCGCTTGAGCGGGAGCGGGGAATTACAATAAAAATGCACGCCATCAAGATGACGTATAAAGCCAGGGATGGAAACGAGTATACGCTCAACCTCATTGATACGCCCGGTCACGTCGATTTTACTTATGAAGTCTCCAGATCGTTAAATGCGTGCGAAGGCGCATTACTGGTTGTCGATGCATCGCAGGGTGTTGAAGCGCAGACAATCAGCAACTTCTATCTTGCTCTTGAAGCTAATCTCGAAATTATACCCGTTATAAATAAAGTAGATTTGCCGAATGCTCAAATCGAGGCAGTGAGACATCAACTAAAAGAATTAATGGGATGTACCGACGATGAAATTCTTGAGGTAAGTGCAAAATCAAATATCGGGATCGAAGATTTGCTTGAACGAATTATCAAGCGGGTGCCGCCTCCACAGGGTGATACTGAAGCTCCCGCTCAGGCATTGATTTTCGACTCGGTGTTCGATACCTACCGCGGTGCAGTTTGTTATATCCGCGTTTTTGATGGAGTATTCAAAGAAAACGAAGAGATGCGATTATTCCATAACAACAAGAAATTCGAAGCGGAGGAGATCGGATTATTACAACGTACCAAAAAACGAACGGGGGTACTGAAAGCAGGCGACGTCGGCTATATTATCCCGGGAATAAAAGACGTTCGTGAAACGAAAGTCGGTGACACGATTACGGTTCTAAGCAATGCGGCAAAACAACCGCTTCCAGGTTATAAGGAAGTAAAATCGATGGTCTTCAGCGGTGTGTATCCGGCAAACATGGAGGAATTCGAAGGTCTTCGCGACTCACTTGAAAAACTCCAGATGAACGATGCTGCGCTCCAGTATGAACCTGAAACATCGACGGCACTCGGCTTTGGCTTTCGCTGCGGATTTCTCGGACTTCTTCATATGGAGATTATACAGGAGCGGCTCGACCGTGAATACGATCAAACGATAATAACGACGGTGCCGAACGTCGAGTATAAAGTCTTTTTAACCAACGGCGAAGAGTTGTTAATCGACAACCCTGCGAGTATGCCGTCGGTAGGCACAATCGATCACATTGAGGAGCCGTTTATACGTGCAGAAATCATAACACCTTCGGAGTATGTCGGCAACTTGATGCAATTGTGTATGGAACGGCGCGGTGTGTATAAAAATACCACCTATCTCGATCCGCAGCGTGCGAATTTACATTTCGAGTTACCTTTAGCCGAGATCATATTCGATTTTTACGACAAGCTCAAATCGGTTTCCCGCGGTTATGCATCATTCGATTACGATTATCTGGATTATCGTGAATCCGATCTTATAAAACTCGATATACTGCTGAACGGCGACCCGGTCGATGCGCTCTCTACAATTGTACACCGGGAGAAGGCGTATGTATGGGGGCGGAAGTTGAGCAGCAAATTGAAGCAATTAATACCGAAGCAGCAGTTCGAAGTAATAATTCAGGCGACAATCGGCAACAAGGTCATTGCACGGGAATCGGTCCGCGCATTGCGAAAAAACGTCACCGCGAAATGTTACGGAGGCGATATCACAAGAAAACGAAAATTACTTGAAAAACAGAAGGAAGGCAAGAAGCGAATGAAACAAGTCGGACGGATTGAGGTGCCGCAAGAGGCATTCCTTGCAGTGCTTTCTATGGAACAATAAACATATAGGAGAGGTCAAATCAATATGGCGCATAAGAAGAATCCCCGCGAACGGATGAAGAAAAAGAAGATGCAGGTAAAAAGAAATCCGAAAGATGCGGTTTTAAAATTCTTAAAAGAAGCGGGTATAATTTTCGGCATCTTTATCATATTAAATAGTTTTGTCTTTGCTTCCTTCGTTGTACCGACGGGTTCTATGGAAGATACCGTTCTTGCGGGCGATTTTCTTTTTGTCAACAAGTTTATTTACGGCGGTTCGACGCCCCGGCATATTTTTTATACGAATATAAGAATCCCGTTTTTCAGCGTACCCGGTTTTCGGGATGTAAGAAAAGGAGACGTAATTGTTTTTGAATTCCCCGGTTTACGGGATGAGGTGCAGCCGGAGGAATTTCATTATTATTTAAAACGTTGTGTAGCACTTTCGGGCGATACGGTAGAAATACGAGACCGGGTTTTATATGTAAACGGGGAACAAGCGCCGCGGCCTAAATATATGCGAACCGCTCCACGTGCGCCTATACCGCCGAATCAAACGGATACCCGCATTTTCCCCAAAGGAATGCCGTGGAATGAAGATAACTATGGACCATTGTACGTTCCCGGCAAAGGGGATACGTTATATTTTAACGAAGACAATTTTGAAGCGTGGCAGGTGTTTATACAGCGCGAGGGTGTCTCGGCGCGGATGCTTAATGACGGTACGATTATTATCGATGGGGAAGAAACGGATCATTATGTCGTCCGGCGAAATTATATGTTCGGACTCGGCGATAATCGTAACAACAGTCTTGACAGCAGGTATTTCGGACTCATAGCAGAAGATTTGCTCATCGGCTCGCCGATGATTGTGTATCTGTCGTGGGATCCGCATATTCCATTCGTCAATCTTTTTGGGAAACTCGGATCTATCCGGTGGGATCGGTTCGGCCGGTTAATTAGATGATGGTAAGTGATCGTTTATGACGGACAAGTCGCAAATACCGAAAAAGTCAATCATACGAGAGTACCTCGAAGTTATTCTCATCACGATATTGGTTGCGTTCGGTATAAAGATTTTTATAATGGATGCATATCGTATCCCGACCGGCTCGATGGAAAATACCTTGATTGCGGGTGATTATATTCTGGTAAATAAATTTATTTACGGGCCGAGTACACCACGAACGGTTCCGTTGACAGGAATAGAAATACCGCATATCCGGTTTCCCGGCTTTCGCAATCCGGATAGAGGCGATGTCATTGTTTTCAAGTTTCCCGGTGAACGTGATGAAGTTGAGCCGGCGGCCAATCTTAATTACATTAAACGGGTAATAGGTTTGCCCGGCGATACAATTAAGATTCGGAACAGAAATGTCTTCGTCAATGGAGCGGCATTTCCGAAACTGACGACACAACGCAGCTCAAGCCGCTCGTTGAAACCGAGCGGTCGAAACGATCTGCGAATTTTCCCGAGCGGTACGCCGTTCAATGAGGACAATTACGGGCCGATTTATGTGCCGAAAAAAGGCGATACGTTGACGATCGATATTGGAAACATAAAACAGTGGGAGGTATTTTTACGACGTGACGGTGCAGATGTTGAAATCTTGCCGGATCAAAGTATCGTTATTAACGGGGAATTATCTAATATATATGTAATCCAATCGAATTATTATTTCACACTCGGTGATAACCGGGACAATAGTCTCGACAGCCGTTTCTGGGGATTTGTTCCCGAGGAAAATATAATAGGTCGGGCATTGTTAATTTATTGGTCGTGGCATAAGGAGGGAACGCCGAATTTTGCGGCACGTTTCAGAAATGTCAGAACCGACCGGATAGGAACACTGATTCGTTGATGATGAAAGGATTATACTTACATATACCGTTTTGTGAACATAAGTGTATCTATTGCGATTTTTACTCAATAGAGCAGTCCGACAGTTTCGATCGTTTCGTACGGACAATTACGAGAGAAATTAATTTGACTTCAGGAAAAATCGAAGATGATCCGGTATTTACATCAATATTTTTCGGCGGCGGTACACCGTCATTGTTGTCTCCGGTACAGATACGGAAAATTATGGACGCATTACATCGTAATTTTGTTGTAGCACCTGACGCCGAAGTTACCGTCGAAACCAATCCCGGCACCGTTGATGATGAAAAACTACGCGCATATAAAGCGATCGGAGTGAATAGATTGAGTATCGGCGTGCAATCCTTCTCAACGGGAGACCTGACATTTCTTACCCGTATACATTCGGTCGAAGACGCAGAACGGTGTTATTATAATGCGCGCGAAGCGGCATATGATAATATTAATATCGACCTGATGTTTTCTCTCCCGACTCACACAAAAAATCGATGGATCAATAATCTCAATAGGATTATAGAGCTTGAACCGGACCACATCTCGGCGTATAGTCTTACATACGAAAAGGGAACACCGCTTTACCAGAAGTTAAAAAATAAAGAAGTGACGCCGTTAGAGGAAGATCTGGATGCCGAGCTTTACGGAATCACCCTCGATATGCTCGATAATGCCGGATACGAGCAATATGAGATTTCCAACTATGCGCGTTCGGGAAAACAATGTTTGCATAATCGAACCTACTGGGAATCATGTGAATATCTTGGTTTCGGTCCATCGGCACATTCTTTTTATAAGGGAAGGCGATACTGGAATATTAATAATCTGCAAAAATACAATCGCAAGGTCCGAGCCGGCCTGTTACCTGTGGCCGGAGAGGAAATGTTAACCGAACTGCAGCGTGCCGAAGAGGAAATCTTTCTCGGTTTGCGAAAAACGGGAATCGACCTGAAAAAAATGAAAAATTCTTATAATTTAGATATATTAAAAATAAAGACGAAAGAAATTTCATCGTTTTCTGAGCGGGGATTTGTCGTTATTGACAATGATTATCTGCGTCTTACCAAACAAGGGAAAGCGTATGCAGATATGATCGCATCGGAGTTAATGTGATTTTGAAAACATAAATTAAACATTCTTATTCATTACTTATGTTGCTTGTATGAACTTAATAACTGAAAACAGAATCATTGCTGCCGCTGTCTTATTGACGGCATTGGTTACTTTATTCATCACGGTATCACCGTCTGTATCGTTTTGGGATCCGGGTGAACGGATCGCAGCTTCGTATCTCGTTCAAGTGCCGCATCCGCCCGGTGCACCCTTGTTTATTCTCGCAGGCCGCGCTATGGCGATAATCCCGTTCGCCGATGATATTGCATTTCGTGTTAACACGATATCCGTATTGTCCGGCGCATTTACGGTTCTCCTGTTATACCTAATGATCACACGATTGATCATATATTTCCGGGGAAGACCGGTATCGGTCGGCGATAAGATTATCACTTATGGAAGCGGTGTGATCGGGGCTCTGTCGCTTTTATGGAGCCAGACGTTTTGGTTTAATGCCACCGAAGCTGAAACGTATGCGGCAAGTTTGTTTCTTACGTCATTGGTTGTTTGGCTCGGATTTCTCTGGTACGAGAATTCCGAGGAGGACTGGAGTGAACGGTATCTGCTGCTCGGTGCATACATTATCGGTCTGTCTATCGGTGTACATTTGCTGAGCGCACTGGCGATCTTTCCGGTTGCGCTTATGGTTTATTTCCGGCGGTTCAAACCGGAATGGGGATCGTTTATCAAATTCGGCTTCGGTGCAGTAGCTGCTTTCTTTATCATTTACCCGGGAATTGTAAAATGGTTCCCGGCTATGCTGGATGGTCATTTAACCATCGGGGGATTTATTGATATCCAGGAGAGCGGATTTTTGAAGCTGATTCCTCCGCTTATTGTTGCTGCCGCCCTGTATGGTTTGTATCATTCGATCAAGAACAAACAAAGATATCTTAATCTTGCAATGCTGGCGTTTTTACTGGTTCTGTTCGGTTTTACGACATATGCTTCGGTGCTGATCAGGTCGAATGCAAACCCTCCGATGAATCAAAATCAACCCGACACGATGAACAGGTTGGTATCGTATCTTAACCGTGAACAGTATGGTGATACACCGCTATTCGAACGGAGATGGAATCCGGAACCGGTATTCCAACAAAATTATATGAAATATTCCAGCGATTTTGATTATATGCTGCGATACCAGATAGGGCATATGTACGTACGGTATCTCAGTCATAACTTTATCGGGAAAGAAGGCGACTGGCAGGATGCAGGCGTTGACTGGAAAGGTGTATATGCTATTCCGTTTCTTCTGGGACTGCTTGGCGTTTGGTATCATATCAGACGTGATTGGAAATGGGGGATGGTGTTTTTATCGTTTTTCATTGTTACCGGTCTGGCACTCGCATTTGTGTTCAATATGGCGGAGCCGCAGCCGCGTGAACGTGATTACTTTTTTGCCGGGTCTTTCTTCGTGTTCGCGGCATGGATAGGGATCGGTGCGTCTGCGTTGCTGGAAACCATCCGCGATTATATCAAGGAGAAAAAAATTCAAATAATCGGATTGAGTGTCGGCGCCGGTATTTTATTTATTGCGTCACCGGTTAATTTGCTCACGGAAAATTGGCACGAGCGGGACCGTCGCGGACATTATGTTGCATGGGATTATGGTTATAATCTTCTCCAAAGCGTAGAAGAAGATGCGATCCTGTTTACCAATGGAGATAACGATACATTTCCGCTGTGGTATCTGCAGGATGTCGAGGGAATACGAACCGACGTGCGGGTTGTAAATCTGAGTTTGTTAAATACACCGTGGTATATAAATCAACTGAAAAACCAGCGACCGCATGGCGCAAAACCGGTACCGATCAGTTTGACCGACAGCCAGATCGAGCGAATCGTTCCGATGCAATTTGAGCCGAGAGAATTTGAATTGCCGGTGCCGGATCATGTGTATGATGAATTCGGCGTTGACGATCCGGAAATCCGTGAAGAAGGAAAAATACGCTGGCTTATGAGAAATACACGGGAGTTTAATAATATACCGGTGATTCGTGTGCAGGATTTCATGGTTCGCGACATAGTTATGACTGCCGGCTGGGATCGACCGGTTTATTTTGCCGTGACCATTCCGGATAACGGAAGCAAAATCGGACTTGATGAATATCTCCGGCTTGACGGATTGGTGCAGAGAATTACTCCGGTTCGACAGGAACGGGGCCGTCAACTCGGCACCGAGGTATTGCATAAAAATTTATTTGATGAACCCGATACATTCTCACGAGATCAACGTTACGGGTATAAATTCAGAGGATTGAACGATCCATCAATCTATCTTGAAGAACAGAGCAGACGCTTGACGATTAATTATCGAAATGCATTTCTTCAACTCGCAATGCATTATCAGCGAATCGATGGTAATGACGAGCTTACCGTTGCAACGCTGGATCGTATGGAATACATCATTCCACGCAACCACATAGAAATGAGCCCGGGTATGATCTATGAAGCAGCAAACCTTTACCGGCTCGCCGGCGATAACGATACGTTTCTTGAAATAACCGACGAGCTTATCGCCGATATGGAGGAACAGTTGCGTGAAACTCCACGTCCGCCGCTCACGATGAATAATCCGTACGTCGTGCTCTTTAACCTGTACAGCGATCGTCAAGAGTTCGAAAAGGAACGGGACATACTTTCCCGGCTTCAGGCGATGTACAGCGATCAACCGGAAGTGGTACGATTTGCCCAACAACGTATCGAGCAACTGAGCTTGATTATTGATGAGGAGGATGAAGATATCGACATACCCGATACGATGATCGTACCTGAAGATATCCAGGAGTAACGGGTTTTGGCACAGGCATCGACGAAGAATGATTGGGATACATATTGGGGAAGTAAGGATCGTGCTGAGGAAATATATTCAAATCGGGACAGGATCGCACGTAATCTCAAGCTGGCAGGGTTCCCGTCTGATGCTTTAATTCTTGAAATCGGTGCGGGGACCGGTCGCGACAGTCTTCCACTGGCCGGATCCGGTGCAACGGTATATCAACTGGATTATTCATACGAATCACTTCGATTGATAAAACAGATGTCCAATTCTGCCGGTATCTATGCAGTTGGGGGCGATACATTTTGCCTGCCATTTCACGACAACACCTTTGATATTGTTTTTCATCAGGGATTGCTTGAACATTTTCGTAAAGACGACGCTGATCGTATGATAGAAGAGCAGATTCGGGTTTTAAAATCGGGGGGATTGATTTTAATCGATGTACCGCAGCGTTATCATCCGTATACTGTTCTAAAACATCTGTTTATAGCAATGGGAAAATGGTTTGCCGGCTGGGAACGTTCATTTTCGTATCCCGAACTGAACCGGCTTTTAATTCTCCATAATTTAAAACCCGTTCATCGATATGGTGAATGGATGACTCCGAGCTTGATGTACCGGCTTGTGCGCGAGGCGGGGAAAATAATAGGAGTCCGGCTGCCGTTGTATCCACCTTCCATACCGGTTATTGGAAAGATACGTACTGCGTTAAGGTCAATGTTATTAAAAACAGTGCTGCCACTGTATACAGGTATCTCAATAGGTATTATTGCACGTAAATAATTACATGAAAATTCTCGTTTTCAACTGGCAGGATATTAAAAACCCGTTTGCGGGCGGGGCGGAGGGGCATCTGCACGAGACATTCAGGAGAATTGTAAAGAAAGGACATCCGGTCACGCTTGTATGTTCCAACTTCAGAGGAGGAGCCCCGCGCGATATCATTGACGGTATTCGAGTGATACGCATCGGTACACGAAATTTATTCAACTTCGCCGTTCCTCTGTGGTACTTATTTTTCGGGTTCAGGTACGATGTAGTAGTAGATGACGTAAATAAAATACCGTTTTATACACCGATCTATGTACGTAAACCGATCGTTGCATTATTCCATCACTTGTTCGGAAAAAGTATATATCTTGAAACAAATCCCGTCGCAGCGAGCTATGTTTATGCATCGGAGTGGTTGATACCGAAAGTGTACAGAAAGACCCCCTCCGTCGCCGTTTCTGAAAGTACAAAAAAAGAACTGATCGAGATGGGTTTAACGGAAGATAATATTACCGTGATACATAATTCCGTCGATCACTCCCTTTATCGACCGGAGGATAGGGAAAACGGCAAACCCTTTACAATCGGTTTTTTAGGCCGTATTAAAAAATATAAAAGCATCGACCACGTACTGCAAGCATTTGATATGATAAAGACACGAATTCCGGATGCGCAGTTGCTGGTAGTCGGTGACGGAGACTATCTGCCCGCACTTAAAAAAACGGCGTCGAAGATGAATTGTCGTAATGATATTACCTTCACCGGATATGTTTCGGGTGAAGAAAAGGTAAAACATATTAATAAGATGGATGTGGTGGTTAATCCTTCACCAAAGGAAGGATGGGGTTTGACGGTCATCGAGGCAAATGCTTGTGGAAAGACAGTGGTCGGAGCGGACGTACCGGGATTGCGCGATTCAATCATACATAACCGGACCGGTTTGCTCTATGAGTACGGCGACATCGAAGCGCTCATGATTCATCTGTTTAGATTATATTCCGATAAAGAGCTGCGGGAAAATCTGTCTCAGAACGCACTTGAGTGGGCTGCAAAATTTAATTGGGACACTGCGGCGGAGGAATTTCTCAAGTTTATAAATGAAAGTGTGTATAACTGGAAATTCCGGAAAAAATCTTTTATCTGAAATATAAATTCCCAAATCATTGTGAGTATTCTCCCACAGAATCTCGATAACCCCGATAGCCATCGGGGGAATCCCACGAGAATATTTTTTTTTAAAATCTGTGGGATTCCAATTCTGTGGGAGAGAGAAGTCACTCATGTCCCCAGGGAGCAGGAGGAGCATCCACCGCTTGAGTTAGATCAAAATCCACACGCCAGGTATAATCATCACTCCGAATAGTACCGTATATATATTGTTCGTCGGGGAAAATTTGTATACGCCAACCGAGACGTTTTCTATCGGGATCTTCACGGCCGTAGTAAATAAATTCCTGAATGTGCCCGGTGCCGGGTTCTTCCGTAAAGCCGCCGTACCAATTGTTGTCATCCTCGCTTCCGTCAGGTTTTCTGTGATCGTGGCGCAATTCGAGACGATCCTCATGACGGATAAAGAACCAGGTGCGTGACCGGTCCCAATCGTCGGTATTTTCGATCTCGATGTGGAAGGGCGCCTTTATGGTATCTTCAATACACTCCCGAAAATGAACTATGAGTAATTCCGTGCCCGTCAGCATTTCATCACCGGGCGGTTCTTTGGATAATCCCCCCGCAAACGCAAGACCGCAGTGGTTTTTGAGGTTATTCCAAAAAACTTCTTGTGGATCAACAACTTCCGGCGTATCATCTGAAGTACAGGATAGCATGAGAAATGGCAGCATCAGTAGTACTACTATATATTTCATTTTTTAAATCCTCCATCTTTGATTGTTATCGAGGTAGTTGTTTGCAACCCTTATTAACCGATATTAGCAGTTAGCAACAGTTATTAACCAATAATAATTTTGACTAATTTTCATACATCTCATTCCACCACTCAGGTTGATCTTTGAGATACCTATCAAACCAGGCAATGATAGTATCTCCCCATTTGATTCGTTTATTGTAATCCAGGATGTGATGATCCTGATCCTTTACCTGAATATATTCCACTTCTTTACCGAGCATTTTTAGAGCAAGGAAAAATTGTGTGCTCTCACCGGGAGGAACATTAGTATCCGAATCACCTGTCAATAAAAGTACCGGCGTTGTAACTTTATCGGCATAGAAAAGCGGACTTTGATCGACGTATATATCGCGGCGGTTCCAGGGGAAACTATTGGCCGTGGCAACTGCGCTGTATGAATATCCCCAGTATCCTTCACCCCAATAACTCGAGATTGAGCTGATCCCTGCGTGTGCTACTGCCGTGGTGAAGATATCCGTTTGTGTAAGAAGGAGCATGGTCATAAATCCGCCGTATGATGCTCCGATGCCTGCAATCCGGTCTCTGTCGATGAAGGAATGAGCGTCGAGGAATTGCTTTGTACCGTCTATGATTTCATCTGCGACTATCTTACCCCAATCGTTTACGTGCAATGCCGAAAATTCCTGTCCGTACCCCACCGCACCACTGGGCTGCAAAACGTACACCACATAGCCCTGTGCAGCCCATTTGTTTTTCGGATATCGCCCCTCGAATGCACGCGAAACAGGACTTACTCCACCGTAGTAATACACAATGAGCGGGTACGTTTTATCGGGATCGAAATCCGGTGGATAATAAATCATACCGTCTATTGCAACGCCACGTTCATTCAGGAAAGTCCATTCTTCCACCGTTCCGGTTTTTATGTACCGGTAGGTGTCTTTATTTGGATCGTATAACATTGTCGTTCGTTTTCTGTTGATGTCGGTAAAATAAAAACGAGGCGGTTCGTTTGCGCTTTCACCTGTAAATACGGCAACGGGGCGATCTTGTGCAAGGTCGATATTGTTAACCATCTCAACTCCAAGATCAACATTTTCATACCGTTTATTTTTCACATCGTATCGATAAATTTGACTGTAGGATTTATCTGTGGTATTGAAATAAATTGCACGTTCGGCATAACTCCATTGCGCCGACGATATGGACGGATTAAAATCCCGGCTGACGGCTTCCACCGAACCGTCTTCGGTGTTGTAAATATATGCCTGTGTATCATATTCATTCGGGATTACACCTTCGGGAGTGTTTATGCCGGCGTCTCCGAAAAAGGAGGGACCTGCCGTGATGAGAATCTTTTTTCCGTCCGGCGACCATTGCGCCTGTGCAGTCCATCCTCCGGTATGAATGGTATCGAGCGACATACGCTCAATATCGAGTGTGAACAATGAGGTAAAAGAGTACGGACGTTCGGTGAAATTGTGTTTTGTACGTGATACAAGGAGTTTCTTTCCATCGGGGCTGATCGAGTTCAGACCGGTAGATAATTCACCGGCAGTCAGACGCTGTCGTGCGCCGGAGGGAACATGCACAAGATGCAAATAACTTCGCTGTGTCCACCAGGGCCATCGCTCAACCGGTTTGGTAATGCGGCGCATGAAGTTATCCGTTCCGTCATCCTGTTGTGAAATACTAAATACAATGAATGTTCCGGTCGGCGACCAGGTATACGAGCCGAAATTTTCAATATCTTCCAGCAAAGCATGCTTTTCTCCATTTTCGATATTTACGATCCAAAGCGTTGCTTTGCCTGCTTTCCGTTGTACGTAAGAAAAGTGTTTATTATCGGGTGCCCAGGAAAAGTTCCCGATACTGAAATCGCCGCGAAAGGTTCTCACAAGCGATCCGTTGCGGGTATTAAATATTTTGATCCACGTTTCGCGATGCGGCGCAGTACCGACCGGTGTGCTTGTACCTACCGCGGCAAGTTCACCGTTGCGGGTAATATGCACTGCCCCCACGCGGGGGTCGTCCAGAACGTTGGAGATATCAATGGAACGCTCGGGAGAAAGCGTAGCAGCTATATTTTCCGCCGAATATGGGTCGTTCAACATTATTGAAGTTTTAATATCCCAACCGGCTTCGTTTCCCGGATCGTTTATGGTTTTTATTATCAAAGTATGCTTACCGTTCTTCAATGTAATCGTTTGTGTTGCGGAACCGGGTGAGCAATTATCCGATGATTCATCGGGTTTATTACTTTCGGTCTTTGAAGTAATTTTATTCCCATTAAGATATACTTCGAAAAGATGACAGCTTTCTACCTTTAGATCGGCTTTTAACCATCGGTTGGTTGCGATGTATGCAGCAGCATAGTACACACCCGGCGCGGAGCCGGCGGCTGAAAGTGAAAGTTCACAGTCATCTGCTTGTTTTGTCTGCCAATTCAGTGTTTTATCCTGTCTCCATTCGATGTCCGTATCTTGTACGGGATTCAGATTTTTAATGTCGATATAATCGTAAGCAAGTAAGTCTTTCAGTTCGACTACATTCCGATCGCCGACATTGAGAACCGGGAAAGGTGCATCGACCGGTCCGGCGACAAGATAATTTTGTATATCGATTGTGGTTGTTTCCTCTGCAATGGCAGGCGTTACGGAGAGGAACAAAAAGCAAAAAAGAAAAACGAAACGGAAATACCTCATAACGATTACTCCGGGGATTGTGGAACAATAAACGTGTGTAACAATATACAAAATTCTTCTAAAAAACGGTAAATGTGTGAGAAAAGTATTACATTTATATGTTAACTTATTGCGGGTAATCGCATCAGGGATTCGTACAATGAAAAAATCTGAATTGGCAGCCCGGCTGCTCGAAAATAATATCCACCTGTTAAAATGCCCGGTGTGTGGTGAAGAGATGACGCTACGGGAGTTGAAGAGTATAGTCTGTATGAATAATCATTGCTTTGACATCTCCCGGACCGGCTATGTCAATATGTTAAACAAAGAAACCAAAACCAAATATACTGCCGGTATATTTTTATCGCGCCGCACGCTATCAGACCAGGGATTTTATAATCCGTTACTTGAAAAATTATTTGGGATAGTGCTGGAAAGGAAATTAGGAAAAATTATGCAGCCATTATTTATTCTTGATGCGGGGTGCGGTGAGGGATCGATGGTTTCAGGTCTGGTCGATAAGTTGAATTTAGTATCAGATTCGTATATTCATGCAACGGGCATCGATATTGCAAAAGAGGGCGTACAAATCGCTGCAAAGAATTATACAAATTGTAACTGGTTTGTCGGTGATATTGCCGATATGCCGTTCGGGTCAAAGTGCTTTGATGTTATCTTTAACATTCTCTCTCCATCAAACTATTCTGAATTTCGACGGGTGCTCAAAGATAACGGTGTTCTTGTAAAAGTCCTTCCCGGCGAGAAACACTTTGATGAAATAAGGAAATTGATTTTCAAGGATACTATGAAAGAAGAGTACTCGAACAAAGAAGTTCGTAAGCACTTTGAAAATAATTTCGAAATTCAAGAGGAGCAGACCATAAGATACACGGTTCAGCTAAACAGGAAAACTTTGCACCATGTGATACGGATGTCGCCGCTTTCGTGGGACACCGATATCGAGGATAACAATGTGGATGACATCGTGCATCTGAAATCGGTTGTTTTCGATTTCGTTATTCTTGTCGGAGAAAGGAGGGCGCGCAACAGCACATACACATAAGGTTCCTATTTACCTTTTCGCTTAGGCGGCATATTATTTTTCCGGTAGCGCGGATTCAATTCGGAACGTTCTTCAAGGAATTCTTCAAACGATTTCAGTTCATCTTCCTTCATATCGGCAATGGTGAGGTATTGATAATAGACGTGTTCGAAAAGGAATCTTTCCCGGTTCTCCGATTTTTTCAGGTCGATTTTATAATCTTTGCCAAGCGTTCTGTCGGTTGCGAGATGCCGGTGTAGTTCGCTTTCGACATTTTTTGATTCAACGATACCCGATAAACGGTTTAATAATCCGTCCTCCAGTTTTGGCGACGCAATTCCTACAAGAAGACATCTTGGCGGGGCTTCATCAAGCCAAAATATAAATGCACCGGGAACCGGCGGTACATTCGGTAAATCGTCGATAGTTCGAATCGGACTCATTTTCAGGTTTTGGAATAAATTATAAAACCGATGTCTGGCTACTTTACTGGTATTTCGCAT
>PWTU01000226.1 GCA_003562775.1 Ignavibacteriales bacterium
CACCTCTCATCGAGACCGAAGGATATCCCGCCGGTGTAATGTTTGTCCAGGTATTACCGTTATCCGTGGACTTATAAACACCTGGCTGGTTTGTCGGCGTGACTCCTTGAAAAGGACTAGAGAGAACCGCAAGGAGCGTACCATCGGAACCTACGGCTATATCACTAAAAATATGATGATTTACACCCCCTAATACATTTGTAAATGAATCGCCTCCGTCGGTTGATCTGAAAATACCAGAAGCGTTCGTCGCAACAAAGACACTGCCGTTTGTCGGATTTACCTTTATATTCAAAACATAGTCAAAGTCCGAAGTCCATCGTGTGGGATCCAATGTGACCGTCGAGAGGAGTACCTGCCAGGATTCTCCGTTATCAGTGGATTTATAAATACCGTCGCCGGAAAACATTGCACTCCCACCCCTATCACGTGCCGAATTACCTACGAACTCACCGCTTCCGTAATACCATATATGCGTATGCCCGGGTCTTGGGTCCTGGGCAATAGTTGTAACACTGAGTATTGTCGATATGTCACTCTTCAACAACCATGTTGAACCTTTGTCGGTAGATTTCCATATCCCGCCGGATACCCCTCCCGCAAGAATGACATTCGGGTTGGTTACATCCACCGCCAGTCCACGAGTTCTTCCACCAACATCATGCGGTCCGGCTTCCTGCCAGGAAATGTTCGAGGCAGGAATTTTTTTAAATTGCTGAGCTTCTTCACTAAGCCGTTTAGCGAATTCAAGCTCTTTCGATCTGATTCCATAGGGAATTTGCCCGGTTTCGGGATCTCTCAACATTTTATGATAATAATCCCAGAGTTCTTTCTTCATCTCCGATGCAGCCTTTGGCGATGATGACGATCTGATCCGTTCAAATTTCACTTCTTCCTGAACGGGATGTCCTAAAAAATAGATTACTGATAAAACGATCGTTAAAAGCATCGTCGACGCGATTATAAATTTATAAGGAGTCCTCATGATATTCCTCCGTTAGTGATTAATGCGCATTGATAAATTTCACAAGCGACCAGTACTGCACCTCTCCCCTGCCAATTGTATGATGAATGTGAAGTACCGTTTCCTGTCCTATGGATAATTTCTTTTGTTCTTCTTCCTTTAGTTCAGGAGTAACATAAAGTTGGATCTCGGAACCGACCGGCAACACCGGTGTCGCCATCCCATATTCCATTACTTCCTGAATTCTGATATGATATACCGGTTGTTCGTCTTTAATCTCGATATCGAACACCAATCCCCGGATCTTCGCTGAACCGGGTGGTATTGCGATGACATTACCGGCATGTTCATCTAATCGTTCCTCTCCATCCATATTTTTTCTCGATGTAGTGCATGATAGTAAGAACAATACTATAAAAATGAATAGTAGCGAGAAACAAATGTTATATATAATTTGCATGTCTGTCTTTCAAATTGATTATTTTATATGGTTGTTATGAGCGATAATTTCTCATCGGTTTTTCTGTTTAAGATATAAGTCCATTATTATGAAAAAACTTATTTGCCCATCCGTAACGTATAATTTTATCCAAAACGGCTCAATTAAAATTCTACCGAAGCACCACCCCTGAAGCTTCTACCGGCTTCAGGCAAACCCCATTGCGTGTAATGAAGTTTATCGAATATATTATTAACCCTGCCGAAAACCTCAAGACTTACTTTGTTTGAAAGCCCAATTGTATATCCGAGTCGAAAATGTATAAGTACATATGAGGGAAGTTCCTCAAAAGAAGGTATTCCGTGCCGGAGACCGTATTCCTTTCGCGTATAGTTAATTTCCATCATCGATTCTAAATTTTTCCTAAAAGAATACAATACATATACAGATGACATAATTTGCGGTTTATACTCAAGAGTATCCGCAAAAACACCCGCCTCATTCTTTGAAAGTGCAGAAAGATATGTAAATCGAAATAACATCGAGATATTATCATTCATAGAATTTTGATAAGATAATTCCATGCCATAGGTTCTGATAATGTCTTTGTTAATTCTTCTGAACTTTTTTTCGGGAAGCGACTCCCGTACAATTCCATCATGAAGATGGGTTAGAAAAAATATCAGGTCGAAACGCCCCCGGTTGTGCGAACCCTGAAATCCGGCATCCATTGAATATGCCGTCTCCGGTTTTAGATCCGGATTCGCAACGAATCTTCCCAGCGCTCCCGAGAAACTTTCCCTCAATGTTGGGAATCGTGTTTTCCTCCCAACCGATGCGTTCATCGAATATGAATTATTTATCGAGTACATAATCCCGGCAGTGGCACTATAATCGTATATTGAATTCTGTAATAGATTATGGTCCCCGACTGCTATTGAAGAATGATCATAGCTTACTCCGGTCAGGGTTGATATGCTTTTCCAGAAGTATTCGTATTCGATGCCAAAACTGACACAATGCTGATTATAAACCCTCGCGATATTTCCTTCACTCAAAATTACTTCGTTATGTCTTGTCGAAAAACCGGCAACCACAAATCGTAAAAAAGACGTACTGCTAATCATCCCCGAATAAACGGCTCTGCCATTGAAAATAATATCTTTGCTATTTTCGTAATCGTTAATTTCAACAAATGAACTGTCCTTATATTGATCGATTTGAGCATTGAGGAATGTCCCCGATATAGAATAATCAATTTTGGATGCAGAGGTTCCGCGGAATGTATGTTTGCCGCTGACAGCAAGACCGACTCTTCGCCATAATGGATAGCGCCAGTAACGCGGATTCGCAACATCGATCTCCGGTGGAACCTGTTTTCTTGAATCTATAATCAAAGTTGATATATGAAGCGAACCACGTCGGGAATAGAGGTAGTTGACTTTGCTAAACAGATTAAAAGAATCGCTTCCGCTATTGACTCTTTGATTGGACGGATTATCAGGGTGGGAAAAGTCACCCGGTAAAGTAAATCCCTCCGAAGTTCTATGTGAACCGGCAACAAGATAGGACAGGACATTATTCCCACCGGAAAACATTCCCGAAAAATACCTGCTGTTATTATCGCCAAACCGGCTTATAAATCTGCCTGAATATCTTGAGTTATCAATAGTTCTGGACGTAATGTTCACAACTCCGGAAATTGCATTCACACCATAGGTAACCGAGGGTATCCCCCTTGTGACCGATATCTCCCCGACGGCTTCCAATGGAATAAGACTTAAATCTATTCTGTTATCCCAGGGTGTATTGAGTGGAACTCCGTCGAAAAACAACATAATTTGCCGTTCTCCGGCTCCTCTTATATAAATAGAGGATTCTCCACGTGAATTGGTCTGTATTTTCGAGGAAGGGAGCGAGTTACCAAGTTCATCAATTGATACCCCATCTTTATTGTCTATGATTCGATGATCGATTTTGATAACCGGTTTCCAGTCGGGCGTACGCACGGCATCAACGGTGACCTCTTCGATTCGGGAAGTTATCAGCGTATCTGCTTCCTGCGCCTTTCCGGGAAAACACACAGTTACAATAAGAATCAAACATATAATGTAAATACAGCATATTTTTAAAGTATTCATAATGAGTCACGTTTTTTGCCTCATAGAATGCTAGCTAACAATGTTTATATAATAATAAAAAACCCGAACACTATATGTTGACTTAGTGTTCGGGCTTGGCCAAATCTTTACTATCGGTTCCGGATAAATTTCTGACCGACTCTCCGACAGTCGTTACCACGACTTCATATGAAGGAGCCGCGTTCATGGCAATTGTTCGCTATGTTATGTTGTATGTATAGCCGTAATGAATGGTACTGAATTTTTATCTGTCTGTCAAGTAAATTTTTTAAAATCTATTATAGGAAAATACCGTATTGTCCGCTAAGTTATTAACTACACGCACTCAATAATCATCCACAATGAATAACACACCATGTTGATTTTATTTTATTTTACAAATAACAGCTTCCTGCTCTCCACATACTCACCCGCCTGCAGACGATAGATGTACACACCGCTTGAAAATTCTGCAGCGTGATACTCAACTTCGTGTATTCCCGCAGGTTTATACTCATCCGTCAGTATTGCGATTTCCCTGCCGAGCATATCGTGAACCGTAATCCTTACGGGACCGCTTACCGGTAATCGGTAACCGATCATTGTCGTGGGATTAAACGGATTGGGATAGTTCTGGAATAGTGCATAACTTTCGGGTTGTGCGGTAAAACCATCGTCAACTGAAACCGGATCCGGATGCCATCTTGCAAAACGGGCTGATGCTTTCCCTCCGGCAGTCTGAAAGCTTCCTCCGATGTATAAGTATTCCCCGTAAACAGCGAGATCG
>PWTU01000318.1 GCA_003562775.1 Ignavibacteriales bacterium
AAGAAATTGGCAGACGTTGGAAACGGGCGAACGATGATCCATCGGATACCGGACCGTTTACTTTGCCGGATGGTTCGACAACGAATGATAAGGACGTGTTTAAAAATGAATGGACCTATACCGGTAAGGATTCTATAATGTTAACGTTCGGGCGTGCTTATAGAAATTTTCAGTCTGGATATAACATACCGGTTCCGCCTTTACCGCCGCCATATTTTGAAGTTACTTCCGGCGGCGACAGGATAATGCTCGAGTGGGTGGAGAGTCCTTCTGAGAGAGAGCCGGGTTTTGCCGGATACAGGATTTATCGCGCCGTCGGCAAACTCGATACCACATATCAAAAAATTGCCGAATTGGGACCGGGCGCCACTTCATTCGACGATACCGATGCCCGCAGAGGTGTATCATATTATTATTATATAACTGCTTTTAACGATGGCAGTAATAATGCAAGCGGTGAAACAAACCCGACCGGGGAATTGGAAAGCAACCGTTTTTATACACGAACGACAGAACCTGCTTTTCTGAAACGCGCTCCCGGGAGTTCTTTAGATGCGATTCGTGTTGTGCCCAACCCGTATAATATCAGGGCAAGGCATTTACAATATCCCGCTGAACCGGATAAAATTATGTTTCTCAATATCCCCGGGCAATGTATTATCAGAATATACACCGAACGCGGAGATTTAATCGAGACAATCGAGCATACGGACGGCAGCGGCGATGCGACATGGCAGTCGATAACATCGTCGCGTCAGGTAGTGGTGAGCGGTATTTATATAGCTCATTTTACCGTTACCGAAGATCAGTACGACCCGGACACCGGCGATTTATTATTCCGCGCCGGCGATACGGCATTCAGAAAATTTGTAGTTATCAGGTAGCGGTATTTTATTAATTCAACATCAATTTATTTATCTTCATAGAGGCATGTATATGCGATTGAAATTTTTTGTATCCGCAGTTTTATTTGTTGTTGTGTATATTTTTTTAACAAGTACGAAAGCAAATGCAGATGAAACACCAACCCTGACCATAAGTAAAGATTCTGCAATCGCGGGATCGTATCAAAATCTAACCTTTACCTTTACCGTTGCAAAGGATACTCTAAAAATCGGCGGCGGATTTAGAATCGAAATTCCCACCGGGTATGGGGAAACGGCTATTTTTTTATGGGATAGACCTCAAACCGATGGTGAGGATTTCCTGGGATACGTTTCCGCAATATCGAGTAACGGATCAGCGATTAACGTAAGGGCGTACGGCGTTGCAGGTGGAATCATCCAGTGCGATGTGGTTGATGCGATGCTCGTACCCGGCGATAAAATTTATTTACATTATAATGGGAGAGTACAAAGTTTGGCAAGGACGACAACCATCCGGGGACAGTGGCGGCCCGACGGTGAATCCGATTGGATAACCGTTGACAATGAACCTGAAATTACAATCAAACCCCGAAAAGCAGTAACCATGACCCTCTCATCACCTGCCGATGTGATGAAAGGAGAAAAATTTAATGCGGCGTTGATTTTGCTTGACACATTCGGAAATCGAGCAATCGATTATAACAAAATTGTTACCATTGCAACAACCGATATACAATCGGCTTTCCCGCAAGAATACACTTTTACCAAGGCCGATTCAGGGATTGCTATACTAAGTAATTTATCTTACGATACACCGGGATTTCAAAAAATCACGGCGACGGATGGAGCGCTTACATCTCATACACATTATACGTATGTTCATGAAACGACACCGGAATATCGCCGGTATTTTGGGGATACACATTTTCATACGGGAACAGGGTCGGGAAATTCCGGTTTTAGCGAGGGCTGGGCTACAAATCGCAGAGGCGATCACAGGGGGAACTTTACCACTCAGGAGGAAGCGTATACCTATGTACGGGATGTAGCACGACTCGATTTTGCGTCGGCATCGGAGCACGATGATGAATCGCTCGACAGTACAGTATGGGAAGAGAGTCAGAGAATCGCCGATTTATTTTACGATCCGGGTAACTTCACGACTTTTTATGCATACGAATGGACCTCGGACGATGGCCACCATGTAGTTGTATATAAAGACAGAGACGGTAAGGTTTTTCATTCACATCATCATGAAACAATTAACGATCTATGGGATGATCTGGATAAACAAAAATCTCCGGCATTGACGATACCGCACGTTATGTGGCCGTTCGACGATCATACAATATGGAATTCCGTACATAATACCTACAGAAAAATCGGCGAAATTTATTCATTATGGAATAATCGGATGCTGCTTCCACCCCATGACGATCCGCAACGGTTCGAGATCGGGATAGATGATCCCTGGTCGTATCAGTATGCGTGGCATCGGGGGCATAAGATCGGGGTGATCGGATCGTCGGATAACCATCTCGGTCAACCCGGTATGAATGCGTACACTGTTCATACAAGACATGCCGGAGGACTCGCTGCAGTGTTGGCTGAAGAGAATACAAGGGAGAGTATCTGGCATTCATTCTCACACAGAAGAACGTATGCAACAACCGGCGTCAAAATATATCTCCATTTTACAAGCGACGGTAATTACATGGGCAGCAGCTATTCATCCAACAAACCGCCCAAAATTCATGTTCGGGTAGGAGGCACGAATGTCATCGAAAAAGTTGAGTTGATTAAATATAACGGTAAAGAGTATAGTACTCTATTCACAGATTCTCCCGGAAGCGAAATATCGGAATTTATATATATCGATGAGGATTTTGAAGAGGATAGTATGTATTACGTCAGGATACGGCAGGTCGATAGTTATCCGGGTATAACATATTCGGACGGGACTCCTGCAATGGCTTGGTCAAGTCCGATCTGGGTTTCTTTTAAGAAGTAAAGAAATTCACATTTTACTCCAATTATGAATTATCTGAATTTCGGTATACTTCTGCTTTTTCTTTTGTTTTTTCTATCTCTAAGTAGCCGGGCATATTGCTCTAATGCAGCCCATCCCCCGGAAGAGTTCGATTTTTCAGAAGTAGACAGTATTGTTTATAAAGGAATTATCGATTCAATTTATCCCGGTGCGGTTCTATTAATAGGCAACAGTAACGATATTATTTATAAGAAAGCATACGGCGGTTACGATTATTCTGAAAATGCGTTCATAAATCAGGCCGAAACGATTTTCGATCTCGCGTCGGTTACAAAAGTGCTTGCTACAACACTTGCAATAATGAAGTTATATGAACAAGGAAAGATCGACTTAACTGTTCCGGTCTCAAAATATATTCCGGACTTTGTGCAACACGGGAAAGATAGTGTCTTGATTAAGAATCTTTTGCTCCATAACAGCGGTTTTCAACCGGGACGTCCGTTCCATACATTCTGTTCCACACCTGACGAAGTATTCGATTCACTGTATGCAACTTCACTCACGAACGAGACGGGATCCGCCTATGTCTACAGCGATCTGAATTTTATCACGCTCGGGAAAATTGTGGAGGTTGTCTCCGGTTATGAACTCGATAGATTCTGTTATAAAAATTTTTATGAACCGATGGATTTGTCCCATACGATGTTTAATCCACCGGATTCCCTCTGGCCGATGATTGCTCCTACCGAAGTTGATTTTAATTATTATATAACCGGTCGTCCGGGAATGGTCAGGAACCAAATTACCCGTCTTCTTGACGGTGTTGCCGGCCATGCGGGATTGTTTTCTTCTGCCATCGATATTGCGCAATTAGCGATCATGTTTATAAATTACGGAATTTATCGGGGTGAGAGAATTCTTGATAAGCCGACCGTTGAACTATTTACAGAAAGATATTCCGTCGAAAGTACGAGAGGTTTCGGTTGGGATACGGGAAACGGTGCTGAAGAACACAGAGTCGGAACTATGTTTTCGCCGTCGGCATACGGACATACCGGATATACCGGTACATCATTGTGGATCGATCCTGAACGGGAACTCTTTATAGTTTTTTTAACGAACAGAACCTATAGAGGACAAATCGACAGGAGGATTTATGCATTCAGACCTCTGTTACACGATACCATTATACGGATCATAGATGAATTTCAAGAATAAATTTATTCAAATAGAGAGCTATACATATGAAAAATAATATATTTCCTCTTGTTTTATTCATTATTCTTTTTTCAACGGTGCAGTTGCACAGTCATAACGGAAGACATGGTCACAATCATGCGAACCCCTTCGATAGTAACGGCTATGGAGATCTTTACTTTACTGAGAAATTCAACCTTCCCGGATATGCCGAAGCGGACCTGGGGAGATTGGAATACCCTTCTTTAGCAATCAGCTCCGGGAATATTCTTTATATTGCATATAATTATACACCGGAGGATGGCAGAGAAGCAGTGTATCTTAATTCGTTTGATATTTCGTCGGTTCAGTTCAATAAATCCGATGGAAATGCCTCCAATAATGAATATCTTGAGATATTACAACATCCCGAATGGGGAGAACCCATACAGGTGAGCACCGAAACGGGGGTTGAATACCGTCCCAGAGTTGCGGTAACTTCCGGTAATGCGGTATGGATTGTGTGGTCAGCCCGCCGGAATAAAGAGTGGAATATATTTGCGCGTGTATATGTCGACGGTGAATTGGGAGACGAACTTCAGCTTACGGGAAATCAGGGTTATAATTTCAGACCGGTCGTTTTCGCGGATGCTCAAAATAGAGTTTGGATCGTTTGGGAACGTGGAACGGAAGAAAAACATATT
Source organism: Ignavibacteriales bacterium (assembly GCA_003562775.1). Classification (GTDB taxonomy): domain Bacteria; phylum Bacteroidota; class Ignavibacteria; order T3Sed10-11; family T3Sed10-11; genus T3Sed10-11. Next base: position 4,737 of record PWTU01000318.1, read on the forward strand.
CATATAATAGCAAAGTATTATTCTAACGGGGAGTGGTCGCAGGAAATTGTCATCGAAGATCGTCCCGGGTATTCGTATCGCCCCGTAATTCTTGACGCACCCGATGGCGCCGTCTGGTTTGCATGGGATTATACGCATACTCATAGCTATACAACGAATGTTTTTATCCGACAGTTTGAAAACGGAAATCTCCGGAGTCCCGTGCAGGTAAGCCATCATCCGTCGATCGATTCAAAACCTGCTTTGAGCTGGTACGATGATAAGCTCTGGGTTGCGTGGACAACGAATAGACGAGGTAAGGATGGGTGGGGAATTATCCGGTACCCTATGGTAAGAGCGTATGACCGTGCTTCATGGTTTGAGCCTGCGGCGAATATACCCGGCATCGATTTGTTCAATCGTGAGGAAACACAATCGTATGAGTTTCCGACATTGACATTCGATTCATTCGGACGGCTGTATCTTTTTAACCGGCACGATCATCAATCGAGTGCAGTTTACTATGATGGAGATACGTGGAGTGATCATATCCATTTAGATCAACCGGGCTGGGGCATGCGGGGTATTTATGTTCATCTTGCGTGGGAATCCGATAATGAATTATGGATGGCGCGCCGGGATATGACGACGATTTATCTGCAAAAAATTATTCGGGATAAGAATGATAAGATAGCTCCTAAAATAAAAGAGTATATTCCGGTTTCATATCCCTCGAAATTGAAAGATATCGCGGAAGATTCGTTCAGGGGACCGACAAGCTCAGGTGAGTATAAAGTATATTATGGAGATATCCACGTGCACACTGCTTATTCCGACGGCTCCGGAAGTATCGATGAGGTGTTCAATTTGTATAAAAATGTTTACCGCGTGGATTTTATTGCTATTACCGAGCACGATGCGATGGGCGGGACCCACTACTCACCCGGCGCCTGGGCATATTTAAAGGCATTGAACGAAATCTATTATGTTCCCGGTGAATTTGTTACCATCAATGCGTATGAGTGGACGCATTCTACATGGATGGGACGTCAGGATTCAACCGTTCGAACCGGTCATAAAAATGTTTATTTCAAAGGGGGCGAAGAAAGTCCTCTGTTCAGTCATCGGGGTACGGTTGCTTATGATGCGGTGACTTTGTTTGAAACCCTTCATCATCACGACGCGATCGCTTTTCCACACCATCCGCCATGGGGTGGAATTACCTGGGAAGATCACGACCCTGAAATACAAACTAATTATGAAATCGTGTCTATCCATGGTGCATCGGAATATATGGGTAATCTCCCCATCCCTCACCGTGGAGGTATGCCGGGTTCCTACGCGCAGGATGGGCTGGCGCAGGGACAGGTGTTCGGTTTTGTCGGTGGATCGGATACGCACGGACTCTATTATCATTCGGATGACGGTTGGCGTGAAGATCCGTACAAGGGAGGTTTGACGGGCGTTCTTCTCGACGGTTCACTGACACGTGATAATGTATGGAAGGCGCTGAAGAACCGCAGAAATTATGCAACGGCAGGAGAAAAATATTTCCTGAATTTTTCCGTCAACAGTGCGCCGATGGGAAGCGAAATCACCGTACATGAACCTCCCGTTATCCATTTTGAAGCCCGGTCGCTGAATATTTTATATTGTTACATCGTACGAAATAACGAGGAGGTATATATTACCGGAAGCATAGGCGCCGGGCGATTCGGTTATCGTGGATTAAAGGATGAAACAATCGAACCGGGTGAAAATTATTATTACCTGAGAATATTATACAAAGATGGGACGGTTGCATGGTCGAGTCCAATTTGGGTAAATTACTTGCCGGAGTAATGTCTTATAACAGCCGGGGATGTGATTATTGTAAGATATTTAAACCGGTGCGATCGAAATGTGAAATTGTTTGATTTTCCATCGATAACTATCTATATTATTTAAGTCATAAACCCATCCAGCTTATTCGGGATGGGTTTGCTTTGTAACCACCTTTTTGTTTATGCAGGAGAAGGAGCATTATGCAAGTACCAGACGAACAATATATGCGTATGGCTATTGAAAAAGCAAAAGAAGGTGTTGCGAACGGTCAGACTCCGTTTGGAGCATGTATTGTTAAAGACGGAACGGTTGTTTCCTGTGTGCACAATGTTGTATGGCAAACCACCGATATTACGGCGCACGCTGAAGTCCATGCAATCCGTGAAGCATGCAAAACACTCGATACTGTCGATTTGTCGGGATGCGTTATTTATTCCACCTGTGAACCATGTCCGATGTGTTTCAGCGCCATCCATTGGGCAAGGATCTCGAAGATTGTGTACGGCACATCGATAAGCGATGCGGAGAATGTCGGATTCAATGAGCTGCATATATCAAATAACACAATGAAAAATCTCGGCAACAGTCCTGTCGAAGTTGTCGGCGGTTTTCTGAGAGACGAAAGTCAGGAATTGTTCGATATGTTCCATAACCTCGAACAGAAGAAGGTATATTAATCCTTTTTGAAAACAAAGCGGAAAGCTCACATCTTGAATCTTCATAAGATTTTCCACCTTTCTGAAAACAACACTACATTCCGTACAGAAATTGTGGCGGGTTTAACTACTTTCTTGACGATGTCCTATATCATATTTGTTCAGCCCGCAATATTATCGGGGCAAATGTTCGGTATAGAAACCGGTCTGGATTTCGGGGCGGTTATGGTAGCAACTTGTTTGTCGGCTGCGCTTGCAACACTAATAATGGCATTCTATGCGAGGTATCCGATCGCGCTGGCGCCGGGTATGGGACAGAATTTTTTCCTTGTTTTCACGGTGCTGCCTGCCGCTGCCGCAGCGGGAATAACAAATTCATGGCAGGTTGCTCTCGGTGTTATTTTTATATCCGGCGTTCTCTTCCTCATACTCACTCTTCTCGGAATTCGTGAAAAGATACTCGATGCGGTAAGCCCGAGCATGCGAAATGCGATTGCGGTCGGCATCGGACTATTCATTGCGTTTATCGGGTTACAAAATACCGGATTTATAATCAAAGATCCGGGAACCGCCGTTACGTTGAATCCCGACTTCAATTCACCCGACATTTTGATATTTTTCGTCATATTATTATTTACCGCAATCCTGCACGCTCGCGGCGTAAGGGGCTCGATATTGCTGGGAATACTTGCAGCGACCGGTATTTCGATTTTATTACATTCTATTTTTCCATATTTACCCGGTGCAATTACGGATTCGGCAATTGTGGCTGAATCGATGTTAATGAAGGATTTTGTTATCGCGGAATCGGTTGTATCATCGCCGCCGTCAATGGCGCCGACATTTTTAAAGATGGATATGGTGGGTGCACTTGCCCTGTCTATGATTCCGTTTATTTTAATTTTCCTTTTTATGGATGTGTTCGATACAATGGGAACTATTATCGGGGTTAGTGAACGGGCGGGTTTTATAAAAGACAACAAACTGCCGCGTGCAAAAAATGCAATGATGGCGGATTCCGTCGGTACCGTCGCGGGGGCGGCGTTCGGGACGAGTACCGTCACTTGTTATATTGAAAGCGCGGCAGGTGTGGAGCAAGGGGGCAGAACCGGCTTAACCGGTGTTGTTGTGGCTATACTGTTTTTGCTTGCGCTATTTTTTAGTCCCATAATATCAATGGTCGCCAGTTATCCTCCCATTACTGCGCCTGCATTGGTAATTGTCGGGAGTATGATGATTCAAAACGTCAACAAAATAGATTGGGGCGATTACAGTGAATCGATACCGTCTTTCCTGATAATTATCGGAATTCCGCTCACCTATTCGATTGCCGATGGTTTGGCGCTTGGGTTTATTAGTTATCCGGTCGTTAAATATGCGAGCGGTAAAGGGAAGAACGTTAAACCATTGATGTACATGCTCGCGATAATTTTGTTAGCATACTTTATATTTCTCCGCACCGGTATGTAATAAAACTTTACGATGCTCAGGAATGTTGAAAAACTCGCCCATATATCGTGTGTGTTTCCCGAAATTATTTTAAAGTACATTTGTAATTAATTATACTTCAATCATTGTTATATTTATTATGGAAAAATTATTTAAAACAGGGACCCTTAATGACGTTGACAGACAGATTGCCGGGGTTATGGAGAAGTACGGGTTCGTCGTATTAAGGATATCTATCGCGATTATATTTATATGGTTCGGTTTATTGAAACCACTCGGCATTAGCCCGGCAGAAGGACTTGTACGGGCTACGGTATACTGGGTTGATCCGGATTTGTTTGTTCCTTTTCTCGGTTGGTGGGAAGTCGCAATTGGTGTCACGCTCCTTTTTCGACCGCTTATTCGAATTGCGATCCTTTTATTATTTCTTCAAATACCCGGAACCTTTCTACCCCTTGTTTTGCTTCCCGATGTAACTTTTACACATTTCCCTTACGGATTAACTACAGAGGGACAATATATCATTAAAAATCTCGTTATTATTGGTGCAGCGCTTGTTATCGGAGGGAGGGTTCGCCATAAAGGGGTTAAAGCAAAATTGTAAATGAAGCAATACTTGAAGATTCCTCTTAAAGTTAGTATACTTTAAATATTAGATCATTAACCTCTCTATGGTTTTTATAGAGGATTTGTCCAATTGCGGAGTTACCGGTGATGCAAACCACCATAACATTTATACTTGACGACAAAATCATATCTATTGATTTCGGTAACTCATCGAAATTAACTCCTACAACGACGGTTTTAAATTACCTGAGAAGTTTACCCGCTCATAAAGGGGTGAAAGAAGGGTGTGCGGAAGGAGATTGCGGCGCTTGTACGGTCGTTATTGCCGAATTAATCAAAAACAGACTGCGGTATCTCGCAGTCGATTCCTGTCTTGTATTTCTCCCGATGATACATGGCAAGCAGCTTATCACCGTAGAAAATTTAAAGATAAATTCGGAGCATTTACATCCGGTACAGCAAGCCATGGTCGATACCGATGGTAGTCAGTGCGGATTCTGTACGCCGGGATTCATTATGTCGATGTTTGCATTATATAAGAACCACACGAATCCCACCCGTGCGCAGATTGACGATGCGCTGACCGGTAATCTCTGCCGTTGCACCGGCTATAGACCGATCATCGAAGCAGCGGCAAAGTCCTGCATAAAAAACGGGATGGATCATTTCACACGGGATGAATCGCGGATTATCGAACTTTTAAAATCAATACCCGAAGAATCGGTTCATATTGAAACCGATAGACAGCGTTATTATCATCCGGCTTCGATATCGGAAGCGCTTGAATTGAAATCGAAATATCCCGATGCCGATGTCATCAATGGCGCTACCGATGCGGCTCTGCGGGTTACAAAGAAACATGCGCTTCTCGAAACGGTGATCGATTTATCAGGCGTGACGGATTTGCTTTATATCGACGAATCGGATACTGCTTTTACCATCGGTGCGGGAATCTCGCTGACCGGGTTAATGCCCCGGATTAAAAATGATTTCGGAGCTTTGTATTCTATTCTTGAAGTGTTCGGCTCTCAACAAATTAGGAACTTTGCAACCCTGAGCGGTAATCTTGCGACGGCTTCACCTATCGGTGATACGCTGCCGGTTCTGATTGCATACGGCGCTTCGGTCGTTCTTGAAAGTACGAGAGGTAAACGTGAGATCCCGGTCGAACAGTTTATTACCGGTTACCGCGAAACAGCTAAGGAATCCGATGAGCTGATTACTGCCGTTATACTCCCGAAACCGGCAGAGGGGGAGATATTCAGATCATATAAAATTTCAAAACGAAAAGATCTTGATATCTCAACAATCAGCAGCGGGTTTAAACTCGTTCCCGGTAATGATGAAAAAGTCGAATCCATTATTCTCGCATATGGCGGTATGGCGGAAAAAATAAAAAGAGCCGATACCGTCGAACAATTTCTGACCGGGAAAGAATGGAACAGAATAACAGTCGAGGAAGCGATGCAATATATCGACGATGATTTTAACCCGATATCCGATGTCCGGGGCGGAGCGGAAATGCGGCGTGTGGCGGCGAAGAATTTGTTGTTGAAGTTTTGGGTAGAAACAGCAAGTATCGAAGTAGTTTGAAAATATTATTAAACCACCAAGTCTCAAAGACACAAAGGATGATTATTTCTTTCTTAGAGTCTTTGAGTCTTTGTGGTGATCAATAAATTGAGGTTCGTATGAGTAATTCAATAGCCCACGAAAGCGCCCGGCTCCATGTCACCGGCGAAGCCGTCTATATTGACGACATGCCGGTGAGCGATCAGCTCCTGATCGGGCGGGTCGTCTACAGTCCTCACGCCCGGGCGAGAATCAAATCGTTTGATTTAAACGAAGCAAAAAAAATGTCCGGTGTGCATGCAATACTTTGTGCCAAGGATATTCCGGGGGTTAATCAGATGGGACCGGTGGTAAAGGACGAGCCGTGTCTTGCAGACGGTGAAGTGATGTTCGTCGGACAGGCGGTGTTTTTAATTGCCGCGGAAACGAACGAACAGTGTATAGAAGCGGAACGTCTGATAAAGGTGGAATACGAGCCGCTCGAACCGGTGCTCGACATCGAGACAGCAATGGAGAAAGGTGAATTGCTCGGTCCGCCGAGAACTATCGAAAGCGGTAATATCGTCGAAGGATTGAAAACCTCACAACACGTTATTAAAGGTGAATTAAAAACCGGTGCGCAGGAGCACTGGTATCTCGAATCGCAGGTGGCTTTGTGTCTACCGGGTGAAGAGGACGAGATGATGGTGTATAGCTCGACACAGCATCCGTCGGAAACACAGGCGCTCGTTGCGGGAGTTCTGGGTGTCGGTAAAAACCAGGTTGTTGTCGAAATACGTCGAATGGGTGGAGCATTCGGCGGCAAAGAGACGCAGGCAAATCATACCGCGTGCTGGGCGGCATTGCTCTGTCAGGCGACGAAACGGCCGGTAAAGATCAGATTGTTCCGCGACGACGATATGATCATGACCGGCAAACGTCACCGCTTCCTCATTACATATGAAGCAGGATTCAACGACGACGGAAAAATAACAGCGGTCAATTTCGAGCTGAACAGCGACGGCGGCGCCGCTGTCGATCTTTCCTTTGCAATCATGCAGCGTGCAATGCTGCACGCCGATAACGCATATTTTATTCCTAATTTTAAAGTGACCGGCAATGTCTGGAAAACGAATCTGCCGCCAAATACCGCAATGCGTGGATTCGGCGGACCGCAGGGAATGGCGGGAATTGAAAATCTGATAGATCGTATCGCCCGCTTTCTGAAAAAAGATCCCGCCGGGATCCGCTATAAGAATTTTTACGGAATGGATACCGATAATATCACACACTATGGCGAAGTTGTTGAGAATAACCGGTTGTTTGCAATTTATGATCGGTTAATGAAGTCGTCGGAGTATGAACGTCGCCGTAATGAGATCAATGAATTTAACTCGTCCCATGAGTTTCAGAAAAAAGGACTCGCAATCACGCCGGTTAAATTCGGCATTTCGTTTACGACGACATTTCTGAATCAGGCGGGTGCACTGGTGCATGTGTATCAGGACGGTACGATTCTCGTCAATCATGGCGGTACGGAGATGGGACAGGGATTGCATACGAAGATACAGGGCATCGCGGCGGCGGAATTCGGTGTGAGCATCGATAAAGTGAAAGTCAGCGCAACCAATACCTCGAAAGTTGCCAACACCGTTGCGACTGCCGCATCGTCCGGCTCGGACCTTAACGGGATGGCGGTCAAAAATGCAATCGATAAATTAAAGCGGAGAATTGCAGAAGCCATAGTCCATGTATTCAACGAGAGAGAGAACGGCGCTCCGGGTAATCCCGACGATATTCGATTTGAGAACGATTCAATATTCGATTCAAAACATCCCGATCGCACGATTCCTTTTGCAGAAGCTATGCCGTTGATGTTTTTAAACCGGGTAAGCTTAAGCGCAACGGGATATTATCGAACACCGGATATCGGATGGGATACGAAGAAAGGCAAAGGGAAACCGTTTTTCTACTATGCATTCGGCATGGCGGTATCCGAAGTGCTGGTGGATATATTAACCGGTCATCATACCCTTTTGAGAACCGATATATTGCACGACGTCGGCGATTCGCTTAACACGCGGGTGGATATCGGACAGATCGAGGGAGGATTCATTCAGGGACTCGGTTGGGTCACGACCGAAGAGGTAAAATGGGACGAAAAGGGTAACCTGCTTTCCCATTCACCGGACACGTATAAAATCCCGTCGGTGCAGGATATTCCTAAAGATTTCCGTACTTCGTTGTTGAGAAGCGCTCCAAATCCGGTCGGTACTATCAGGCGCAGCAAAGCCGTTGCCGAGCCGCCGTTGATGCTTGCCCTCTCGACGTGGCTGGCGATAAAAGACGCGATCTCTGCAGTCGGAAATCATGAGATAGAGCCGGAGTTTTCGCTGCCCGCCACGAACGAAGTTATTTTATTGTCGGTTGAGAGATTGAAGAAAAAACTCGGAGACAAGAAAACCCCCGAGTTTGCGACAAGTAAATGATACAGAGCGTTATGCTGTTGTGCTAGTTACAAATAAAAAAATTAAAAAGTGAGGTGGATTAATTTATGATAAAAAAATCTAAAACTGCAGTCCGGATCTCAAGAGATGATTGGGAAAAGATGAGAAAAAATCCCGCTTTTAGTGAGACAGTTGAAATTCTCGAGGACATTTCAGATTTGAAATCAGCAAAAAATAAAAAGGGTAAAGATCTCACACTTGAACAATATTTGAAGAAACGTGGCTTACGAGATCATAATTAAACCAACCGCACAAAAAGATTTAGACAAACTACCCGATAAGGAGGTTGTAAAAATCGTACGGAGATTAACACAACTTCATGAAAATCCTCGACCGGTTGGTATTCAAAAGCTTACAGATCAGGAAGGATATAGAATTCGTATAGGAGATTATAGGGTACTATTCGAGATAGAGGATGAAGAGAAGAAAGTATTTATATATCGCATTAAACATCGTAAAGAAGCATACAGATGAATTTTAAGAAACCAACCGATTTTATTTTATCATTAAAATGTGTTGTTTGTAATAGGGAATATCCTCCCGAACATATGTACACCTGTCCAAATTGCGGTCTCCAGGGAATCCTCGATGTTCAATATGATTACGAAAAAATTAATTCCATTTTTAATTCCGGACTTTTATCATCACGCCCATTTAATCATTGGAGATACCGTGAATTCTTGCCGGTATCACCAACATCAGAATTACCCTCACTTCATATCGGATGGACACCCGTATACGATGTTCCGCGACTTGCAAAGGTGGTAGGGGTACGAAAATTATCTATAAAGGACGACGGCCGGAATCCCACAAGTTCATTCAAAGACCGTGCGAGTGCGATCGGAGTCGTGAAGGCAATCGAGTTCGGATTCGATACCGTCGCCGCAGCATCGACCGGCAACGCGGCATCCTCGCTTGCGGGTCTTGCGGCATCGATGGGATTGAAGAGCTATATCTTCGTTCCACATCGGGCGCCGGAACCGAAGGTGACGCAGCTTCTAATCTTCGGTGCAACGGTGATTCGTGTTAAGGGCTCGTACGAAAACGCATTCGATCTCTGTTGGGAATCGTGCCAAAAATTCGGATGGTATAACCGGAGCAGCGGCACCAATCCGTATCTTGTCGAAGGGAAAAAAACGGGCGGACACGAAATTGCGGAGCAGTGTGCCGGCGATCTTCCCGATTGGGTGGCGGTTTCGGTCGGCGATGGCTGCACGATAGGCGGCATCGGTAAAGGATTGCAGGAAATGAAGTTAGCGGGATTGATAGATCGCGTGCCTCGTCTGCTCGGTGTGCAGGCGGAGGGTGCGAAGCCGATTCTCGATGCTTACTATTCGGGAGACGATCTCGTTCCGTCGGATACGGATACCGTTGCCGACAGCATTGCAGTCGGTACACCGCGTAATTGGCGGCGGGCGATTCAACAGGTGAAATTATCCGGCGGCGAGATGATCGCCGTCTCCGATGAGGAAATCCTCGAAGCAATGCGAACGACCGCACGCCTCGGCGGTGTCTTCGGCGAACCAGCCGGCGTAACCGGTGTCGCCGGCGTGAAAAAGGCGGTTGAAAAAGGAATGATCAGGCCGGATGAAACGGTACTATCGGTGATTACCGGCAACGGATTGAAAGATATCCAAACCGCAAAACAGGCGGCCGGTGAGGAAATAATGATCGAGCCGGATATTGAGGTGTTGGGCAAGGTATTAGATGATTATAAAGACTCTGTGAATATTTAGTAATTGTAGACCTGACAGATTTACAAAACCTGTCAGGTCTTAAACGTTGTTTATATTACATTAACCTTAATCCTGCGTGAATTCGGGTATAAAGAAATTAAACCGAAGATCAAGACGAACAAACCTAAATAAAAGGTAGATTCATTCGTATCCAATATATTGCTAAAAATTTAAAATATATCACAGACTTATGAAATAACAGTATGTTTTTCATACAGGATTCCAGTAAATTTATTGAGACATGCAGTATTATTCGGAAGCAATAAACCTTATTACCTTAGTAACCGTTAGAGAATTAATGAATAATCAAAACCTTATTACCTTATATTTGCAGAAGATTATAATGAATTTCTTAAGTACTATCAGAAAACATTAAAGTGGGAAATAAGCCCCGATAGCTATCGGGGAAGGTTACTGATTAGGGAGCTGATATCTTGATTACTAAGTTCTTATGTTTAAAAAGTAAGCCTCGCAGTTGATCGGTTGGTAAAGAAGTCGTTTATTAAGGATTACAAAAAACAATACCAACAAAACCAAATGGAGGCTTACCATGCATACTAAAA
>PWTU01000500.1 GCA_003562775.1 Ignavibacteriales bacterium
CGGGCTAATTTGGTTGCGGGGGCAGGATTTGAACCTGCGACCTTCAGGTTATGAGCCTGACGAGCTACCGGGCTGCTCCACCCCGCGGTTGTGGTGGTTGATGCATGGTGAGGGGAAGGCATTTGTGTACGGGCCCGTTCGCATGACCTGGCGGCGACCTACTCTCCCGCGGCTTGAGCCGAAGTACCATCGGCGCTGAGGGTTTTCACGTCCGAGTTCGGGATGGGATCGGGTGTTTCCACCTCGCCATGGCCACCAGGTCATGTGAGCGGGCCGTTGTGTGTTGTGCTGCGTGATGTCGAGTGGGTTTTGTTTGCTGGTCTGTGCGTTTCGGGATTGCCGGACGTTGTCTGGTATCGGGGTCCGGGTCCGAAGGCGGGGGAGGGTTCGAGATCGATCGAGCCATTAGTAAGGCTTAGCTCCACGCGTTGCCGCGCTTCCACATGCCTCCTATCGACGTGGTGGTCTTCCACGGCTCTCGGCGAGACCTGGTTTCGAGGGGGGCTTCCCGCTTAGATGCCTTCAGCGGTTATCCCGTCCGCACTTAGCTACCCGGCTATGCCGCTGGCGCGACAACCGGTCCACCAGAGGTGCGTCCATCCCGGTCCTCTCGTACTGGGGACGGCTCCTCTCAAGTCTCGAACACCCACGGCAGATAGGGACCGAACTGTCTCACGACGTTCTAAACCCAGCTCACGTACCACTTTAATCGGCGAACAGCCGAACCCTTGGGACCTGCTCCAGCCCCAGGATGTGATGAGCCGACATCGAGGTGCCAAACACCCCCGTCGATGGGGACTCTTGGGGGGTATCAGCCTGTTATCCCCGGAGTACCTTTTATCCGTTGAGCGATGGCCCTTCCACGCGGGACCACCGGATCACTATGACCGACTTTCGTCTCTGCTCGGCCCGTCGGCCTCGCAGTCAGGCGAGCTTATGCCATTGCACTCGACGGCTGATTTCCGACCAGCCTGAGCTCACCTTCGCGCGCCTCCGTTACTCTTTGGGAGGCGACCGCCCCAGTCAAACTACCCGCCACGCAGGGTCCCGGACCCGGGTTCACGGGCCGCGGTTAGACGCCAAAGCACACAAGGGCGGTATTTCAAGGGCGCCTCCACCGATGCTGGCGCACCGGCTTCGCAGGCTCCCGCCTATCCTACACATGCATGCTCTAGCGCCACTGCGAAGCTGTAGTAAAGGTTCACGGGGTCTTTCCGTCTGACCGCGGGTACTCCGCATCTTCACGGAGAATTCAATTTCGCTGAGTCGACGCTGGAGACAGTGGGGCAGTCGTTACGCCATTCGTGCAGGTCGGAACTTACCCGACAAGGAATTTCGCTACCTTAGGACCGTTATAGTTACGGCCGCCGTTTACCGGGGCTTCGATTCGGAGCTTGCACCCCTCCTCTTAACCTTCCGGCACCGGGCAGGCGTCAGACCCTATACGTCGTCTCGTCGACTTCGCAGAGCCCTGTGTTTTTAATAAACAGTCGCCACCCCCTATTCTGTGCCCCCCGCCCGTGGTTGCCCACGAACGGGGCCCCCTTCTCCCGAAGTTACGGGGGGATTTTGCCGAGTTCCTTCAGCGTCGTTCTCTCAAGCGCCTCGGTGGGTTGCCACCAGTCCACCTGTGTCGGTTTAGGGTACGGTCTCGTGCCGGGGCTGTTTCCCGGGACGGCTTCACCGCCCCCCCAATCCAGTAAGGGGAGACGATACACGCCATCCGTCACTTCCCGGCAGGCCCAGGAATGTTGACCTGGTTCCCATCGACTACGCCTTTCGGCCTCGCCTTAGGGGCCGGCTCACCCTGCGCGGATTAGCCTTGCGCAGGAACCCTTGGACTTGCGGCGAGAGTGTTTCTCACACTCTTTGTCGCTACTCATGCCAGCATTCTCACTCGCCATACCTCCAGCGGACCTCACGATCCGCCTTCACGGGCCTAGGCGACGCTCCGCTACCACACCTTGCGGTGTCCTCAGCTTCGGTGCGTGGTTTGAGCCCCGGTACATCTTCGGCGCAGGGCGGCTGTTAGACCAGTGAGCTGTTACGCTTTCTTTAAAGGATGGCTGCTTCTAAGCCAACCTCCTGGTTGTCTTGGCTGCCCCACATCCTTTCCCACTTAACCACGACTTGGGGACCTTAGCTGGAGGTCAGGGCTGTTTCCCTCTCGTCCCGGGACCTTAGCACCCCGAGACTGTCTGCCGCGCTGTACTCCACGGTATTCGGAGTTTGGTTGGGTTTGGTAAGCCTCGCGGCCCCCTAGCCCATCCAGTGCTCTACCCCCGTGGGTAATCACGCGACGCGCTACCTAAATAGCTTTCGCGGAGAACCAGCTATCTCCGAGTTTGATTGGCCTTTCACCCCTAACCACAGGTCATCCCCGTCTTTTTCAACAGACGTGGGTTCGGCCCTCCAGTACGTGTTACCGCACCTTCAGCCTGCCCATGGCTAGATCACTCGGTTTCGGGTCTGATCCTGCGAACTCGACGCCCTGTTCAGACTCGCTTTCGCTCCGCCTACGCCTAACGGCTTAAGCTCGCTCGCAAAACCAACTCGCTGGCCCATTATACAAAAGGTACGCCGTCACCCCCGAAGGGGCTCCGACTGCTTGTAGGCATCCGGTTTCAGGTCTCTTTCACTCCCCGCTAGGGGTGCTTTTCACCTTTCCCTCACGGTACTGGTGCACTATCGGTCGCCAAGGAGTACTTAGGCTTGGAGGGTGGTCCCCCCACGTTCGGACAGGGTTTCACGTGCCCCGCCCTACTCGAGGACCTCCGCCACGCTTTCCCGTACGGGACTGTCACCCTCTGTGGTCGGCCTTTCCAGGCCGTTCCGGTAACGTTGGCGAAGGCCACTGGCCTGGTCCCCGTTCGCTCGCCACTACTAAGGGAGTCTCGGTTGATTTCCTTTCCTCCGGGTACTGAGATGTTTCAGTTCCCCGGGTTCGCCTCCCTGGCCTATGGATTCAGCCAGGGATGACCCATAAGGGCCGGGTTTCCCCATTCGGACATCCGCGGATCAAAGCTTGCTCGCAACTCCCCGCGGCTTTTCGCAGCGTGCCACGTCCTTCATCGCCTCTTGGCGCCAAGGCATCCACCAGATGCCCTTCGAGACACTCGAACTCTCGACCCCGACCGCCCTCGGCAGGACGGACGGGGCCCCGCCCTCGGACCCGGACCGCGATCCCCGACGGGGATCCCGGCCGCACCCGAAGGCACAGACTCAGCACTGACATCGGACGCGCGCCTCCCGTTCCCGGGGGACCCGCGTCCCGCAGCTTTTGCCTTCCTCTTCACCATGTCCATGAACGCCGCCGGCGGCACCGCCGCCCGCGAACCTCGTGCCTCCCATCGAGAGCCCGCCGCCCGGAACCCGCCACGATCCGTCCGCACATGATCTGCGCGCCGTGATCGGCCCGACCGGGGTCTGGTGGAGGCGAACGGGTTCGAACCGATGACCTCCGGCTTGCAAAGCCGGCGCTCTCCCAGCTGAGCTACGCCCCCGACGGCTGATCACCCTCGCAGGTGCCGCCGCCCTCGGCCCGACGCCCTTCCGGCGCTGTCGCCCCGGCGCTGCCGAGTGGCCCGGTGGTGGCGGCCGGATGGTGGGCCGGGAAGGACTTGAACCTTCGACCTCACGCTTATCAAGCGCGCGCTCTGACCAACTGAGCTACCAGCCCCCGCCGCAGGCGGCGCACCGGCCGTCGCCGGACCGACCCGCGGTCCGGCATGCAGGATGCCCGCACGCGCGACGCGCCCGGACGGGCCACGCCCGCGGGCGAGCGACGCCCGGCGGGTCGCCTCTCTCGATGGGGAAGGGATGCGCCGGCGGCGGCGCGGTCTTTTCGACGCCGACCAGATACCCCGTCGCCGGGGCGCCTCGTCGGCATCCTTAGAAAGGAGGTGATCCAGCCGCAGGTTCCCCTACGGCTACCTTGTTACGACTTCACCCCAGTCGCTGACCTTACCGTGGTCGGCTGCCTCCTTGCGGTTGGCGCACCGCCTTCGGGTAAAGCCAACTCCCATGGTGTGACGGGCGGTGTGTACAAGGCCCGGGAACGTATTCACCGCGGCATGCTGATCCGCGATTACTAGCGATTCCGCCTTCATGCAGTCGAGTTGCAGACTGCAATCCGAACTGAGGCCGGGTTTTTGGGATTGGCTCCACCTTGCGGCTTCGCGACCCTTTGTACCGGCCATTGTAGCACGTGTGTAGCCCTGGGTATAAGGGCCATGAGGACTTGACGTCATCCCCACCTTCCTCCGATTTCACATCGGCAGTCTCCTTAGAGTGCC
>PWTU01000480.1 GCA_003562775.1 Ignavibacteriales bacterium
GTATCTCGAAAATCGGGATGGAAAAAATCGATGCCGGTATCAATAATTCCGATAATAACGTCTCTTCCTTTGAACGGTACATTCATAATTTCTCCATCGTGCACCCGGTGGGCATTGATTCTTCGACGGCTTCGATCTAAATTGACAGTCATCTCTCCGCCTGTTTCGATTTGCCTGATGCCCGGGTGATAACCGGCTCGAAGGAGATCGTACAAGGAAACGCGTGCGGTTGCAATACCCGGCAGGCGGGTATTGAACCGTACGCCCAATTCATCAAACGCATGATCGTCTCCGTGAAATATAACATTATATAATGGTTCATCCTTTTCCATTAATTTGGAAAGCGCCGGCGACGGAATTTCCGGTTGTGCTTGACGCAGTAATGTTATATGCCCACTTTGTTTTAACTCCCGTTGTAAAAAAGGATCGTATTTACTAAGGGTGTTTTCCTGTCCCCACAGGGAGAAAAAAAATAAAAGCGATAGAACAAAGGAAAAATAAATACATCGATAATTCATCAGGTTTACCCCATACACATAATTTAATCTTCGTATTTGCGAAATGCGACGGTAGTATTATGACCGCCGAAACCGAAGGCATTACTAACACCGACATTCACTGTTCGTTTTTGTGCTTTATTAAATGTATAATTGAGATCACAGGCCGGGTCCGGATGCTCGAAATTTATTGTGGGGGGGACGGTATCGTGAACAATTGCCAGTACTGTTGCAATCGCTTCTGCCGCACCCGCTGCACCGAGCATATGTCCGGTCATACTCTTTGTCGATGAAAGATTCATCTTCCTTGCATGATTACCAAACACCGCTTTCACCGCTTTGGTTTCTCCCACATCACCGAGCGGTGTAGAAGTTCCATGCATATTCAGATAATCCACATCTTCGGGTTTCAAATGGGCATCGCGCAAGAGCATGTTCATTGCTAAAACCGCACCTTTTCCATCGGGCTCCGGTGCAGTGATATGATGTGCATCGGCCGAAAATCCGATGCCGACAATTTCGGCGTAAATCCGTGCACCGCGTTTCTTCGCGTGGTCAAGTTCTTCCAGAAACAATGCACCGGCGCCTTCGCCAAGGACAAACCCGTCGCGTGTTGCGTCGAAAGGACGGCAGGCTGTTTCGGGGGAATCGTTACGGGTTGACAATGCTTTCATCGAGTTAAACCCGGCAAGTCCCATTTCGGTAACTCCCGTTTCACTGCCGCCGGTAAGCATTGCATCGACATAGCCGTTCCGTATAAGAAGGAATGCATCTCCTATATTATTATTTCCGGTGGCACATGCGGAGACAACGCAATAATTCGGACCCCGAAAACCGTAGATCATGGACATATATCCCGCTGCAATATTGGGTATAATCATCGGAACAAAGAAAGGAGAAACCCTGTGCGGGCCATCCTTAATATAAACGCCTGTTTGCTCGTGATAAATATTCATTCCCCCCATACCGCTTCCATAAACAACACCGGTCCTGTCTTTCTGCTCCTGTGATAGTTTTTCAGGGTTTATACCGGAATCCTGTACTGCTTGCGCCGCCGATGCAAGTGCATACTGACAATACGGATCGAGCCGGCGTGCGGTTTTACGGTCAATATATTGTAACGGATCGAAGTTCTTCACTTCACACCCAAACGTGGTATCAAATTGTGATGCATCGAAATGAGTGACCGGCGCTGCACCGCTTTTTCCTTCTATGAGTGAGTTCCAGTATTCATCGACTGTGTTTCCGATCGGGGTAACCGCTCCCATACCGGTTATAACAACTCGGCGGTTCGTGTTCGGCATGTAACCTCCTGGTAAGTAAAAAATGGTATACTAACTGTTAACTTTAGAAAGTTACAAAAAGTTTGATTCTAATTCCATACGGTCATGCATTTTGAAGAATCGATATTTATTCACTATCTTAATTAATTCAAAATTAATACATACCATGAATACTGGTCATTCCGGAATAATTAAAAAGACGAAGACTTTTGCCTTACCTATTCTGTTTGTGGGAGCGGTCGGTATTGCCTTTGCCCCAATTTTTGTTCGGTTGAGTGATATTGGCCCTGTAACCACCGCCTTTTACCGTCTCCTGTTTGCGGTGCCGATGCTCTGGTTATGGACACAAATTGATATCAGAACGGCTGCCCGGAAGCAGCGTGACAAACCCAAAACGCCTCGTTCCCGTTATGAATGGAAATGGGTATGTCTTGCCGGGCTTTTCTTCGCCGGCGATCTTGCCGTATGGCACTGGTCGATTGTTTATACAACGGTAGCCAATGCAACTCTGTTCGCAAACTTCGCTCCGATATTCGTTACATTCGGAGCGTGGGTTCTGTTTAAAGAACGTATTACCCCGATGTTCATTGGCGGACTATTTTTCGCGCTCTGCGGCGCCGCATTACTGATCGGGATAAGCTTCGGGCTCGGTCCGCAGCAAGTACTCGGCGATGCGCTCGGGCTGCTGACCGCCGTCTTTTATGCCGGATATATTCTCTCCATCAAACAGGTGCGTACGATGTTCTCAACATCGGTAACAATGATGTGGAGCGGGATTATAACATGTATCGTACTTTTCATCATCGCTTTTTTGTCCGAAGATCAGTTCCTTTCTGCTTCGCTGTACGGATGGAGCGTACTTATCGGTCTGGCGTTGGTATCGCATACCGGCGGGCAGGCAATGATTGCTTATGCACTCGCACATCTTCCGGTATCGTTTGCATCGGTTGCGCTCTTGTTGCAACCCGCTACCGCCGCTTTACTGGCATGGATTATTTTGGACGAAACATTAGGTTTGTTGCAAGGATTCGGCGGGGTGCTGGTATTGATCGGAATATTCCTTGCATGGCGGGCGTCACCGATTAAAAAATAGATTTTCCATCAATACTCTCCGTCACCACTTTCGAATATTCGATTTATCAAGTAAACCGTAGTTAATTATGCGCATAGTCAAGGATGATTATGATTTTTTTCCCGTAGATTGATCTGTTTTAACCATTTTTAAATTGACGATTAATTCAGGAAGATCCTCTTGAATAGTTTTCCAAACAATCGAATAATCGACGCCAAAGTATTGATGGATTATAATATTTCTCATATCTTGCATATCTACCCAAGGAACCTGGGGATATCTCTCTATAAAATCTTCGGGAACAGTACGCGCTGCCTCTCCTATTACTGTAATATTATAAAGGACTCCGTCAATTAACCACTCATCATTTAAAAAGTCTTCGTACTCAATGTCTTTGGTATGTGTAATTATTTTTTCTGCTGCATTTATTATATCATCTATTCGTCCAAGCCATTCTCTACGTGGCATCTACTGCTTCCTTTAAAATTTCTTCTTTATATTCTTTTCTGAGTGCATTTATTGTTACGAGATCAACTTGATAACCTATTAGTGAAGACAATCTGCGTTTAATACGTGAGAATTCAAATAAACCAATTTCTTTATTGAACATGACAAGTAAATCAACATCGCTTCCTTTGATATTATCTTCTCTTGCCACAGATCCGAATATTGAAATAGATTCAATCCCCATTTCATTTAACTCATCACGATGATCTGTTAATATCTTAATTATTTTCCGTTTTTCACTCATTGTTCTAATCAGTTGTTTAATTAATATTATGATTTTATCTCACTTATGCAAATGAATAATAGATTTTCCATCAATACTCTCCGTCACCACTTTCGAATATTCGATTTATTAAGCAAACCGTAGTTAATTATGCGTGTGGTTTTTGTGAATTCGGCAATGGCATTCTCCCGCGATACGCGTATGGTATCACGTCGAATGGTCGAATAATTCCATTCATCGCCGCTTTCGATGACAAGCTGTTCATTTCTATAGCGGAGATGCACATTCCCGTATTCATCGACGCCTCGCAGATGAAGGTCGTCGTGTCGATGTGGAAAAGTATATACTCCCACAAGATTACTGGTCATCCCGCCGCCTGCGACTCCCCGCAGTGCGGTACTGCTGCCGATAATGATCTTTAATGTATCGTCAATCTCAAATGTAAATTCCTGTGATGCCAGCTCACCGCGATAAGGATCGAACATATATGTCGGAAAATCGATCACCGGTCCGGAAGGGTACTCTCCTTGAATTACACGACCATCTTCTTCCATTCGGTATTCGATAAAAATATACCTGTCCTCATCAAACGGCCAGGGAATTGCTTTCTCGGCCCGCGGAGCACATCCGAAAAGGATTATGCTCGCGATTACTCCTACCACTACATATCTGGCGCTATGTACAATCAATCAGAAATCTCCGGGAA
>PWTU01000050.1 GCA_003562775.1 Ignavibacteriales bacterium
ATTGTGCGATCATTCAGCGTTGATGAAGAAATTATTGTCACAGTCGATCATACCTTTATTGCAGGCGGTGTCAAACAAGCAATCGGGAAAGCCCTTGATTATTTAAAACACAATAGCGCCAATAAACCGGTCAGTGTTGAAGTGCAAACATTTGATGAACTGCGGGAAATTCTTGAATACATCGACCGGCTGCAAAGAATAGTACTTGTCAATTTTCCACCGTCGGTAATTCCACAAGCCGTCGAAGCTATTGGCGGCAAAACGAAAATAGAAACACGCGGCGGGATTACACTCCAGAATGTACGCGAAGTTGCCGAAGCGGGCGTCGACTACATTTGCATACCCGACATAACCCACTCACCGCGCGCTATCAATTTCGACCTGCGCATATCTTCATAACCGGCATTTACATGCTTGATAGAATTAAACGCCTTGGAGCAGAAACAATAATCTACGGAATAATGACCGTAATAGGGCGTTTTTTAACTTTTCTGCTTGTGCCGTTTTATACGAACATTCTCGAACCGGGTGAATACGGCATCGTTGCTTACCTCTTTTCGCTTATAGCGTTTTGTACGATATTTTTCAGCTACGGAATGGAGTCGGCTTATTTTAAATATGCGTCCACACAGGAGCTCGGGACGGTAAAGCAAAACTTTTCCACACCGTTTTTTTCATTGCTTGTTACCTCCGTTATATTTTCTTCATTACTTTCGCTCTTCAGTGCCGACCTATCCGCTTTTGCCGGTTTTGGAGAAACGGGGAATAAATTGATTGTTTATGCGGCATGGATACTCTTCTTCGATACACTTGCGTTGGTTCCGTTTGCGGCATTGCGGTTGCAGCATCGACCCGGTATATTTACCGCTGTTAAATTGGTCAATATAGTAATTAACGTAATATTAAACGTGGTGTTTCTTGCGGTATTCGGAATGGGCGTCGAAGGTGTTTTCCTTGCAGGTTTAATTGCCTCAAGTGTAACAATTATTATACTGTTACCGGTCTCGTGGAAGCTGCTCGCATTAACATTTTCCTTTCAATTGTGGAAAGAGCTTCTGAAGTTCGGAATACCATATGTACCTGCCGGGGTTGCCGCTATCGCACTTCAGGTAATAGACCGCCCGATATTGCGCCTGCTGACCGATGATGCCACCGTCGGGATTTATCAGGCAAATTATCGCCTTGGGATTGTGATAATGTTGCTGGTGACCACATTCGATTATGCATATCGTCCTTTTTTCCTGAATAATGCAAGCCGCCCGGACGCCAAAGAATTATATGCACGTATTGCAACCTATTTTTACACACTCATGCTGTTTGTTTGGATTGTTGTCACCGCGTTTATCCACGATATTGTCCGGTTGCAAATAGGCGAAAGCTATTTGATCCATCCCGATTACTGGACCGGATTGCCGATCATACCTGTTGTAATGGCGGCGTATGTTTTTACCGGCTGGGTGACGCTATTAATGCCGGGAATTTTTATAGAGAAAAAGACACAGTACTTACCTGTTGTGACCGGCGCGGCGGCAGCGGCAAATATAATAGCAAATATTGTATTAATCCCGGTGTACGGTATAATGGGAGCTGCGCTTGCAACGCTGCTGAGTTATATTGTCAGCGCGTCGGGTATGTACCTTGTTTCCCAGAAATATTACCCGGTACAATATGAGATAAAACGCCTGGCGATTGTATCGCTCATATTCATCATCTGCGGAGGGATGACCTATTATCTCCTGTTTTTTAGTGATATACACCCCGGATTTGTTGTTAAATTGATTATTATTTTTACTTTTCCTATACTGTTAATAATAAGCGGATTTTTGAGGAAAGACGAAGTAAATGTAGTTAAGAAGGCGATAGAACGGGTGAAGGGATCGTGAAACCACTAACCATATTGCAAACCGCAGTAATCGGAATTCTGTTATATTACATTCCGGTATTTTCCGATGGGATGGCGGTTGAACAATGTAAAGAAAAGCAGGTTGATTCAACTATGCTGCAAGATACGATCGTCATCACAGGCCGCATATTTGTAAGCGGTCATGAGCCGTTTACCGTACTTGCTATCGAAAGGGAAGACGGCAGCTCGGTAGTTCTCAGCGCTGCCGATTCATTGTATAAAAAGCTATGGTCATATCAGAACGAGATAGTGGAGTGTACGGGGAGATTTAAGTCTCATCCGCTTTACGAAAAATCGTTTTATGTAGTAGGATTTCAGAAACACCAATGAAAGAACAGGCAACGTTACATTCACGAGTAGTTAATATAATCGGTTTTCCAGTCGATCTCGGCGCCGACCGTCGCGGCGTCGATATGGGACCGTCTGCGATACGAATTGCCGGCCTGGAGGATCGGCTTCGAAAACTCGGTTATGAGGTTATCGATGAGGGGGATATTCATATTCTGATAATGGAGAGTCAGAAAATCGAAAACCCAAAACTGAAATATCTTGATGAGATTTTGAAAACATCGAATGTGCTTGCAAGTACAGTCGAGGATATTTTAGTACGGGATCATTTCCCCTTGTGTCTTGGAGGTGATCATTCGATGGCAATCGGCAGTATCGCGGGAATAAGCTCCTATTGTCGAAAACAAAACAAGGAATTAGGGATCGTGTGGATAGATGCGCATACTGATATGAATACCGACTTGACGACGCCGTCCGGCAATATTCACGGTATGCCGGTCGCTGCGGCAATAGGAGTGGGGAACGTTGCGCTGACGAATTTTTTCGGCATTTGTCCGAAGATGAAACCGGAAAATGTTATTATTATCGGTGCGCGAAACGTCGATCCTGATGAAAAAGATATAGTCCAACAGTCCGGTGTTAAAGTGTATACAATGACCGATATTGATCGACAGGGAATTCACGCAATCATCAATAAAACTTTAAAACATTTTCAAAAAAACGTAGATCATATCCACGTAAGCTTCGATCTCGACAGTCTCGATCCGGGTATAGCCCCCGGCGTCGGTACACCGGTGAGAGGCGGATTGAATTATCGGGAAGCACATTCTCTTATGGAAGCAATTGCCGATTGCGGTTGTATGTCGTCATTTGAAGTAACCGAAGTAAATCCAATTCTCGACGATCGAAATAAAAGTGCGGAGCTTGCCGTGGAACTCATTGCATCTGCTATGGGACAGAAAATATTATAGAGGAGTTCGTATGCGAAGAAGAAGCGGAATTGTAACTTTCATTGTAACCATATTTGTAGTCTTTACCGGTCAGGTGTTAGGCCAAACCGCTCTGCAAATCGGTGATGGGATCCGACTCGATAATGGATTGTATCCTGTTCATGTAACGGACCTGATTAATACCGATGATTTTATCTCCTCGGCGATTGAAAATACCCGCGTGCGTAATCCCGAACTTTATGAGCGGGCATTATATAAAGCGGGTTTTCAGGAAGCTGAAATATCGTACGAAGTCGGGGATGAACATAGCTTCTATGTGCTGAAATTTGACGATCGTACCGGATCTCAATATAGTGAGGGGTGGTTTGATGAGGTTACTGCAAGATTAATGGCTGTGGGTGAGGTTTCTCACGTATGGGTCTCGGTTGATGAACTTGAGAATGAGAATGTAACACAAACCGAGATAAATGCTATAATGGAAGCGCTGGAGGAACGGACGCCATCGGATTCCCACAATCCCGATATGGGAATATTCGAATTGGTGCGTAATTATTTCGGTTCTCCTCCAAATATCGATCAAAACGGAAACAGAGGCGCCGGAAACGGGAAAACCGATGTGCTGCTCACGGATATTCATGATGGATGGGATCCCGATGAAGGAGGCGGGTTTGTCGCCGGTTTCTTTTTTACATTGGATCAAAGTGCAACAAACCAATTCAGTAATAGGCGGGATATAATTTACATCGATACCTATCCGGGAATTTATAACCCGCTGCAGGAACGTCGAAATCCGGAAAGGCCGTTAAATACTCTGGCGCATGAATTTCAACATCTCGTATTCCATAGTTACCGGGGTACAGCAGGAGAAGAAACATGGCTCAATGAAGGACTTTCGGAGTTTGCAGAGGCATTCTGTGGTTTTGGGCTAAGGAGCCCCGCACGGTATTTTTCCAATACTAACCGGTCTATGACGAGATGGGGAGAAACTACGTCCGAAGAAGTTTTACGGGATTATTCTCGAGTAGCACTGTGGACAATGTATTTATGGGAGCAATTGGGAAATGATTACATTCGCCGCCTTGTTCAGTTGCCGACAACGTACGGTCGCGGCATTCAAATAGTAAACCGGGCGGCGCAGGAAGTGG
>PWTU01000325.1 GCA_003562775.1 Ignavibacteriales bacterium
AGAGTTCAGATGACTCAAGAAACAAGCAACGGGTCTGAGCGATGCCCGTTGTGTACCACTCAAATCCTCAAAGCACTCTACTACGACCCCATCCTTTCCTCCCGGGATGGGGTTTTTTATTTGTATCCCGTGAAGTCAGAACTTTTATTAATATCTAAATTTCTAAAATAAAAACCGGAAAAGCTACTACCATAATATCACCCCTACGGGGTTAGGGATATAAATCAATACATAACCCTGAAAGGGTTAAATATTATGCTTTGCGTAACATCAGCTATTATTTTTCGTATGCATAAAATATGCTTATTTTTACTCATTTCATTCACTACTTCTAATGTTATAAAGGTGCATTATGAAACTTCGCAAATTACTCCCCCTATTGTTGTTTTTTCTGTTCATTTCAGCCGGTATGGCGGAGGGTGCTTCCACTATCGAGGAAAAAGTAGATGAATACCTGAAAACATTCGTAAAAAACGATCGTTTTAGCGGTGTAGTACTTATTGCACAGAATGACGAAATAGTATTATCAAAAGGATACGGCTATGCAAATCGGGAATTAGGCGTTAAACATACCCCGGAGATGAAATTCCGTTTAGGATCGATCACCAAACAGTTTACAACAATGGCGATTATGCAGCTCCACGAGAAAGAGAAACTATCTATTTACGATCCGATTAGCCACTATTTACCGGATTACCCCGACGGAGATAGGATCACCATTCATCATCTAATGTCGCACACCGCCGGAATCCCGAGCTTCACCTCATTCCCCGATTACACAAAGACAATGATGATTCCTGCAACACCTGAAGATTTAATCGACCGGTTCCGGGATAAACCGCTCGAATTCGAACCCGGTGAAAAATTCAGCTATAGCAATTCGGGGTATATTCTCCTCGGCTATATTTTGGAAAAAGTCGCCGGGCAACCGTACGAAGATTATGTCAGGGAACACATATTCGAAGTCGCCGGCATACATAATTCCGGCTACGACAATCACAGCAAAATCATTTTAAATCGTGCTTCCGGTTACGAACGGAAAGACGATAAAATAGTGAATGCATCGTACATAGACATGTCTATCCCGCATGCCGCAGGAGCTTTATATTCGACGGTTGGAGATCTCTATAAATGGGACCGTATTCTGTACACCAACCGGCTCCTGGATGAAAAACTAATGGAGAATATGTTCACTCCGGTACATGATAATTACGCCTACGGATGGACGGTGAGTTCTATGTTCGATAAAAAGGTGATCTCACACGGCGGCGGAATCAACGGTTTCCATACAAACATAGCCCGGTTCGTAGACGACGATGTTTGTATTATCGTTTTGAGTAATATCATCCCTGCTCCGGTAAACGAGATCACCAGAGACCTTGCTGCAATTGTTTTTGATAAACCGTATGAGATCCCGAAAGAACGGACCGCAATCCAAATACCGGAAGATATACTTAAACGTTATGCCGGAGAATACCAGTTGTCGCCGACTTTCATTCTATCGGTTACGGTAGAAGGAAACCGCATCTATACACAGGCAACCGGCCAGCAGCGTGTAGAGATATATCCCGCCTCCGAAACGGAATTTTTCCTGAAGGTGGTCGAAGCGGAAATTCACTTTACGGTCGAAGACGACGGAACGGTGAGTGGATTAATCCTGCACCAGGGGGGAATGAAAATGCCCGCGGAGCGGATGGAATAATTCCCGTGAGGGTGGGCGTCCCGTTTGCAAATATAGAGACATTTAAGATATAAGCGCGATTATCTCTTTCTATACAACATTGCACTCACTCAACGTTGGGACGCCCCGCAAGTGGATGATGCTTTTCATAAATGATTTCCAGGATATTCCTCAAGCAGCAAATACTCCAATTTCAACAAAAATATTTTTATATATTTCTTAATATGCCATACGATAGATTCCGTCACCGCAAAAAATCAACTTTAGTGTGAACGGGGGTAGCTGGTTTTTAGTGAGACTATTATAATAAAACAAATATCAGAACCGCCTGAAGGGACGTTCCCCCGACACTAACATGAAAATTTTTGTTGCAAACAAATTGTGCAGTAGAATTAGATTTTTGTGCTGTAAATAAATTACGTGTCGGGGTAACGTCCTTACGTATTAATCTGAATATAATAAATCATAGACATAACTTAATGGAATAAGGTATACCCGGGATAATCCAAAAAACAGGGATGATGATGAGTTCAATCCGGGGAATTATAAAGAATAACGGCAGGTGATATTAAATGGAGATCTTTTAAAATATTTCTGTGATTGCCGGGTTGTGGGGCGTCCCGTTTGCAAATATACACACATTAGTAATACAAACACAATTATTCTTTTCATCACATCATTTTGCTCACTCAACGGTGGGACGCCCGTACTGCAACGGGTAGTGCTCATTACAATATCTCCCTAAATCCATCGTCGTACGGGCGTCCCAATGTGGAAGAAAGCACAAGCCTGATCGATTTACTATAATCTTTTTAAAGGGCAATTCACACGGTTCCAGCAAGCGGGACGCCCCACTCGTTGATGATGCTTTTTATATTAATCGCCATTATTGAATTGAAACGATCACTTTCACCAACTAAATTCCGGCCATTCATTTCTAACAGATAAATCATCGGGATGGCATGCCTTCTCGTGTGCGATTTTTAAAAGATTCTCTTTAAAATTGTTGTATTCCTGCGATACATCCAGCGACATTTTTAGTATTGTCGGAAGTCTATTAATTCTTATCCTGTGAATACTTTCATCAAAAACAAAGCGATATGATAATTCATCGAGAAATTGAATAGGATAATCATTTGGAAAACCGCTGAAATGTTTCAGCCAACCCATGCATTCTTCGGCTACGGAAAAGGACACAACCTTTAACGTTGTTTCCACAATATGCTCAATCCGGTAAAGATTAGATTGTTGGTCACTGTTGGTCGTTGTATAGGCAGCAGCCCATCTTAACAAACCTACCGGGACAATAAAATACGGCCATAAAATTTTTACACCGTAATAATTAACTTTGTTCAGTTCATTGTTTTTAAATTCTTTCTTCTCTCTTCCTCCCTGGTACGCATGACGGATATCATAACATAATGCCATAATAAGATCGCTCATTGTACCTTCCCGTTCTATGGAATCCGCTATGACACCCGCAGTTTCATAAAGATTCTCCAGGTCGTAATAATCTCCCCAAAGTATAAGACCGGCGCCGTGTTCTGTCGGTTCACCGAACAGCATTAATTATTTCCCTTTCTTATCCCAACGGGGGACGTCCCGTGAAGGAACTTGCGACATGATCTTTCTTGCTTTTCTCTTTAAGTCACCAACGGATTTATTGGATAATCTCGATTCCAATACCGATACAGATTCCGGTTGTGTCAGCTGAGAGTTAATCAGGTAATTAGTTAGTTGATTTAATGACACTCCTTGATATTTCGCTTCTCTCTCAAGCCTCCTTTTTAAATCTTTTGGGATCCGTATTGTCACTACTTGTGTGTTACTCATTTTCAACCTCCGCTATTTTATAAAATTCTCCCGGTGTTACCACTTTAAAACCAAACCTTTTCAATTGACTTTGTTTGAAATCTTTAACGTTTGACGTAACTCAATAATCACTATCACTTGCAAATGCACATTCTACAAAAATATTATCGTTCTCATCAGGAAGATTTGGACGCAGCAAATAATAGATAGAATGTTTCTGAGCTAATAAAGCTAATAAATCAAGGAAATTTTCAACATCCTTTATTGAAATGTTAAGTATTTCACGATTTTCCTCCCGGCTCAATACATCGTAATACTCAAAATAAACTTGTGGTGAAATCGCCAACTCAGCAAGCGGGACGCCCCGCCGGCGGATGAGCTATACTCTCTATGTTTTGCAAATCCTCAATAAAGGGGCGTCCCGGTTTAAATATAGCTACATTCGAGGTGCAGGCATATTTCTTCTTTTCAACACAACATTGCACTCACTCAACGGTGGGACGCCCGTACTGCAATGGGTGGTGCTTATTTCAATACTTCCGAAAATCCGGTTAGTACGGGCGTCCCAACTTAGAAGAAAACGCAAGCAGGATCAATCTATATACACTTTTTATTAAGAGCAATGCTTTCGTATTCAGCAAGCGGGACGCCCCACTTGTGGATGGTTTTATAAATCAAGTTGATCTTTCAACAAAATATTATTTCATCCTCGACTGCCAGTACCATGGCCTTCTATGTAAATGAGCTATCGCCCAAACTATTATTTGTTTATTGTTCTCTATCGTAAAT
>PWTU01000214.1 GCA_003562775.1 Ignavibacteriales bacterium
ATTTACGATGGAACTATATATTTTACAATAGATTCTATAATTGGCATTATCTTTGTGGTACAAGGTAATTGAGAAATAATAAAGAATAAAGACATACAATGGGTAATCAGAAGCGGCACGAAATAGATCGAAATACTCAGGTAATCCGGGTGAATAAAATGAACCCGGAACGCACGCACATTGAAAGCGCCGCGCAATTGTTACGTAAAGGGGGGGTAATTGCCTTTCCGACTGAAACCGTTTACGGACTCGGCGCAAATGGTTTACATGAACCCGCTATTAAGAAGATATACCTTGCAAAGAAAAGACCACACGATAATCCACTCATTTTACATATCGGATATAAGAAAGACATCGAATTGTACGCTCGCGATGTTTCCGCTGCAACAAAAAAATTGATCCGTGCATTCTGGCCGGGGCCGCTCACCGTAGTAGTTAAAAAACGAAAAAAAATCCCGGATGCGGTGACAGGAGGTCTCGATACCGTTGCATTACGTATGCCCGATAATATAATTGCGCTGGCATTGATCAGAACTTCCGGTGTACCGATTGCGGCGCCAAGTGCGAATGTTTCCGGCAAACCGAGTCCGACAACGGCAGCGCACGTATATAACGATATGTACGGAAAGATAGAATTAATTCTTGACGGCGGCAGAGCAGACGTCGGATTGGAATCGACTATAGTAGATTGTTCGGTCGATCCACCGGTATTATTAAGACCGGGGAAAATCACCCGCAGACAGATTGAACAGGTTATTGGAGTCATAGAAAATGATGTCATGAAAAATGGCTCACTATTCCATAAACCAAAATCGCCGGGACTTAAATACAGGCACTACGCCCCCGATGCACGCTTGATTCTTGTCGAAAGCGAACCACCCGCTATTAAATCGACGATTAATGCATTGCTGCGGCAGTATCGTACTCAAAAGAAGCGCATCGGAATTCTTGCATTTTTCCCCGGACACAAATATCATCTGCGTAAGAATGAATTGCTCGTGAATCTTGGTATGAGCACATACCGTGCCAGCAGAAAACTGTTTGAAACATTGCGCTATTTTGACGCTCAGAAAGTTGATATAATCCTGGCGGAAAGTTTTCCGTTGAGCGATCATGCGATTATGAACAGATTACGTAAAGCGGCTTCCGAGATAATCATAGCAAACAACAAAGACGGACCGTTACTATGACAATAGATTTTTTCTATATATATACAAATATCGGTGTATTGGCGGTGGCAGCGGGTGTATTAATAATAAGTCTGGGAATGAAACACCGGAGCAGGATAAAGAGGAATGGAATATGGAATACCGCAAATCAACCTTTAGCTTGTGAAGTACAGCAAACCGAAGGACAAAACGAAGGTGTTCACATTCATGATTCGGATGAACGCTTTCGTCTTCTTGCCGAAAATATACCGGGAGTAATTTATCTCTGTAATAATGATGAAGAGTATTCCATTATTTATATAAATGATCATGTCGAATCAATGACCGGTTATAAAGTCGATGAATTCGAGGACGGAACGATTTCATTGGCAAGATTGATACATCCGGAAGATAAGAACTATGTGGTAGAGCATGTAGATCAAGCGGTAAGAGCGAATAGACCCTTTGAACTAACGTATCGTTTGAAACATAAAAATGGAAGTTGGAAATGGATTAAGGAATATGGGATCGGGGTACATCGCTATGGAGAACCTGCCATGCTGGAAGGCTTCATAACCGATATTACTACCCAAAAGAAAATAGAAAATGCACTCAAAGAAAGTGAAGAGAGACTCAGAAATATTGTTGAAAAATCGAATGACGGTATCTATGTTATTCAGGGCAAGCAGTTTGTAATGGTGAATAAAAAATTCATGTCTATGTTCGGCTATACAACCGAAGAGATAATATCTCCCGACTTCACGTTTATGAATTTGCTCGATGAAGAAAGTATTCCATTGATCGAAGAACGAAGAAAAAAACGGGAACGGGGTGAAAAAGTATCCGACAGAATTACCTTTGTTGGCCGCACCAGGGAGAGAAAAAAAATACATCTTGAAGCGAGCATGTCTGCTATCGAATGGGAAGGAAAGCCCGGTGTACTCGGAATGTTGCGGGATGTTACTTTGCAAAAACAACTCGAGGAACAGCTTCGTCATTCTCAGAAAATTGAAGCAGTCGGACGTGTTGCAGGCGGTCTTGCCCACGATTTTAACAACATTCTCACTGCAATCAGCGGTTATGCGGATCTGGTTTCGATGCAGGTTTCGGACGAAGCGGTAAAGAATAATGTTCAGGAAATTGTTACAGCTTCGGAACGAGCGACCGATTTAGTGAAACAACTACTTGCATTTTCAAGACGTAATATTGCCAAACCTGTTCCGGTTAATCTTAATAATATCCTTACCGCTATGCATTCTTTGTTGCGGCGAGTTATGGGTGAAGAGATTCGACTGCACACTCATCTCGACGACTCGCTCGGAACCATTGAGATTGATCCCGCTCTGGTTGAACAGGTGATTATGAATTTGGTTATCAATGCGCGCGATGCAATGCCGGAGGGCGGTGAGTTGACCATTGAGACATATAATACGGAATTAAGCAGGGATTATTGCGAACTTCACCCGGATGTATCACCCGGAACATACGTAGCTGTGAGCATTACCGATACAGGCACCGGAATCCCGGAAGACATCCGGGATCGAATCTATGAACCATTCTTTACTACGAAAGAGAAGGGAAAAGGGACCGGACTCGGACTCTCGACGGTTTATGGTATCGTAAAACAAAGCGACGGACATATATTCTGTTATAGTGAAATCGGCTGTGGTACAACCTTCAAAATTTATTTTCCCCGTGTATCGAAAGATGTTAAAAAGACACGAAAAAAGAAATCCACGGTCTATAATGATATTCCCCGGGGAAAGAATGAGATCATTCTTCTCGCAGAGGATGAAGATTCGGTCAGACAATTTTGTTCAACAGTTCTGAAAGATCTCGGCTATACCATTCTCGAAGCAAAAGATGGAAATGAAGCGCTGGAATTCTCACGGCAGCATAACGATGACATCCACTTATTGGTAGCTGATATTATGATGCCGGGTATGAACGGAAAAGAATTGGCAGATAAATTGTGTGAAGAACGAACCTCACTCAAGGTAATATTAATGTCGGGATATACGAACAATGTTATGACCAGTCGTAATTTACTCGATTTAGGAACCGCATTTATTCAAAAGCCATTTACGCCGCAAACTCTCGCGCTACGGGTTCGGGAGGTATTGGACAAAAAACGTAACTAATTAGCGGGATTTCTAAAAAACCAGATCGTACATATCTTTTACGCCGATACTTTCTATTGCATAAAACGGCTCACCGTATTGGACCCCGATGCGATTACCGTAATACCGGGCACGTGTCTCTATAAATTGCATAAAGTCGGGTTTACTGAGAAGGGTTTCGGGGTCATGGCTTTTCGGATTATGAAATTGTGAGCGATATGCTTTTATTGCTTCGGTTCGAATTTCGTATACGTCGCTTATATCAACAATAAATGTCGGTTCGAATTCATATTTCTGCATATAGTGATAACATATTTTCGGACGGTGCGCTTCGAGGACGGCGCCGTCATCCTCTTCGGTCGGAATTTTTATTAATCCGGAGTAAAACCAGGCATCCCGCGCAAGACGGTGCGCGCGTTCGTGATCGGGGTGACGTTCCAACCAGTGAGGAATGAGCAGTACATCGGGACGATATCTCCTGATAACACGAATAAGACGAACTTTATTAACGTGTCCGGTGGTAAATTTACCGTCGTAGAATTTTAAATTTTCCCTCACCGTTAAGCCGAGAATTTGTGCTGCTCGCTCTGCCTCCTCTAATCGAATCTCCGCCGTTCCGCGCGTCCCCATCTCTCCTTGAGTCAGATCTACTATGCCGACTTTCTTTCCTTGTTTTGTGAGCTTTGCGATTGTTCCGCCGCAAGCTAACTCAATATCATCGGGATGGGCTGCGATTGCAAGTACGTCAAGTTTAGGATATTTCATTTCTTTTCTTATAGCTGCGATTTATTCTCTACTTTTTTACCAAAAATATAAACAACACCAAATGCTATAGTGATTCCTATTAACAACGATATCCACGGGGATACTCCATACGCGGTTGGAATATCACCGATGAGCATTCCGATAAACGCGACAACCACAGCGTAAGGAAGCTGCGTTCTCACGTGGTCAATGTGATCGCAGGCCGACGCCATTGAGCTGAGAATAGTCGTATCGGAAATTGG
>PWTU01000154.1 GCA_003562775.1 Ignavibacteriales bacterium
GCGATTGCCAGCATAATACCCAATGCAATTAGTAAAGGAGCGAGTGGGATAAGTTGTTCGTTCGGCATAGTGTTTAATAAGATGTTTGTAAAATATTTGTATTAGTCATGGATGTATGGATTTATATAGAAGCCGGATATGAAGATCCGGAGATATAGTTTTCGACGTGAATCGTGGCGTGCTAGTAAAAACCCACCTACGAGCAGGATCCGCTTTAAGAGAATTGTAGATGAAGTTATTTACATCCACCATGAGCGACTCCACTTTTTTGGAAAATGTTGTTGAGCGATAATCAACATTAAGTTGGAATATAAAAACTGAAAATAAGAAAAGCAAGAAAATATTCGGGAATACCAAAATATTTTTATTTTGTATGGACGGCTATAATTAACGAAATTATTGATTAATTTTTCTTCGCAGTTGCTTGCATAATAAAAAATTTATTATTAATTTTTTCTACATTTAGGATACTGTAGTAGAGTTGATCAATATATAATATAACATTCAGAATGTCCCTAACACATTCACATCTTGTCTATTCCCGGGACGCAAAGGTGTATATTGCAACGGGAACTGAGAAGTTTGAAACTTTCCGGGATGCCGTCACTCGGGCACAGTTTATCGGTCATCTCAATAAATCATGGCAATCCAGCGGTATTCCAAAAGATGAATTTGTTATAGCAATAAAGCCGAATATCATGACCGCTTCAATTTATGAACCCGACTCTCCGGTGTATACAGATCCTGCACTTGTCGAAGAACTTATTCATTTTATGCACACCGAGGGGTTCAGACGGTTTTTCGTTGTTGAAGCGCAGAACGTATATAACTACGCTTATACAAACCGGACTGTATCGGAAGTTGCAGAAATGTGCGGCTACTCCGGCAAAGGGTATGAGATTGTTGACCTTACCGACGATCCGGTTGAGCACGATTACGGTAGTGTTCTCGGTGAGCATGTTGTGGGAAGAATATGGCGGGATGCCCATTACCGCATTTCGTTTGCAAAGAATAAAACACACTGGCAGTGTTTCTATACTGCGTGTTTGAAGAACGTGTACGGGTGTCTTCCCAAATGGGATAAGATGAAACATTATCATGGCAAGGGAATAGAGTTTTTTCAATCGACCGTTCTGATCGCCGATGCCTTTCCGGTACATTTCGGTTTCCTTGATGCGTGGACGAGCGGCGATGGTCTCACCGGACATGTGCGTGACGCAAATCCCAACCAAACAAGAACTATATTTGCATCGGAAAATATTTATGCTCTCGATTGGGTAGCGGGAGAAAAAATGCAGGTTAACCCGGCTCACAATTATGTTATACAGGATGCGATGCATCGATGGGGGACGATACACATAGAGAGAATAGGGAACATGACGCCGTGGTATCCATGGCGCAATGTCAGACCGTTTGTCGTAATTGCGTTGAACATTCTGGAGGAATTCTATTACCTCAGCAAGTTTATGTCGCGGGCGATGGCAAGCCGGATGGATAAACGTTTCCCGCCTGTAAGCAGGTGGCAATGGTTTTTCGGTATTACACAGGCGGTTGTACGTTTCTTTGAGAATCTGTTTACAAAGAATACCGATCCGGAAAAAGAACGGAGGATACCCGCATGATTTTTCCGATGCGACGATACGGTTATAATATCACTGAAGTGTTTCTCTCTTCGACAGGAAATATTTTTGCGATTAGTATGATCGTCGGCGCGGCAGCACTGTATATAACGGCTCCGAAAATCGGAATTAGTTCTTTGTCCGGCGGGGTATTGATATTTGCCGTCTTCACTTCTGGACTGCTGCTCGGGCTCGGCAGCGGCGGTATTCGGCAAAACCGCCCGACGATGAACCTCGGGTTGCGGCTTACATTGCTCACCGGCATCGTGTGGGGAATATTTGCGATAGTTAATCAGATTCTGTTTTCGGGAATAATAAGTATTGTACTTATTATTATGTATGTCGCATGTATCCTCGCACGACGTGAAGCTGTCTCAGCCCGTTTTGTACCGCGATTCTTTTCGCTCCGTCAGTTTGAAACAATGATCGCCGTCGCGGATGTGATGATCGACGATGAAGAAAAGAAATTACATCCGATAGAAATTGCTTTACGCGCCGATCATCTTCTTGCGAGAATGCATTCGCCGGCGGCGAAGAAAGATATTCGCAGGGTGTTATTTCTGCTCGAATGGATATTACCGTTAATGGCTTTCCGGCCGTTTCCGTTCAGCGAACTCGGTACACATGAACGACGCCGTGTGGTTAAGAAAATAATCTGGTCGCGCGGCATTTTCAAGGATATCGCACGGACATTGAAATTATTGTCGACATTTCCGTACTATACCGATCCGTCTGTCCGTTCGGCCATCGGGTATATTGAATTCGATGATCGAAAACGGGCGATGGACGTCGATCAATTACCGAAAACGCATCAACGAGTATAACATCTTCAGGTGCGTATCTACCGTGTCAGGGAGGCGTGAATGAATTATGATGTTGCAGTTATCGGTTCCGGCGCTGCCGGCAGCGTCATGGCGTTTGAACTTGCCCGGCGGGGTTTAAGCGTCATTGTCCTCGAACGGGGCAGGCGGGAGGATCCGGTCACCTTTGAACATAATGAACTGAATATGGTGCCGCGCGTATACAAAAGGGGCGGCTTGCAGACTACCCGCGACAACGATACCGTTATTCTGCAGGGAGAAACCGTGGGCGGTTCAACCGTGATCAACAATGCCATCTGGCTTCGTCCCGACCTTGATAAAGTTCTTCCGGCATGGAAAGAACAGGGTGCGGAAATTGACCGCGAACGGCTCATCGTTGCATTCGAAGAACTGGAAAAAAATCTTCATGTAAGTCCAATCGCGCCGGAGATCGTAAATAAAGGCACCGATGTCTTTCTGAAAGGATGCAGCGAACTTGGTATTCCCGGACGGATACTCAACCATAACCGCGACGAGTGTATTGCCTGCGGATGGTGTAATTACGGATGCCGGTATAATCGCAAAACGTCGATGCTCGTTACGTACATTCCCTGGGCGGAGTCGAAAGGTGCGGTGGTTGTCGACCGGTGCAGAGAAGTCAGGCTGCTTTTAAACGGGACTTCGGTCAATGGCGTTGAATATGTCCGCGATGGCAGGAAAGAAAAAGTGAACATCGATGCTGTGGTCGTGTCCGCAGGTGCAGTTGGATCGTCTGAAGTCTTGCTGAAAAGCGGTATCACCGCCGGCGGAAATACCGGCAAACGTTTTCATATTCTGGGTGGAGTGCTGGTGACCGCTGAGACAGAGGAGGAGTGCAACGGCTACGACGGGGTAGGTTTGACTGCGATTGCCGGGGTTGATGACGATCTTGTTGTCGAAACTTTTTTCTCTCCTCCGGGAGCATTTGCAATCGGACTCGGTGGGTGGTTCGGTACGCATATCGACCGCATGAAACGATATAACCGTTTTGCACAGGCGGGAGTTATGACAGCGACGGATCCGCGCGGGGTAATCCGGCTAAACAAAAAAAATAATGTAGTTATAGATATCCAGTTTACAAAGCCCGAGATCGAAAGATTGAAAAAAGGAATCCGGATACTTTCCAATATTTATTTTGCGGGCGGCGCTTTATCGGTTTATCCCGCAACCTTCCGGTATTTCGAATTTACACACCGGGGCGATATAGACGAGATATTAGGCAGAATAAAACGGCCCGACGACCTGCTGCTCGGTTCTGCACATCCGCAGGGAGGGAATATAATGTGCGAAGATCCGTCACGCGGCGTGGTTGATCATTCATTCTGTGTACACGGGTATGAAAATTTATATGTCGCCGATGCAAGCATTTTTCCCGGCAACATCAGCACCAATTGTCAGGCAATGGTAATGGGAATTGCACATACGGCGGCGGAGTTTGTCGCATCATGAATACTGTAATTATCAGCGATTTTCATATGTGTGCGGGCGTCGATCCGGAGACCGGACTTACATCGCAGCTCGAAGATTTTACTCACGATCATGTGTTCGAATCGTTTCTGTCATGGCTTGAGAAACGGGAGGAAGCGCCATGGCATCTCATTATCGCCGGCGATTTGTTCGATTATCAGCAGGTGACCGTACTTCCGACACTCGAAGAATTAAAGCATTTTCGTATTCCCGTATATCGCGACGATCTCGATAAACGTTGGTTAAGAAAATCGAAACTTCCGCGTAAGAGCGTTTACTACTATGAAGATTTCGCTGAGGCATCAATCACCAATCTATCTCCGGTATGGGATATCGATAC
>PWTU01000009.1 GCA_003562775.1 Ignavibacteriales bacterium
TCGTAATGGTCGTCGCACCGTCGGCATATTTTCTGAATCCGGTTTCAAAGAACGATTCTATTCGTCCGAACGTTCTCCCGTAGAGTTTCGACGAGCGTTCGCTTATCGTGCCGCCGTCGGAATACAAATCCGACCACTCCAGAATCAGGGGTATTTTCTTTCGTTTCCTTAAATATAATGCCGGCAAAATTACCGTCGGTCTGCTGTCGATAGCATGCATAATATCGAATTCGAAATGTTTCGAAAGATACCGTCCTCTCCGCAGCGCATCGTATACATCTGCGCCGTGCCGGTATTTCCCGGGCAGGATGCTCGGGGAAATAACATACCTGACTCCGTTTTTGGTAAAGGTTTCGACTTTCAATACATTTTTCTTCGAGGTTGCAACCAGCGTCACGTCATGGCCTTTGCTCGCACACATCTCGGCCTGTTCGATTATTTTCGGTAATGCAACCGTTATGTACTGGGCATGGCTAAGGAATAGGATTTTCAATTTATAAGTACTTTCAATGGATTTGGTAATTTGTTTATGTTTTTCGCCCCTCCGCGATCACGGCATTTTCGGTTCGTTCTTCCAACTCTATAGTTCGAATATCAGGGATATCACTATCAAAAGCCGCGCGGCATGATACATCGAAGCCGATATCACGCATTATTTCAATTAATCTCCGGCTGTCGTACATACATTTATGAGGGAATTCTATAAATTTCACCATGTGTTTCTTTAAAACATTGGATCTGTTTTCATATAACACACCAAGATTTTCAACAAATTGATCCGCAGGTATGTTGTTCTTTAAATATTCATCAACCAGAGACCGTAAATCGGGAACTACTATCCGGATAATGCCGTCTTTTCGAAGAACTCTGTAACATTCCGAAAGAAATCGTCGCCCGTCTTCCCTTGTGAAATGCTCCAGCGTGTGGGAACTGTAAATAACATCGACTGAAGATTCTTTCCATGGGAATTTTTTAGTCAGATTGTGGATTATAATCTTCCTGTTCCAATTAATATCGAACAATTTTAATTTTTTGTTAATTGAACGGAAAAACGGAAATTTAGCAAACCGGGCGCCGGGCGCAAAGTCGACGTGAATCCATCCATCGGGCGTTTGAGCGCCGCAGCCGAGGTTAAGTTTTACAGCTTGATTCATTTTTTAAATATAATCGCTTTTCCGATGCAGTC
This sequence comes from Ignavibacteriales bacterium, assembly GCA_003562775.1. GTDB lineage: Bacteria > Bacteroidota > Ignavibacteria > T3Sed10-11 > T3Sed10-11 > T3Sed10-11. The sequence goes on from PWTU01000009.1 coordinate 1,187, forward strand.
GCATTGTTGCGTAACTTACGGGTATGTACAGGTTTCGGGTTGTAGTGGATTTTCATGGAAATAAATGTATTTTGATCTTTACATGCACACACCCCTAACCCATCTTGTTAGAGGGGAACAGCCACACTTGCCCGCTCGATGGCACGCGCGAGGGACTCCCCTCTAATAAGAGGGGGCGCGCCGGACTGTGTGTCGGCGGGGGTGTGTTTTTGATCGATTGAAATATTTTACTTCCTTTCACGCACACACCCCTAACCCCTCTTGTTAGAGGGGAACAGCCGCACTTGCCCTCTTGTTAATACACTTTTTCGAAAACACCGATCATCCGCTCAATATTTTTTTCGATTGTGTAGAAGTTCTCGAACCGCTTCCTGCCGGCTTCTCCCATCGCTTGCCGGACTTCCGGATTCTCGATGAGATATATCAGGGCGCGGGCAATCTGATCCGGCGATTTTTTATCGACCAGTATTCCCGTTTCACCGTCGATGACTACCTCCGGTATAACACCGACGTTCTTTGTAGAAACAACCGGCAGTCGGGCTGCCATCGCTTCCAGAATTACCAGCGGCATTCCCTCATAGCGGGAAGGAAAAACAAAGATAGATGTATCGGAGAAAAATTTCTCTTTGTCGCCGTTTCGAACTACTCCGGAGAAATTAATTCTGTCGTGTAATCCATGCCTGTCTATTAATTCATCTGCCTTCTTTTTCGTCGACGGTTCGCGGTCAAACCATGCACCGGCAATCCTGAAAGTAACATCGGGATGCCGCATTACTACTACTTGCGCAGCTTCTATTACATCGAGGATTCCTTTACTTTCAAACAAATTACCCATGAAACCGACCACCGGCCGATCCGGTGATTTCGATCCTGTCCGTCCATTCATCATATCCGTTATGCCGTTCGAAATTACTTCCACCCGGTTTACCAGGTCGGTAAAAACGTGCCGTACGCTTTCGCCGAGCACAATAGCGGTGTGAACATACGACAACGTTTTTCGAATAAACCATCTCACCGGTCTGTTCACACGGTTATAAAATTCCTGCCTAAAATACTCACCTCCGTGCAGATGAATAATAATTCTTGCCTGCGAAAAAAAATGTGCACAGCTAATAAGCAGACCGTCACGGAAATACGCCAGCGTGCTGGATGCGACCGGAATATAAACGATATCGGGCTTGTGCGACCGGAGCATTCCGATGAGCTGAAAAATATTTTTTATACCGAGATAGACATTTGTGAAATCGAGCTTTGTGATATTATCGATACTCCGGTGATCGGATGTATCGAGGTGGTGCACCGTATACCGGTCACGGATTTCCGAATGCAACAACGATTGAAAATATATCGTCGCTCCATGATACGGTGGTGGAAGCGAACCGACAAGCACTACTTTCATGAGTTCACAATTTCCTTGATAATTTGTACACCCCTGCCGGGCGGCCATAGTTCAGCAGATTTCCGTGCTGCTTCACCCATCGCACGTAAACTGTCTCTTCGGGTTCTGCAATACTCGATAGTAACTGCAAGCTCATCCACATTTCCCGATTTAATAATGAAACCATTCTCACCATGACGTACTCTGTCGAGCACCGCCATCGTTCCGTCGCTTCCAATAACCGGAAGATTACGAGCCATTGCTTCAAGAACTACAACTCCATAGGGTTCAAACCGGGCCATATGAATGAATACATCTCCCATTGCATAAAAATTATCCATATTTTGGGGAGCCACCCACCCGGTAAAATACACCCTGTCATGTAATTGCAACTCAACCGCTTTTTGCTGCAGGTGTACTTTCAACGGACCGTCTCCGGCAATCACAAGTTTAACGTTCCGGGCGCCGGTATTGTCCCGATGGCGGCCGAATGCATCTATAATTTTATCGAATCCCTTTCGTTCAATAAATAACCCGGATGCGAGAAATACCACATCATCGGGATAGATTCGATCTTTCCAGATGAGGGGTATCATCTTTTCCCCGGTGCTTCGTTCACGTAGACCGGGGATATCGATAAAATACGGAAAGTTTACTGTCTTCAACTCCGGACACCCGAATTCTTTCACCCGGTTTACTCCGGCAACACCGGTTGAGAGCACTTTACCGGCATATCGAAATACAAGGAATAGAAGCAGCCGGCGGGCAAGAATTCCTTTCCAACCATCAAGGTAATCTGCCGGAAAGGTATCGTTAAGATAGATGAACCTTCGTTTCATGACAATTACCAAAAGCAGGAGAATAACCTTGCTCAGGCCTTTTGTCCCTGCAAATACAAACAGCGAGTCGCGCCCGCTTATTACCGACCTGATGGCCGGAAGATCCGGAATTATCCGGGGTTTAATAAAATTCCTGTGCTTGTAATCAATGGCGCCGTTAAATTCCCACGGATGTGTTTTCGGAATCCCGATTCTATAATGTACATATAAATTGATGCCGGATTCGCGGGCTAATTCACCGAAGTATGTATTCCAGTACGGCGTCATACCTTCGGCAAACCACTGAATAGTTTTTTCCGGTTTTTTGTCGTCTTTATCTTTCGTTTTGTACATAATGCCATCATTGCAGGTTCAATACCGAGCGGTAATATGGGATCAAACGTTCCGCGACGATTCTTTCCCAATCGAACGGATCGGCTTTACGCTGCGCCTTTCGGATCATTTCACTGCGACGCTTCAGATTCTCGTTATTATCATTAAAAAGGGAAAGCGCACGATGCAGACCGTCTGTAACTTCATCTTCACTATCTCCGCAAATGAATCCGTCTTCGCCGTCCTCGATATACGCTTTCGATCCTCCGGTCGCTGTGGCAGGCCCGGGAGGCGATCGCCCGCGAGCACGACGTCGCACCGAACCGCCTGCTCCACGACGACGTCCTGCGCGACCTGGCCACGGACCCGCCGAGGACCGCGCCCCAGCTCGTCCGCCGCAGCCAGCGACGCCGTCCCCAGCTTCGCCAGCATGCCGAGACGCTGCTCGAAGCGATCCAGCGTGGTCAGGACGCCGCCCCGGAGTCGCGATCCGGCGAGGCTCGGCGCTGGACCGAGCCCGATCGCGCCCTGCACGACGCGCTGCGCA
>PWTU01000046.1 GCA_003562775.1 Ignavibacteriales bacterium
GTAATTGTCTTGATTTCCGCAAGGAGGGGATATATACGGAATTTAGCTCAGGATGCCAGACAGGTTAAGGTCTGATGAAGGCAGAGTCCGAAGAAATGCCCCGACTGGAGGGGATTGAGACATTTTTTAAAACTGTTGTTGGTACTACCGACACAACGTCCGAAGAAATGCCCCGACTGGAGGGGATTGAGACTGAGGAGGTTCACGATGCCCGTTACAGGGTGCTTGGTCCGAAGAAATGCCCCGACTGGAGGGGATTGAGACATAGTAGGCCACCTTGCAGTCGCGCTCTTGCCGTGGTCCGAAGAAATGCCCCGACTGGAGGGGATTGAGACCCTAGCATGGCCTACAAGACCAGATGGGGCTGATTGTCCGAAGAAATGCCCCGACTGGAGGGGATTGAGACTTTTCAAGGTCCAATGGGGACAAAGGCTTGCTTTCCTGTCCGAAGAAATGCCCCGACTGGAGGGGATTGAGACTCTCTTTGTTTCTCAAACCAATTAATAGGCAATAAAGTCCGAAGAAATGCCCCGACTGGAGGGGATTGAGACATAGTATAGCCCGATTGTGAAATCATCTATTAAATGTCCGAAGAAATGCCCCGACTGGAGGGGATTGAGACAGATATGAGGAACTACTTTCGGGTCTACAGATTCAGTCCGAAGAAATGCCCCGACTGGAGGGGATTGAGACCTGTTGTCGGTTGCAGATCCGCCGCAATCTGCAATAGTCCGAAGAAATGCCCCGACTGGAGGGGATTGAGACTCATATTTACGTACGAAAAACATTGCCTGTTGTCGGTCCGAAGAAATGCCCCGACTGGAGGGGATTGAGACAAGTTTGACCCCTTCGTGATTGTTCACCGGCACATTGCGTCCGAAGAAATGCCCCGACTGGAGGGGATTGAGACAAATAGAGTCTCCTCTTTGGTCCAGATCTTACCCAGTCCGAAGAAATGCCCCGACTGGAGGGGATTGAGACTGTCAATAGATTAGACAAGTCTATATTCAAGATCAGCTGTCCGAAGAAATGCCCCGACTGGAGGGGATTGAGACCCAGAATTGAGAAGCCAGAGGGCATTTTCCTCACCGTCCGAAGAAATGCCCCGACTGGAGGGGATTGAGACTTCTTGCGAAGTCTGGGAAAACGTTGGCCGTATCTGTCCGAAGAAATGCCCCGACTGGAGGGGATTGAGACAAGCCTCCATTTTCAGCTCTTATATCTGTGAAATACGTCCGAAGAAATGCCCCGACTGGAGGGGATTGAGACAAAACAGGGGCCATCAATCCGTAATGTTTGGAAAGAGTCCGAAGAAATGCCCCGACTGGAGGGGATTGAGACTGGTGTGCCTGACAATATCGTCTGTCTTGAGATTCAGTCCGAAGAAATGCCCCGACTGGAGGGGATTGAGACTCATCATGTTCATCTTGGCATTGGCATAAATTCGCGGTCCGAAGAAATGCCCCGACTGGAGGGGATTGAGACGTGTTGTAATTTCTTTTACCCGGGGAATTTTGGTGGGTCCGAAGAAATGCCCCGACTGGAGGGGATTGAGACTTAATAGTCATAGTCTTTTTCCTCCCTTCGTTCAAAGTCCGAAGAAATGCCCCGACTGGAGGGGATTGAGACTCTTTTTGTAGCTAAGATAGAGATAATTTCGTTATTGTCCGAAGAAATGCCCCGACTGGAGGGGATTGAGACATGTTGCGGAAATTCTGAGTGTACTCAAACCACCTGGTCCGAAGAAATGCCCCGACTGGAGGGGATTGAGACGCCTGGACCTTGTTCTTATTGCTTGATGTTGCCTTGGTCCGAAGAAATGCCCCGACTGGAGGGGATTGAGACTTACATACCCCAAATTTATTTCGTCTGGCAGGTTTTGTCCGAAGAAATGCCCCGACTGGAGGGGATTGAGACCTGCACTTGCTCAATAGTCCAGGCTCTATTGATTGCGTCCGAAGAAATGCCCCGACTGGAGGGGATTGAGACTAAATCCGCAAAGTAAATGAATCTTTCCGGTCCTTCGTCCGAAGAAATGCCCCGACTGGAGGGGATTGAGACACAACCTCGTAGTCAATAACTTCGTAAACATAGTTGTCCGAAGAAATGCCCCGACTGGAGGGGATTGAGACTTGAACTAAGATTTCTTCTTTAGCTCCATATGTTGGTCCGAGCTTCCCTGCCCAACAGATTTGAGTATGTTCATACTCCAAAGCACGGTTCGTGGTTAAACTTGATTGAGTCTGCATTTTCAAAAATGGCCCGTACTTTTTTGCGGCACATTCGGGTATCATCCAAGGAAGAACTTAAGGAGCGAATCCTGAAAGGCATCGAAGAGATGAACTCTGCTCCGGTAGTCTTCCGTTGGAATAAATTTGCTCTTGAATCTTCATGGACGTAAATTTTTTAATGAAACGAAGTACTAGAATAATAAGATCAGGCAGGATATTTCAGATGATAATCGAGATACATGCATGTGCCGGGCCTGACTTTCAGGCTAGCTCATCCGAAGATCAAAGGCCTAACAGGCTGGTAAGAAATGAAAATGGATGTCAGGGATACCGCATGAAACCGGTCATAAATGATATATGGTCAGTTTAAAACAAATCCAGTCTAACCAGTCAGGGAGATGGTTATGAAAAAAAACCTTGTAATTTTGTCACTTGTTGTACTTGCCTCCATAAGCATTCTGAAAACGGCTGATGCGCTTGATTTGCAGCTGATCAGGCAGGACAAGGGTTATTTTTCCATAAATGCGCCCAAGGGCTGGGATCTGTATGTTGCCGGGCAGTGCGCTGAACTGGCCTTTGTTCTTCGTGACAGGGAAAATCATCTTCGGCAGATATTTTATTTTGGTTCCATAGGACCTGTGTACATGAGCCATGAGCAGAAACAGATAGATATCAGGTACATGCAGATGGGAGGATATCCAATTTCCTGGATTGAGATGCCGGTAATCAGCCCTTTAACTCCTGAAAACTTTCTGGCTAACTTTGAGCGGATCATATCCACCCCAATTGCCAGGCAGTTCATGCCCCAGGCTCCCAAGTTGTCAGACTTCACTTTAATCTCGTCAACAGCAGTGAGTTCGCAGATATCCGGTGGTCAAGCAGCATTGACACGTGCCTTGTTTGCTAAAGGTGGAGCTGTGGGCGAAGGGCAGTTTACATGCACAACCGCACCGTTCATGCAGCATATGGGGGGTCCGGGCGGCGGGAATGGCTATGCTTTCATGGTTTCCGGAATAACAGCTCCTCTGGAAGAGTTTGCCGTCCTTCAGCCTGTGTTAGCAGAGTCATTGTCCAGTTTTGTTGTTTCTCCCCAGTATGTTCAACAGAGCATGGCAGCTTCACAGGCGGCTTTTGAGCAGGTGGTCCGGGCAGGTCAAACTTTGCGGGAGACTTCTGAGATGATTGTTCAGGGCTGGAGAGCAAGGAACAGAACTCACGATGTCATCGCACAGAAAAGAAGTGATGCCATGCTGGGATACAGCCGGGTCTACAATCCGGACAATGATGAGATTTACCATGTTGATCCAGCTTTCTGGGATGAATACGACAAGAGCAGACATCTGTATGAAATGCGTGATCTGGAAATTCTTTCAGGAAACGATTACCAACAGTGGACACGTGTACCCCGAAATCAAGCTGAAATTCGGTGAGAAATGCTTTTTCTGTCAAACGCAGTTTCATCAGTGGATAAAACAGTCAGCCGGGCTCGATGATTTCGATCTTGTATCCATACAACATGTTCTATCAATGTTTGAAGATCTAACAATCTTAAGGGAAGCTGGGTCTTGAAAAGCATCCTAAGCAGCGACAGCGTAATGGACGGTGCTTTTTTTCCCAAGCTGAGCTTTAAGTGCCAAAGAAAAAAGTGCCCCAGCATGCATGTTATCATATGGTGATGCCAACCAAGAAATTTGCGGACCTCGTAATGGTCCATTCCCAGATTTTACGATATCCTCAAGTCCCTGGCCCTGAAATACGATTTTATCTATCCTGAAGATAAACTCATCCCTCTATCCAAAGCAGTCAAGGAAGTTGTGGAGGACAAGGTCAGATAAACAAACTGGGATCGCCGCGACGACATCAAGGCCGAACTCAAGGCTGATCTGATCATCCTCCTGGCCGGGCACGGCTATCCTCAGGTAGGACCGGGATGAAGTTTACAGGGAGATTTTTGAACAGGCTGAGAATTTCAAGAAATATCAAAAACAAATAAATATAAGTTCCACAATGGA
>PWTU01000073.1 GCA_003562775.1 Ignavibacteriales bacterium
GTTCCCAGGGAATACCGGCAAAGACGCGTAGGCCGTTCTCTTGTGCAATATCCAGTAGCCATGCCGGCGGCGCGGTATATGTTCTGACGGTGTTGATGCCGTTTTCCGCCATCATCGAGAAATCGCGGCTGACTACATCTTCGGTTCCGTATTCGCTGCCGTTGTCAAGAGGACGAAAAGGGCCGTAGGTTACGCCCTTGACATAAAACTTCTCTTCTCCTACACGAAAATATTTACCGCTTGCCTTAATATGAAGGCCCATCGTTATTTATTCACACCCTACATAAATTAATAGAAATCGACGCTTTCGACTTTATATAAAATACCTGTTATAATTCGATTATTGATAGGTACTCTACTACGTAATCAAACAATTAGCACTTTACAAAAAGGGTACTTAAAATACTAAATAAAATCGGGAATTGCAACGGATTTTTATTAGAAAAATCTAATTTTTGGGGAAGGATATTATCTGGTCCGGCCTGGAGGCAGTATACATCCGGGATTATTGATTGTTATAGAATAATCGCCACAAAAACTCTAAGGCACAAAGCTACTCAAATAACTATTCACATTGAATCCCTACTCTGTCCATTCTTAGTGTCTACGTGATTTTGCGGCAAATTTTTACCCTTTAGAGTAAACTCAACTATGGCTTAATAAAAATTCCAATTTCATCAGTATAATCCGTTCCATCCGTTGTAAATCAATCGTTATTTGATCAGCAGCATACTCTTCACCTTCTGAAATTCACCCATCTCAATCCTGTACAGGTACACCCCCGAAGCGAGCCGGCCTGCGTTGAATACTGCTTCGTATCTCCCCGGAGTGTGTTCCTCATTGACGAGCACAGCAACCGGCCTGCCGAGAATATCGAATACCTGTAATACAACATGGGTATTATCCTTCACATCATACCGTATAATCGTTTCCGCATTGAACGGATTCGGATATGCCTGATGAAGCGCAAATTCGTCGGGTATGTCGATTGGTTCATTAAGACCGGTTGATATAACAACTTCCGTTATCGCTCTCGACGAATTGAGAGACGGGTTACGGTCACTCTGATCGGCAAAGACGGTTGCATCGTTCGTATAAAAACCCGGTTCCGAGGTAGTCACCGTTATTTCCACAATTACCGTCTCATCAACTGCCAACTCTCCGACCTCACAATGAACAATATCATTTTCGACAGCACAACTTCCCTGCGGAGTTGCTGCAGACACAAATGTCATCCCTTCGGGTAATGGATCGGAAAGCGTCAACCCCGTAGCCGGTTCCGGGCCGGCATTGTAGATGCGCAGTGTATAGACTATTTCCTCGTCGATTTCGGCAATTTCCGGTGAGCTTATTTTGCTGAGAGAAAGATTCACTCCCGTTGTATCGTTGGTGCCGGTGAAATGTACTATTTGATGAGCACCGCGAAACTGTCCATCGATATTGGCCCACACCCCGACAATGTACGTATCCAACGGTAGAAGTTCGGTCACATTACCGTAAACGCCGTCATCCTTTTCTCCATCTCCATGCTCTCCATCGTCAAACAATTCAACTTCGGTAACTGTTGTATCCCTCGTCGAGACAACCGTGGCAAAGACTTCGGCGCCGGTTACAGGAACTCCATCATCCATGATCGAAGCACGGATCTGCATTCTGTCAGACGGATTTCCGGCCGCGACATCAAAGTCCAGCATCAGTGAACCGCCATATTGCCACGCGACTAAAGGGACATAAAGCGTATCACTCTCTTGTTCATGCTCTAACTCTACGACCCATTTTCCATCATCCGGTGAAAGTACATTATACGTTACAAAATTAGCAGCCGCGTCTCGTTCTATTACATCCGTAATTATTTCCGAAGGATTCGTGATTCTCATACGAACGGAGTTTTCACCCTGAACTAAAACAGAGGCGCCAAATGCATCCGCGCCGGACAATGGGAATACCACAGGAGTCGGTTCACCGGGAGCTACCGGAACAAAAAGGGATGCAATGATTTGGGGGTCATTTACGGAACCGGATGTTGATTCAATATCCGTTTCTTCCTGAACCACCAAACCCTGGGTTTGTGGCGTGTTAGTACCTGGAGTATTGCTTAAAATCTCTCGTACAAACAAAAATGAACCCGGTACTTTATTCAACACTTCATGTTGAACCGGTTCTCTTACTACGCTGTTCCATCGTAATACATGTGGATATGTATTTGCAAGGGCACTATTTAAAGAAACAACCACATCACCGTAATTATATAGTTCCTGGCATGTATACCAGAATGAATCACCGACAAAAGTGTGAAAAGGGACACCCTTTTGATCTCTAATACGCCTATTAAATGTACCCTGGACATATTCCGGGGTTAATTGATAAACATTGGTTGCGGATTTCTTTAGCATTTCATTTCGGGTGATTAATCCGACCGAGGCTCCGATGATACCCATCGGTGGAGGAATGTAAAATGCTTGAGCTGCACTTATAACTACGTTCGGTAAAGACCAGAGGGACATCCAGAGATTGGCACACGGCGATCCTAGATTGGGTGTTCCCAGCATGATCATCTGTTTAACAACAGGATCACCCAGAATTGTATTTGGCATCAATCGATCTACGTAATGCCTCGCTATAAGTCCTCCCATGCTTCCCGCCACGATATCGACATGCTGCGCATCTGTTATATCCCTTACACCTGCAATGTAATTGTTAAGTTGAACCGCATTTTCTGCAATAGTGGTAGTCGTATGCGCCGTGCCGTAACTTACAGGATCGGTTAAACTTGGGCGAATGCCTGTATTCATAATCCCCGGTGCCTTGCCGTCTCCAATAGCCCACCCCTCCCATTCAGGATGAACAGCCGGGAACATTGGCTTGAAAAAATTCCAGGTTTCATGGCTCGACCACAAACCATGAACCATGATAACGGGACGGGGAATAACCGTCACGTCGGTAGCCAATGCATCGATAATCTCTATCCCATTATCAGTCGATTCATAAAGTCCCACGTTTACTCGCCGGTCGCTGAAGGGAATACTCAGCGTGGAATTAGCGTCGTCTTCCCAGGCGAATCTCAGTGTATTCCATGGATGTTCAAATGTTGTTACTTGCCCGGGGGCGTAAATAATTTCAAGCGGTTCCGGTGTCAAATTCCGTGCACTGTTTATTTCGAATATTTGAGCGTTTGACCCAAGCGGAGAAGCGGCTTTATTCTCCACGAGCGTTTTGATAACGACGTGGTTACCATCGACGGTTCGGTGCGTTTCAACCGGATCTTCTCCGGGCGGCTGATGCCAGAACTGCACCTCGACAATACTCAGACAGTCGCTTTTTAAAACACCACACGCGGAAAACTCGGATGTATTTCCTTCCGGATCTGTTGCCGTTGCTGTAATGAAACTACACTCTGATATATTCAGCGTGTGATCGAATGACACAGTCCCGTCACCGCCGATATTAACCGTTCTTCTGCCCAGCGGAATTTGCCCCTGCCCGTGGCCCGACGGATCGCAGCCGACATTACCGAAGAACTCTACAATAACATCCTCATTAGGAACATTGGTATCAAGGTTGACGGTAAACAGTAATTCGGAAACACTTAACCGCTCCAGGTCGCTGATGACGGGAAAGTTGAAAAGCTTGTTGGGTCCGTCATCCAGATCGCCGGGATCGTTTGGAGTCACACCATCGCCGCCAAGATCTATACCGAGTCCCTCGTTTAAAAAAATGGAATTACCGAGAATCGTGTTATTCAATGGAGTACCAAACGTTTCCGACGTTGCAAGTTCTATCCCGTTCTCTTTATTAAACGCTATCCGGTTCCCCGCACCCGGTATCTGACTTCCGGGTTCATCACCAATGATATTGTTTTTGCCGCCAAGAATAAAAATTCCATTCCAGCCATTACCAACGTCAGATTCCCCGGAAGCATCAAGTCCTATCAAATTACCTTGTACATAGATCTCGTCTCCACTGAGAACAATGCCGTTTCTTTCATTACCTGATATAACATTTCCGGGAGGCATACCTGTTGTTTCAGCATTTCCGCCGATTCGAGTTAATGGAGAATTATCAAGAACGGAAATACCGGTTCTGTTCCCCATTTCGCTATTTCCTACACCAGTGACATCGGTACCAATGTAGTTTCCCTCGATTTTGTTTTCCAAACCTCTTAGGACAGAGATACCGATCCTGTCATTTCCGGATATAAGATTTCGCTCCGGTAACGTTCCCCCACCTATCTTATTTTGAGA
>PWTU01000415.1 GCA_003562775.1 Ignavibacteriales bacterium
AAAGTTGTAGTTAATAGTGACGGGCATGTTGGTGTTCTGTATCAATATTTTCAACGCACTTGCCCGGCACCCGCTGTTTAGAAATGAAGTACAAGGATAGGAAGTTTATTGCTGTTTACTTACTGCAGGTGCCGGGCAAGATTATATAAATACTAAAAGGAGTCAACCACATGAAATTATTAATTTCCCTCATTCTCATTTCTTTCATTACCGCCGGTAGTGTTCTTGCACAAGGAGAGCAGTTATCAGTTGTCGGTGAACCCGAAGTGCTTATCCAGGAAGAGGGTGAGTTTTTTATGGCGCCACGTTGGTCGCCCGACGGCACGATGATCGCCTTTACTCATTCGCGCTACCATGGATTATATGTATATCATATCGCGGATGGAAGCATCGAACAGATTAGCGACGAAGAATCTGCCGGCTTCGGTTTTTCGTGGTCGGAGGATTCACGTTCGATTCTTGCGCGCGTCTCTTCGTATGAAGGAGTGCGGCGGCTGACGGCAATCAAGATTTTTGATATTGCCGGAAAGGAAGAGGAAATAGTTCTCGATTACCGGACCGGCGTATCCGGCATCCCGCAATGGACGGAGTCCGAAGAAGCCGTCGTATTATATTCACGCGGACAAACACATCTACTGCAAAGGTCAGGCAACGATCTCGAACCACAGGACCGGATGGAAATGCAAACGGAACCGCTGCATATCCGGCCGGGTATTATGCCGGCGCGCGATATCGAGTCTATCGATCCCTTCCCGGGCGAGCAGTATCTAAATGCCGTCTCTTCTCCGGATAAACAGCGCATTGTCTTTGAAGTAATGGGCGGGGATATGTACGTGGTGAACACCGACGGAACCGGACTCACCAATCTCGGTCGCGGTGATCGACCGCAGTGGTCTCCCGACGGCGACTATATTGTGTATATGATCACCGAGGACGATGGACATAATTATACGGCGTCAGATATCTATACCATTCGTACGGATGGGACCGGACAAGTCCGATTGACCGATTCGCCGGCGAATTTGTTTATGAATCCTTCCTGGTCGCCGGACGACAGCCGGATTGTATTTAATGATATGAATGACGGAAATATTTATATACTCGAAGTTTTGAGATGAAAGAAGTACTATTTAAAGAAACTCGCCCGGCACGTGTCGTTTTGAGCGTTGATCCCGGGTTATAATTTTGTAGCATCTTCATGCTGAACGTGCCGGGCAAGTCTCTGCACCAATAAAAGAAGGAAGAGCATTATGAAACACCTTATACAACTAATGACAGCAATTTTTATTTTCACCGGCTTTGTTATTCCAGCGAACGCTCAGGTGACGGGGTTGGAGGGCTGGACAATTTATCTCGACCCCGGACATTCGCGAACGGAAAACATGGGAGTGCATAATTATTCGGAAGCGGAAAAAGTACTGCGTGTTGCACTTGCATTGCGCGAAATGCTCGAAACGCAAACCGATATCGATACGGTATACATGAGCCGGACAAACGATCAGCAGCAGGTGTCGCTCTCACAGCGCTCCTCGCATGCTAATACGGTAAACGCAGATTTCTTTTACTCTATTCACAGCGATGCACCCTCAACGACCGCAAACAGTACACTGTTACTTTACGGCGGATGGCGTGAAGGGGGAGAGACCGTGGAAAAGACCCCGAAAGGCGGGAAAAGAATGGGCGACATTATGACCGTCGATTTAACTGCCGCTATGCGTACCAATACGCGGGGTAATTATGCCGACCGTACTTTTTATCAGGGATTTCCGTTTCAGCATACGAATACTTGGCCGTATCTTCATGTCAATAGGGAAACTAACATGGCATCGGTGCTCAGCGAAGCCGGTTTTCATACCAATCCCACACAAAACATGCGAAACATGAACGCCGAGTGGAAACGTCTCGAAGCGCAGTCCGCATTCTGGTCCATCTTAACATACCACGATATAGAGCATCCACCCGTTGGAATTGCAGCGGGTTATATTTCCGATATCGAGTCCGGGCAACTGATCAACGGTGCGACCGTCACTATTAACGGTCAATCATATACTACGGATACATTCGAATCGTTGTTTCACAAATATTCGAACGATCCGGAGTTGTTACGAAACGGTTTCTATTATATAGAAGACCTTCCGTATGGTGATACACTTGATGTATTTCTCGAAGCGCCGGACTATTACCCGGATACAACAAAAATTTATATACGAAGCGATTTCTTTAGCTTTAAAGATATGTCCTTACTATCGAGTCAATCGCCGTATGTTGTCAAAACCGAACCGGAGGAGGGAGAAACCGGTGTTCGACCGGTCGGCTGGTTACGCATCACATTTAATCGTCCGATGAGCCGGGAATCGGTCGAGCAAGCAATAACAATTTCGCCCGATGTTGAAGATCTTGAATGGTTGTGGACGAGCGATCATACGCAGATCGGTTTTTCCCGTCAATTGCTGGATTATTTAACGGAATATACCATCACTATCGGCGAAGCGGCGGAAGACATTCATGGCCATAAATTTGACGGCAATAACGACGGTGAACCGGGCGGTGAGTTTATCTATACTTTTACAACCGGTCCCGAAGATACCAATCCGCCGGTGCTGGTGAAATCATATCCCGATTTTACAACCGAAGAGGATGGAATATCGCTTCGACCGGTACTCCGGTTTGAGTATGATGAAGAAGTAATCGAAGAGTCGATTACTGAAGAATCTATTAAACTCATTGCACCCGATGAATCTGAAGTACCGGGAACCGTTAAATCAAATCTTGTCGGGGAGAGAAGCGTCATTCATTTCTTTCCCTCGGAGGATCTTGAAATGGGATTATCATACACTGTCGTGGTTGCGGAAGGGTTGAGCGATCGCTACGGTAATACAACGACGTCGGAAGTGCGATTTACTTTTATTACCGGGAATACTGATATCCATGAATCGGTTAGTATCGATAATTTTAATGCAGGCGTTGGTTCATGGTGGCAACCGCAGGGAAGCGGAAGCACCGTCGGTATAATTACGGAAGAGACTTCGCGTGATCACGATACATTGAATGTTAATCATCTGACGGCGAGTACCGGTTCTATGCGGATTAACTATGGATGGGATACCGCTGCCGGGACGCATCTGATACGTGTACATTCTCCGCCGACAAGTAACGCAACATCGATTAAATTCGACGATGACTATATTCTCCAGGCGTATGTTTTCGGCGACGGTTCCGGCAATAGATTACGATTTGTGCTGGAGGATGGACCCGGTCATCTGGAAGCAAGTCAATGGTATACCGTTGACTGGACCGGCTGGAAGCTGGTTGAATGGGACCTTGCGAATGATCCTGTGTTTGGCTGGGCACGTGGAGGAAATGGTGTGCTGGAGGGGACGCTGGCAATAGAGAGTTTACAATTTACGTATACGCAGGGTTCACCTAACATCGGGTTTTTCAATTTTGATGATTATCGTGTTGTAAAGAAGATAACCGTCGGCGTTGAGGAAATTGCCGGATCGATCCCGCAACAATACCGTCTTGCTCAAAATTATCCGAATCCTTTTAACCCCTCAACCACTATCAGGTACTCGGTGCCCGAACAAAGTCATGTAAAGATAGAGATATTTAATATGCTCGGTCAACGGATTACGACGTTGGTGAATGAAACGCATAACACCGGCAACTACGAAGTTACCTGGCATGCACCCGGCGCATCGGGGACGTATATGTATCGTATCGAAGCGGTGTCGATGACGAATCCGGATAATAGATTCGTTGATGTGAAGCGGATGGTGTTGTTGAGATGATTTTAGATCCATGCCCGTCACTTACCGTAGGAGTTGAAATGAGATGTTTCGGTAAAGTGAAAAAAATTGTGTTAAATAGTGACGGGCATGTTGATGGCTATAGCAGTTTGTTTTTTTTGTGTTCTGACTATTTGTAATTGGATTGATTACATAGCTTGAATTTTTAACTCAATTTACATATCGTAGACATAAAATAAACGTTCAAATATTTTTAAAACATAACTATGCCCCGACGCAATATCCAGTTCGTTAAAGGTAGTTATTATCATATTTACAACCGCGGTTGTAACCGTGAGCGAATATTCTTTAATGACGAAAATTATGACTTCCTGATTAGAAAATTCCGCAAACAAAGCTATAGATATGGTGCTGCATTTATCTCATATTGTCTTATGCCGAATCATTATCATCTGCTGTTGAGACAAGACCACGATGT
>PWTU01000312.1 GCA_003562775.1 Ignavibacteriales bacterium
ACTAACGAACATACACATAGGATAAAGCCCGAAGCGTTGTTCGGATATAACGAAAAACCATCGTTTGGACTCTTACATTTCAAGACAACGGAGTCCGATCCGAGCGTATCATACGAGATATACAGCATTGATGATGAGCAGGTATATTCAATAACACTTTCAAAAAGTGAACTTTCACATTGAGTGTGAATATGAATATCCATAATTTACGGAAGAAATACCATTTTGCCTTGTTACTATGTATTTTTTTCACTGTTAATGTAAACACCAAAATAAATGATTCATTAGTAATTCAAACAATACGAGAGCGCGCTGATTCGCCTGATTTTGCAGAAGCGACTACTATCCCGGTTATTGACGAAATTTTCACAATAGAGACAATGCTAATCGAGCACATACGGGATGCCATTGTATGGAGTTTACCATACGAAATAAACGTAGGACAAAACGTGATAGCACCGTTTGAGACATATATTTTGATGATATCGACAGAGGAAAAGTTTATCATAACCTTTGTTTGCATAGATGATGATCCATCACAAATACGTGCAACACATACCGATAGGGGGAGGTGGAACACACGGTCGGATGATGCAGTTGGAGTTTACATCGATACGTTCGGTGAGGAAAGAAATGCTTATTATTTAATGTTAAATGCAAGAGGTGTTCAGTATGATGCTATGAGACTTGACCAGGGAGCTCGGGGTACATACGATGATGAAGCATTGGCATTTAAATGGTCATCCGAGGTGGTACATAAAGAATTTGGATATGTTGTTCAAATCGGTATTCCGTATGAATATCTCAGAACATCACGGAATAATGGGATTCTTAGATGGAATATAATGCCGTTCCGAATAATTCCGCGTGAATTTGTGTACAAGACAATTCCGTTTCCCTGGAATTATGAAATGAATTGTTTAATTTGTCAGTATCCGGAGATTGAAATAAAATATGAACGATCATTGACTCCTCCCGTTCAATTGATTCCCTACACAAGTGCCGTATATGACCGACTCAATGTCGATAGAGATATGCATCCGTCGGTTGGAATCGACTTTAAGTATCAGACGAACAATTGGTCATTTGACGGAACCATACTACCTGATTTCAGCCAAATCGAAACGGATGCGTTTCAAATGGAAACGAATGTCCGTTTTCTTACCCGTGTTGAAGAACGGCGCCCTTTTTTTATGGAGAGAGGTGATCTTATGAGATTTCCCATTGGAAGATCGGTATATACTCGCTCAATATTGGATCCTGCATTCGGTTTGAGGTGGACCGGGCAAATTGGAGCGCATAATTATTCAATGATGTCACTGTATGACAGGTCTTCATGGTTTTTGTTACCTGGCGCTGAAACATCGGCTCAGGAAGTATTGGAAGATTATCCTTCACTTAATACGTATCTTCGGTATCGGTACGATTCGTCCCGGTCTGTCTTAGGTTTGTTAGTCACAAGTAAAGAGTATGCAGACGGATATAACCGGGTACTCAATACACACGGTCAATTTCCAATTGGTGACAGGTATACCATAAGTACCCAATTGATAGGTTCTTTCACAGAGTATCCACCTCAGATAACCGAGATATATCGGGAAAATACTGATGATAGTATTAGAGGTTTCGGTTATTATATTCGTTTGAATAAACCGGGTAGAATATGGGAATACACTATATCTGCACGGGGATATGGCGACGGAGTGATTACAGGATTGGGAGTTCTTGAACGGGTTGGGAAAAATAGAGTGGGAGCGAGTTCGATGTACCATTTCCGGCCTCAAGCAAACTACATATCAAGGGTAGGAGTAGGAGCGCAACTAATTGGAGTGTGGAGACAGTCAGATGGTATCCCGTTGAATCAGGAATTTGAAATTACTGTAAGTGCAGATGCAACGAGTCAGACATATTTAGAGGCAAGGGCAGTAGGTAGACAAGAGTATTTCGGAGAAACAAGTTTTGATTTATTTGATAAGCATTTTCAAGTTGCTACCAACATATTTTCCTGGTACCAAACACATATATCAATATCGGCGGGAGATGCAATTGATTATGAATTGGTTGAACGTATGAATTTTCACTCGGTAATGTTCGAAAATAATCTGATGTTGTTAAACCGCTCAGTTCAGTTATCGTACGCTATTAATTATTATAATCTCTTTCAAGAATTCGATGCACAGAAAGCAATTATAAACCGGTTATCCATACTGGCTCAACTTACACAGAGCTTTGGATTTCGTGTAATCGGACAATGGCGCCAATTTAACTGGCTCGATCCTCGCTATCGTGCTGAAGTTTCTGAGCGATTAACCACATTTCAAAATCAAATTCTTTTACGCTATAGAATAGATTTTGCAACTGTATTCTATTTGGGTTTTTATACCATGAATCAAACCGTTGATAATGAATCAAGGGAAAGAATGCAAATATTTGCTAAGTTCTCATATCGATTATAGAAAGGATCACTTTTATATGATATTTAAAAAAAATATTCATCGAAGAAAATTTTTAAAACGTACCGGCATAACACTAACGGGGGCAATCATTGTAAGCCCTTTTCTTAGTATGACGAAAGGGTGCAGCCGGATACAGGAAGGGCCGTTACGAGTATCGGATATCGATCACGTAAGAGTTGCCGGTAAGGAGGGCAGGTTTTTTGGCTGGCCTGCAAATAATGGACTCTGGACATGGGATGCCGGCGGAGAAATTCTTGTCGGATACACCGACGGTGATTGGGTCGAGCAAGAGGGACATAATATCGGAGACGTTCGTTTAACAAAACTTGCCCGGAGTGTGGACGGCGGGAGAACGTGGCATAGTGAGGATCCCGCTAATTTTGTAGGGAAGGATGGAATTCCACAAAACTCTCCCGGCGATATTAAATTCAATCATCCTGATTTTGCTCTGCGGGTTGCTGCGACCGGCTATCATGGTACGGACGATCCTGTCGGCAGATTTTTTATCTCATACGATCGCGGTAAAACATGGAAGGGGTCGTATCGTTTTAATGAGCTGAATGATGATCCGAATCTTGCCGGCATGGAGATTACTGCGCGAACCAGCTATCTGGTAACCGGTCCGGAATCGTGTTTCATCTTGATGTCTGCCCGTAATCCGGAGTTGGAACACGCCAGAAGATTGGATAAACCATTTGTAGCGGAAACCGTCGATGGAGGTAAAACTTTTCGGTTCATTTCATGGATCGTTCCCTGGACTGATCAATACCGGGCAGTTATGCCGTCGACGGTAAGAACCCAGGAGGGTAAGATCATTGTCGCCGCTCGTCGACGCAATCCCCGAAATATTGAACAACCGTGTTGGATTGATGCCTTTGAATCTGCCGATAACGGGCGCACATGGTCATTCCTGTCAAAAATAGGGGTTACCGGATTGCACAATGGCAATCCACCGGGACTGGCAATTCTCAACGACGGACGGTTGGCATGCGCATATGGTAACAGATCGATTAGAAAAATGCTTGTCCGGTTCAGCGATGACGGTGGTAAATCCTGGGGTGAGGAATTTATATTAAGGGAGAATCCGATAAACCATGACATAGGATATCCACAGATGATTCAAAATGCCGATGGTGAGTTGGTAGCAATATATTACATTGCAACGGAGGAACATCCCCATTCATATATTGAAGCGTCGATATGGAGTCCCTGACTTAATGTAATCTTAAAAATGCGGCCATAAAATTATGAAAAGTAAATTACCATTCGTACTCAACTATATTGATACATCGTCCTCAGAGCTGCAAACAGTAACACTGTTTCAAGGGGTGACCATAGATGTTTATCCGGGCTCTATCCATCGATATAATAATTCCGATTTCTTTATTGGAATAAAGGAAGGGAAAAAATGTTTATTTTGTATAACGGATGATTCAAACAGGTGTGTAAAAAAAATAGATGCAGAATATGTATACTATAACAATAACTCCGTTACTATTTTACAATGCCCGTTATCGCATGATAATGCAAAAGTGATACGAAAATACTTCGATCATACACGCCCCAGATTAATAGGGATAGACAATTCATTCGGATTGGGCGATCGAATTGGTCTTGCAAACCCGGGGCATGTGCGGGCAATACAAAACTCAGGATTTAAGGCGATACTGGCCCAGCAATCGATCCGGGAGTTAAATCGAACAAACCGTACTCCCGATGAGGTTATTGATGCAGCTACGTGGGCGGTGTTTCAGGAAGGGTATACGGAGG
>PWTU01000460.1 GCA_003562775.1 Ignavibacteriales bacterium
GAAGGTTATGATCGTCGGGACGTACCGGACTGAAGATGTTCTTGCAGCGCCTGAAGGAAAAGTGCATCCGCTGCTCGATATCCAGCGGCAGATGAATAGGGAGGGAGCGTTAACGGTTGTCGAATTAGTTCGTCTTGATACCGGACATATCCGCGATATGGTAGAGTCGCTCTTCCCCGGGACTAATTTTGATAATGCATTCTACGAATTGATATTTACCGAAACGGAAGGTAACCCGTTCTTTGTAATGGAGATACTCAAATTGTTCAAGTCCGAAGGGGTTATCGAAAAAGAAAACGGGACGCATCGTCTGCGTGAGGACTATGAACAATTTGATATACCGAGTAAGATCCACGACGTGGTTATGATGCGGGTCGGTCGCTTAAATGATGAGGAACGTGAAATGCTTGAAGTCGGAGCGGTCGAGGGCGATTCGTTTCACTCCGATACCATTGCATCATGTCTCGATATGCGCCGGATTCATGTTCTCAGAAAACTTCAGACGCTTGAACGCGAACATAATATTATTCATCCGTATGAAAAAATGTACCGGTTCGATCACGGGAAAATCCGTGAAATTTTATACGATTCGATTTTACCCGAACTCCGCACCGAATATCATCTTATCATAGGAGACTTTCTGGTATCGGCATACGAAAAACAGGATCATGTCGCATCGAACATAGCATATCATTATATCGAAGGAAAAGAATACCGGAAAGCACTTCCCTATCTCATTACGGCCGGTGAACGGGCACGTACTATTTTTGCCAACGATCAAGCTCTTGAACAGTACGGAAAAGCACTTCAAATAATTACCGATCTTGAAAAAAGTGAAGGCGATAAAGCATTTACAAAAGAGAAAGCTATAGTGCTTGAAGGATTAGGCGATGTCGATCTGTTGACAGGTAAACACGACTCTGCTCTGGAATATTATAACAATCTGATCAACGAACCGGATATTCTCGAAACGCGCAGGAGCGATATACTCAGGAAGTTGGGAACCGTTTATATGAATAAAGGCGAGACCGAAGAAGCATTCGAATTTCTTAATAAAGCAGAACAGGCACTTACTGCTGTACCGGGTGAAGAGAATATTCATAAAGTCACAGGACAGATTAAAATAACACGGGCACGCATTCTCAAATCGCAGGGACTTTATGAACAGGCAAAGGAAGAGATTGAAAGAGGACTTGTATTGCTCGGCGACAAAGGAAATCACAGGGAACGGGCGGAAGCATATAACAATCTCGGCAACATCCTCGTCGATCAGGGATCGTTTGCGAGCGCCCTCGAGATGCACACACAAAGTTTAACACTTCGTGAGGAAGTTAACGATCTGAAAGGAATTGCCGAGGCATATAATAATCTCGGAAACGTACAGTATGAACTCGGCAATTATCAAAAATCCGCGGAGATGGTCGAAAAGGGTCTTGAGATCATGCGTAAAATCGGATTCCGGGTGGGTATCGCCGGCGGCTATAACAATCTCGGTACTATTTATCAGGATATGGGAAGATATGAAGAAGCCCGGTCTATGCATGAAAAAAGTCTGACAATCCGCAGTGACATTGGCGATGTACCCGGTATTGCAATGTCCTTCGTGAACCTCGGTTCGGTTAATATTGATCTTGGCGATCTCCCGACAGCGATGATGCAGCTTGAGACGAGTCTCGCGATGCAGAAAGAGATGCAGGTCCGGGTGTTTCAGGCGCAAACATTACTCTGGCAAGCGGAGATTTTGTTAAAACAGGGTAACCTGGAACAATCGTGTAGAACTGCCGGCGACGCTCTCACAGAAGCGCGTGAAACCAATCAAAAAGGAAACGAAGGAAAAGCAAAACGATTGCTGGCAATGATCGAGCTTGAGCGTTTACGTACGGGAGAATATCCAGTATCATCCGATGAACGTGCACAAAAAATCGAGCAACAACTCAAAGAAGCTCTTGAAATGCTTGAAACGGTAGGAATGGAGCATGAGGTCGGAAGGACATCTATCGAATTTGCACGTTATCACATCCTTACCGGAAGTGAAGCTGAAGGTCGTCGCTATCTGGATAGAGCACGGGAAATTTTTAACACATTGGGCGCGTCGGAAGATTTACGCAGGGTTGAAGAACTTGAATCGCTTATACAAAAACAGAAAGGATAACTACGATGAAACCTGCCGCCGACTTTGAGAATGAAAATAAGGATTGGATAGAAACACGGTATCGCGGGAATACGATGCCTGAGTTTACCGTTAAAGCGCTTATCGCCGGCGGTCTCGTCGGCATCGTACTTATGGGATCGAATGTCTATGTAGGATTGAAAACAGGGTTGTTTGCAGGCGGATCCATTTTTTCCGCTATATTGTGTTTTCTCATTCTCCGGACTTTCAGGAAAAGTTTTTCCGTTCTCGAAAACAACATTGCGCAAACCGTAACATCTGCCGCTGCCAGCATCGGGGTTGTTGTGAGTGTCCTGCCGGCGCTTCTCATGCTGGGTTATGAATTTTCAATGCATCAAATCTTTATCTGGTTGCTTACCGTAAGTTTTTTGGGAGTATTATATGCGGTCCCACTTCGTAAACAGTCGATTATGATTGAGAAACTTCCATTTCCGAGCGGAACCGCATGCGCGGCAACGATTACTGCTATGCACGCCGGCGAAGAGAACGCCGTAAAAAAAGGAAAGGTACTCGGACTGTCCGGAGTGCTGGCATCGGTATTCGTGTGGTTCAGGGATGCAGTACCGGCAATTATCCCGGGAACAACCATTCTCCCGGGTAAGATTTCGGGTATCGGGTTCAACCAGTTGATGATCGGTATCAACTGGAGTCCGTTGTTTTTTGGGGTGGGTATGTTGATCGGTCCGAGAATCGGAGTCAGTTTACTCATCGGTGCGGCTGCGGCGTGGGGAATACTTGGCCCGGTGCTTGTAAATTCCGGAATCATTGAGTCCGCTTCATACCCGGCTATCCGTAATTGGACGATGTGGCCTGCAATTGCAATGATGGTTGCCGCAGGAATTACATCTCTTGTACTGAGAGGAAAACTTTTCGCTCAAACGTTCCGGTCGATGAAGCGGACGTCCTTTGATACTACAGACGGTCTTGAGTTTCCGTTCGGTTTGTGGTTGGTTATTCTTGTCGTCTGTACGATCATTCTCAGCATTATTATGCATGTCTTTTTTCAAATACAAATCTGGATCACGCTTATTGCAATACCCATTTCGTTTATTTTAACCTCGGTTGCAGTCCGCACCTACGGAGAAACCAATGTAAATCCAGCCGGACCGATGGGATGGACAACGCAGATTACATTCGGCGCCCTTGCTCCCGGAAAAACAATGGCAAATGTGATCGGTGGCGGGGTGAGTGCACAAACATCAAACTCTGCCGGTGATATGATGGGAGACCTGAAAACCGGCTATTTGCTCGGAGCAACTCCCCGGAGACAAACCTATGCACAATTTCTCGGAGTAATCATTGGCACCTGCGTTGCCCTCCCGGTATTCTATCTCTTGACGTCCACCTACACGCTGGGGAACGCCGAGCTTCCCGCACCGGCGGGGGTTTCGTGGTCGGGACTGGCTGAAGTCCTAACCAGGGGATTTCAAGCGCTCCCTCAACACTCAACCATCGGTATAGTTGCCGGATTATGTGCAGGCATTCTTTTAACGATGGGAGGTACATCAAAAATGACTCGTCTGATTCCCTCACCAATCGGAATCGGAATTGCAATGATCCTTCCCGCTATTATTTTTATTCCCATCTTTCTGGGTTCAATGGCGGCGGTAATTTTAAAGAAAATATTCCCGCAGTGGTGGGAAGACTACTCTATGCCCCTTGCATCGGGATTAATTGCGGGAGAGGCGGTAATCGCTATTATCATTATGGTGTTGCGGTCTACAGGAGTATTCTAATGTCGTAAAGATCATTCATAGCACAGGAGGTCCTTGCCGGGATTCAGAAGCCGCTCTAAGTTAGATTCGTAACATTGACAATATAATTTTTAAATTATATATTCTGTCATAGGAGTTGCTTCATCCTCGCTGTCGAAACAAACGACCTTTGAAGTTAATCGAAAGGAGTCGCTATGAAAGTCTCCAGATATCTCACCCCCGGCATTATTCTTACTCTTTTACTGTTATTTCTGTTTTCCAATTGCACCTACGAACGAACTCTCAGACAATCGGAATTGAGAAAACTGGGGCCGGTGCTGCGCTCTGTTATCATCGATGA
>PWTU01000364.1 GCA_003562775.1 Ignavibacteriales bacterium
AAAGATCCACCTATCAGAAAATCTCATTGTGCTTCTTCACATATTCAATCACTTCGTCAACCCGGCAAAACGCGATGGCAGTATAGGTATCGGCAGCGCCGTAATAAATTGCAATGCGTCCGGTGTCGGCATCGTACAGGTTCTGGCATGGAAATACGACGTTGGGTACAAATCCACTCACTTCATATTGTTCTTCGGGAGTCAACAGATAGTTACCACATCGAAACTTCACCTTTTCCGGCTCATCAATATCCAGTATCGCAGCACCAGTGCTGTAGACAAAACCATTACAGGTATTCGAAACACCGTGATAAAACAGCAGCCACCCTTCGGTTGTCTCAATGGGTACAGGCCCTGCCCCGATCTTTGTACCCTGCCACCATCCCTGACCGCCTCTTCCCATTACCCGTTTATGATTACCCCAGTGGATCAGATCCGGGCTTTCGCTGATGAATATATCACCGAAAGGCGTATGTCCGCTGTCGCTCGGACGGCTTAACAATTTATACTTGCCGTTTACCTTACGTGGAAATAACACACCATTACGGTTAAAAGGCATTAAAGGATTCGGCAGACGAACCCATGTTTTCAGGTCTTTGGTATAACCCATACCGATTGACGCTCCGTGCAAATCATCGCACCATACGACATAAAAAGTATCGTCGATCTTCACAAAACGTGGATCGTATGCGTAACTCACCGGAAATGGCTTACCGTCGCGGTCGACCCACGGTATAACGTGGTCATCGATATCAAAGCTTATACCATCCTTGCTGCGACCGAAGTGAATGTTTGCGCGACCGTTTTTATGGTCGGCTCTGAAGACGCCTATAAAAGCACCTTCGAGCGGAAGTACAGCACTATTATATACCCTTGCGATAGATTCAGTCGGATTCCAGCCAATAACAGGATTCTTACTGTAACGCCACATTGGTGCGATGCTTTCTTTTGGTTTATCCTCCCAGGGGAGGTTCGGGAGTGAGGTTCCGATAATTGTTTTCATAGTTAATATGTAATTATTATTTTTTGAAGAGACTTGCGACGCACTTCCCCTCGGTGCAAAACTACAAATTCCCAATATTTTTGCCATTTAATACGGGTAAGTGCACCGCAAGATATTGTTTATAAATTTTTCGTAACGTCATTTATTTTTAATCTTACCAGAGATAAGCCACTATTGTATTCGTTTCCTTCAACTTATCCTGGTGGATAAAATTCCCTTTTATCACTTCACCGTTAATTTCAATTCTGTCTATTCCCTTCTCGGCTTGATTAGGATTGCGCACTTCAATGTTCAATGTTTTACTCTTGAAGACACGTTTAATAGTAAGTTTGTCCCAGTCTTTCGGAATACAGGGGTCGATAGTAATGCCATCATATTCAGGTTGAATACCCAGAATATATTGTAATGCTGAGTAATATGCCCAGGTAGCTGCACCCGTCAGCCAGGGCAGACGCGATGCACCATGGCGCGGACTATGCTTGCCGTGAGTCGACTGACTGTAAACATAGGGCTCGATTTGCCGAACATCTGCCCGTGTGTTATACGCGGCAGGCATTGATGATTTAAAATACTCAAATGCCCGTGTACCATTTCCCCGTATCGCTTCTGCCATCACCACCCATCCCTGTGTATGATTAAATACCGCACCGTTCTCTTTCATACCCGGATTGAAAAGCACCGCCCTGATGACACTCAACTGTTCTTTTGTATATGGTGGATCGCAGATCATCACACCGAAGTCGGTAGCAAGTCGTTCGCCGACTAATTCGAGAACTTTATCCATACGTTTATTATCTGCATGCCCGCTGATAACTGACCAGGTTTGGGGATTGAGCCATAATGATCCCTCTTCATTTTTATGAGATCCAAACACATGACCATCCTCACTAAATGCCCTGAGATACCATTCCCCATCCCAGGCGTGTTGTTCAATATTTTCTCCGAGTGTTTCCCGATGTTGCTCTGCCCACGTGCTCTCATCGGTTTTCTTCAGCATTTCACAGATCCCGGCATATACTCCAAGCGCATAATATAGTTGGAAAGCCACAAACACGGTTTCCCCGTTATGTCCCAGCTCAAGGCAATCGTTCCAGTCTGCCAGCAAACCGCAAGGTAAACCACGCACGCCCGACCGTTCAAGATTAAACTCGATGGCACGCTTCATGTGTCCCAGCACGGTATCTTCTCCCTTGTCGGCATAGGGAAGAACTTTATTATAGAAGTCAATATCGCCGGTTTCCTTCACATAGGCAGGTATGGTATTAAACAGCCACAGGCAATCGTCAGAACGGTATTCTGATTCATCGGGTGCCTTCATCTTTCCGGGTTTATGGTCAAAGAACTTCACTACCGGCATAGCCCCGCCGGTAGAAACCTGTCCCGTTATCATTAGCTCCAATCTTTCGCGGGCTTCTTCCGGAAGGATGTGTATAATCCCCAGCATATCCTGTATGGTGTCACGGTAACCATATCCATCGCGTTCGCCCGCGTACACAAGACTGGCTGCCCTTGACCATGCGAAGGTAATGAGACAATTGTACGCGCTCCACATGTTTATCATGCTGTTAAATTCGGCATCGGGACTCCGGATGATAAAATTGTTGAGCCGGGAGTGCCAGTACGAAACCAATTCATTGAAACGTGTTTTTACCAATTCGATGTCGCCGGCTTCCTGTACCGCTTTTTTACCGGTAGAAGATGCCTGCCCGATACCCATTACCACGACAAATTCCTTCCTCTCGCCGGGTTCAAGTTCAATATCAATTTGCAAGGTGCCGCAGCCATTGTCACCCACTGCCAGCGACTGAGAACATTCACCTTCTTCCACGGCAACAGGGTTTGCGTAGTTGCGATACAAACCAAGAAATGCCTGCCGGTCCGTATCATAACCAGTTACCCGTGCTCCAGCCACACCCAGGAAAGTGTATTTTGATGTTCCCTCGTCTACGATATCCTCGGTGTTCGGGGGCAGGTTTACATTGATACCCTGCTCTATTATGTTATCTTTACAATCCATCTTCAGGATATACTGGGAATATTGCAGGTTTACAATGTCCTGGTAAAGTAACCAGTGATTGGAATACTCAACAAAGGTAAAAAGTCTAAGCTTACGTTTTTTATTGCTTCCATTGGTAAGTTTACAATGCCAGTACTCATAGTCCTTATCAAGGGGAACGAAATAGATTGTCACGCTCTTTATTTCCGAGTACTCGGACTCTATGATTGTATACGCTGTACCGTGACGGCATACAGATTTGTATTTGTCAAGCGGTTTCCCTGCCGGTTGCCACGATGCAGACCAGTAATCTTTTTTGTCCCGATCATGGATGTATATATATCTGCCCGGTTGATCCATAGGAATGGTATTGGTGCGAAAACGCATGAATCGTCCCCGGGCAGCAGACTTGTAAAAGCTATAACCTCCGGCGTTGTTGGTTATTATAGCTCCATACCTTGTAGAACCAAGATAGTTGCTCCACGATGCCGGGGTTGCCGGGTTTGTGATTACATATTCTCTCTTTTCATCATCGAAATATCCATATTGCATAATAGTATAACCTGTATCGAACAATAATGTACACTAAAAAATAACAACAAGTGTTAAGACATATCTACCGATTCACCAAGTTCTGCCCTCCTTGCTTCCAGGTCAGCCGTCATTATCTTTACCCTTTCCTCATTGAGCGGATAGGTAAGATAAATACCCAATGATAGTAAACCGAGTCCTGCCGGAATAAGACTGAACAGGAGCAATAATCCATGAAGACTTTCGGCGGTTTGTACTACGTGGGGTTCAAAACCGACACTTGCCATAAGGGTTAAGGCAATATAAGCCCCTATCGCCCACCCAAATTTTTGAGACATGGTGGATGCGGAAAACACCAGACCCGTCGCCCTTCTGCCACGAACCCACTCATTGTAATCTGCCGTATCGGCATACATTGCCCAGAGCAATACGCTTAATGGACCGCCGGTCACCGAGCCGGTAATCTGCAGTAAATATATCAAACCAAGCTGTTCGGCTGTAAGGAAGTATAGCACTCCCGTACTGCAAATCGCAATAAGAAAAAAGGTTATGAACGTTTTCTTTTTCCCCAGCTTTTTAGAGACCCACAAAACCACCAGAACACCTATCAATGAAGATACTTGTCCTATCGTGTTGTAAGCCGAAACCAAAACTTCGAAACTATATGTGCGGGTATCTAAAAACGGAAGAC
>PWTU01000383.1 GCA_003562775.1 Ignavibacteriales bacterium
AAACATATTCGGTTCGTGTTAAACCACAGAATCGCGCCGCATTGCAAATGAATCTCTATGACGAGTGGGTAGAGCGTAACAGAAAACGTGTCGAAGATCATACGGATAACCGCATTGCATACATTCATATGAAAAATATGGGTCCGGGCGAACTTGAACAATTTTACATCGAGGCGGCGCATCACCTTTTGCATAGCGATGCATTGATATTTGATATCCGGAATAACCGCGGCGGCAACGTACATGACGATGTGATACAGTTCCTGAGCCGGCAGCGGTATCTGACCTGGCGATTCCGGGGCGGCGAGCACGCACCTCAGCCGAATTTTCACCCGGCAGACAAACCGGTTGTCTTGCTGATGAATGAACAGAGCTTAAGCGATGCCGAGATGACGGCAGCCGGTTTTAAAGAACTCGGCCTCGGTACGATTATAGGAACCGAAACATACAGGTGGATCATTTTTACCACCGGTGAACAGCTCGTCGACGGATCGTTTCACCGTCTGCCCGCGTGGGGATGTTATACGCTTTCGGGTGATAATTTGGAAAAAACCGGCGTAGCCCCCGATATTTTTATCGAAAAGAATTTCAAACACCGCCTGCTCGACGACGATCCGCAGCTTGAAAGAGCAATTGAAGAAGTAGTGAATATGCTTGATCATTAGTTATACGACATCAGGTATATAGTATCAATTGATTTGTTTAACAAACCGATCGGAGGTAGACTATGCGTAGTGTAAACTATTCGCTCATGATTTTATTCCTGCCGGTATTTCTTTATTGCCAGTCGGATTTTATACAACAGCCGGTATCCACGTATTCCATTGTTGCGCGCGATACGGTAACGGGAGAGATCGGTGTTGCGGTGCAATCGCACTTTTTTTCCGCCGGTTCTATTGTACCATGGGCGGAAGCGGGGGTCGGAGCGGTTGCGACACAATCGTTCGCCGACCCGCGATACGGTCCGCTCGGGCTTGAACTTATGCGGATGGGACGCTCTGCACGGGAAGCATTGCAGGCGCTTGTGAGCACCGATGCGGGAGAAGCCGTCAGACAGGTAGCGATGATAGATGCGAACGGGAATGTCGCGGTACATACCGGCGGCAACTGCATCTACGCTGCGGGACACAGAACGGGGAACCAATATTCGGTTCAGGCAAACCTCATGGAATCACCGGCGGTGTGGGATGCAATGGCACAGGCATACGAAAATACACAGGGCGATCTTGCCGAACGATTGCTTGCTGCGCTCGAAGCGGCAGAAGAAGAGGGGGGTGATATCCGGGGGAAGCAATCCGCAGCGCTCTTGATCGTAGCAGGTGAATCGAGCGGTTACCCATGGATCGACAGGATTTATGATCTTCGTGTTGAAGATCATCCCGACCCTGTCGAGGAACTGAAGCGGCTTGTCACGCTCAAGCGGGTTTACCGGAAATTGAATGAGGGATTAACGTCGGCAGAGAGGGCTGACATCACGGCGGCTATGAAGGCATTTCAAGATGCGGAAACCATACTTCCCGACGAAGCCACAAACGGTGAAGTGGTATTCTGGGCGGGTATATCGCTGGCATCGGCAGACAGGATCGACGAAGCCGAACTGTATTTGCAAAGAGCGTATAAACAAAATGCACAATGGGCGGAGGTAGTCCGGCGGTTGCCGGCTTCTGGATTGTTGCCCGATGATGATGGGTTGGTGCAAACCCTGATTGAGACGATGAAACGATAACATAAGGATTACCTTACGGTTGCTATTATGCCGGAATATTCTTAATATTAATGTTCTAATTGAGGATGACTTGGGTAACTATCTACACACAATAGAGTGGGTTGTGTAATGGCATCAATTCAGACAAACGATCCGGCTGTGAGAGCGCTGGTTGAAGAAAACTCGCGATTGAAACGCGCAATCGAAGAGTTGACAGTTCTTAACGACCTCGCACGCTCGATTGGCGCACTCCAGAATTCACAAGAAATAATGCAAACTATCATCCGCCGGTCTCTCCGTGCGGTCGATGCCGAACAGGGAGTAATCACGCTCGTTGGTGAAGAGACCGATGATTCGATGAAGACGCTCGTTCGCACTATGGTAAGTTCCCGCGACCAGCAGCCCTTTCATCTCAATCAGAATCTTCTCGGATGGATGCATATCAACCGCAAGCCGTTGCTCATTTCCAATCCGCAGGAAGACTCACGGTTTCGGGGTGTGAAATGGGATGAGGCGATCTCCACTTTACTCAGCGTCCCCCTGATGGCGAAATCCAAACTTATCGGTGTTCTTACGGTTTATAATAAAAAATCAGGAAAAGAATTCACCGACGGCGATCAACGGCTGTTGGCGATCATAGCGGGGCAGTCCGCTCAAATTGTTGAGAACGCACGGCTCTATGAAGAAGAAAAAGCGTTTCTGAAGTTACGTCACGAACTCGGCGTGGCGGCAACGATTCAAAATAATCTACTCCCGGAGAAAATGCCCGAAGTCCCGGGATATGATATTGCAGGTTCAAGCGTCGCGGCGCAAATGGTCGGCGGCGATTATTTTGATTTTATAAAAGTAGATGAAGCACATCTGGCGTTTTGTCTCGGCGATGTTGCAGGAAAAGGGTTGAGCGCTGCGCTTCTTATGGCAAATCTTCAGGCAACCCTGCGCGGTCAGGCGGTCGTTACCACCTCGGCGCGTGATTGTATGCAGCGTTCGAACAAGCTTCTGTATCACAGCACCGGTTCCGACCGGTTTGTGACGTGTTTTTACGGCATCCTGAACAGTGACCGTCATGAGCTTTGTTTTTGCAACGCCGGTCACGATACACCTTATTTATTTAGCTCATCAGACACACCGCAGCGACTTTCCTCCGATAGTCTCGTGCTCGGGATGTTGGAGGATTTTCCCTACATCGAAAAAACTATTTCACTTAATAATGGCGACGTTCTGGTAATTTATTCCGATGGTGTTACCGAAGCGAAAAATATTGCCGACGAGCAGTTTGGTGAAGAACGATTGGAAGATGTAATACGAAAACATCGTGGCGAATCGGCACATGATATAATTACCCGTATTACCGAAGCAGTTCGTACACATATGGGAAATACCGAACCGATGGATGATATCACGATGGTCGTCATTAAACGTATTTAAAACGATTCGGAGTACCTGTAGTAGCATACAAACATTCCAGACTAAATGGGAGCATTCGTCATGTATATGCGATTTGTTCGAATGAACGCACTTGCCGACAAGGTCAACACTCTTATTAATTTTTACGATAAGGCGATCGTCCCCGTTCTACAAAATACGGACGGATGCAGATATGCATGCTTGATTCAGAGCGCCCGGCGTGAAGGAGAGTGCATCTCGATGACATTGTGGGATAGTCAAGCCGATGCGGAGGAATACGAAAAAAGCGGGCGGTTCCGGCAACTCTATGATAAAACACGACCGTTACTGGAGGATTCTTCGGAATGGAAAATCCAGCTTACCACGGATTACACACTCGAATAT
The DNA here is from genome assembly GCA_003562775.1 of Ignavibacteriales bacterium. Lineage (GTDB taxonomy): Bacteria > Bacteroidota > Ignavibacteria > T3Sed10-11 > T3Sed10-11 > T3Sed10-11. The sequence goes on from PWTU01000383.1 coordinate 3,497, forward strand.
AAGCCCGAGTCCGATGAACCGGTTGTCGACTCCTATAATGTATCCTATATGCCTGAGGAAACGAAACTCCCCGAGACGAAGAAATTTCCACCGATGTATGTGCGTATTCTTTCTGCGAGCGTGGAACCGGATAAAACGGAGGAGGTGAAGCGGATTTACAAAGACGAAATCGGGCCAAATCTTCGGCAGGTAAAGGGCTGCAAATATGCATTCCTTACGCAAAACCTTCGGGAGGAAAATGAATTCTTCTCTATCACCATCTGGGAAAACAAACAAGCCGCCGATAATTATGAAAAAAGCGGATTATATGATGAGTTGGTCGGCAAAGTAAAACATCTGTTCTCCGGACTGTACCAGTGGAAAATGAAACTCGAACAGAAATCGGGGAAAAAATCCGTCACAAGTGAAGATTTGTCGCTTGAACAATATACCGTCGTTGCCGGTAAGAATTTTTAATAACTTGATGAAGTATTAGTTACCAGGGGAGTGCTATGATAGGTAAAACCGTCTCACATTATAAAATCCTCGATAAACTCGGCGAAGGCGGTATGGGCGTCGTCTACAAAGCTCACGACACAAAACTCGACCGCACCGTGGCGTTGAAATTTCTGCCTCAACATGTTGGTGTCAATGCTGAGGAGAAGCAGCGCTTTATCAACGAAGCGAAAGCCGCATCCGCTCTCGATCACAATAATATATGTAATATTCATTCGATAGAAGA
>PWTU01000120.1 GCA_003562775.1 Ignavibacteriales bacterium
CCGATAACACGGCATCGAAGGATTGCGCCCAAACCTGCGTTCCATCGCTGACGCGTATTAGCTGCGGATTAACTCTCACGAGAATTTCACCGTCGGGTCTCCGCTCCCAGCGAACCGTCCCTTCCATGATATGCGTAACGCCAAGCTCATCGGCAATTTCACCTACCGTCATTGTCGTGTTTCTGTAGCGATAGGCACTCGACCGGCCGATTACTCCCAATCCTGATAGAGTCGTGAGATTGCTTGTGATCTCGTCGGTGATGCCATCGACGAGGTAGTCCATCTCGCTGTCGCCAAGATTCTGAAACGGAAGAACAACAAGCATTTTTCTCTCTTCCGTTAGTATGGCAGTCTCTTTCGATGAGGAGAATAAGGCATACCACATCACGACTATTGCAACGATTATTACGCCGATTATAGCACCTACCTTTTGATATGGAAACGAAGCAGCCCGGGTCCCTCGTGTATGCGATTTACTTTGTGAATCCCTTATCCCGGAGACAGGCCTCTGCCCTGAACCTTTCTTCAGTCTTCTCAGATCGATTAACATATCGTCAATCAATTGATAGCGATCTCCCGGATCTTTTTCCAACACACGATTGATAATATGATCCAATTCCGACGGCGCATCGGGTAGATAAGTTTGAACCGGTTGCGGAGGTTCATTTACGATTGAGTACACCATTGCTGCTTCATGCTCACCGCGGAAGGGTTTCTGACCCGTGAGCATTTCATACAGTACGACACCGAATGAGAATATATCCGATCGGTGATCGACTTCTCCTCCCTGTATCTGCTCGGGCGACATATAACCGAGCGTGCCGACGGTGCTGCGGGATTTGGTAAGGTTTTCCGTGCCCTTTAGTTTTGCAAGCCCGAAGTCCATCACCTTGATGCGTTCATCTTCGGTCACCATGATATTTTCGGGTTTAATATCGCGGTGAACAATTGCTTTTTTGTGGGCTTGCTGGAGGGCTTCGGCGATCTGGATGGAAAGGGATATCGATTGATCCGCTGAACGACCCCCCTGTAGTCCCCCCTTGGCAAGGGGGGACGATCTCATTTTCTCACGGAGTGTTACACCATCGACATACTCCATCACAATGAATTGATTTCCATCAAACTCATCCACATTATGTATCGTACAAATATTCGGATGATTCAACGCAGCGGTGGCTTTGGCTTCTCGGATGAAGCGTTGTTTGTCTTCAGCGGTGGCGGTTAGGTGTGGAGGTAAAAACTTCAACGCGACGGTGCGGTCGAGTTTGGTGTCGTGGGCCCGATACACTACTCCCATACCACCTTCACCAATTTTATCGAGGATCTTATAATGTGAAATCATTGTGCCGATCATAGATATCTCCCTGCGCGCGTCCCGACAAAAAACGTCGCCCCGAATACTTTCGGGGGCAAAACTGCATCCGCTCGTTGAAAAACACTCGCGGGCAGTTTTGGGACTTTGTAGACGATGCCCATGCCACCCTCGCCGAGTTTCTCTATAATTTTATAGTGAGAAATAGTTTTATCGATCATGGCATATTATCTAAAATTTTTATTTTATCTCTTCACAATGCGATTTACTTCTTCAAACCAGTTTAAAATTACATTCAGTTTGGCGGATGTATTATCGACCCCCTGTTGAGTAACTATCATGGTTTTACCATCGGGACTCAGATCGAAATTTAGTAATCGTTCTATTGTCATAACCGTTTCTTCACGACCGATATCGATCGTTCCCCCTCTGGGTGTTACGGGTACGGAGTAAATTACATCCTGCCGTGAAAAATAGATCCTGTTCCCTTGAGCATTCCAGATAGGTGTGAACCCGCCTCCGTTAGAAATTCTCCACTTCCCGCTTCCTTCGGGGAAGGGTTGTACGTATACTTCCGAGGTTCCGGTTTCGAACGATACATACGTTATCCACCTGCCGTCGGGTGAAATTGACGGAGAAAATTCAGTCGCGGGAGTCACGATAAACGGGCGCAGCTTCGGTTCTCCATTCGGTGAATACACCCAGATATCGGCGCGCGTATCGACACCTGTTACGACGTATGCAAGAAATTTTCCGTCGGGAGACCATGATGAGGGGAATGGATTTCCTTCCTGATCAAATAACTTTTGAGGTGTACCCCCACCGTCGGCGGTAATAGTATATATTTGATATGTCCCGTCCAGATTAGATGAAAAGGAAATCTGCGAACCGTCGGGAAACCATACCGCTCTCCAGTTATCGGCCGAAAAAGTAAGCGGAGAGAGAATATCGCGGCGAAGATCGTATATTCCGACGTGATACGTCGAACCGTATATGGTAACAAGCAGCCGTGTACCGTCCGGGGAGAAGATCGGTTCACCGAAACTTTTTCCCGCCGTTTCCAATTCTCTTTTGTTGCCGGCTTCATCGATAAGGGTAAGAACCGTCGGGGTATATTCAACACTACCCTGTGCATAAACGATTGTCCCATTGTCAGAGAAACTCATATGGGCAAAACCTCCACCGCCTTCGACGCGAATATTATCCAGAACGGGAAGCGCCTCACCCGTTACCGTGAGACTTTTCAGATTGAACGGTACAGCCATAAGCGTCGAGCCGCGCATATAGACAATGTGACCCGATCTCAGATACCGTGCATCCGTTCCGCCCCGGAATAAATCCCGGTGTTCACCGGTCACTATATCCACTACAGCGATGCGGGCTTCATCCCACGTAGCGCCTGTCCAGATAGTAAAGAGAGCCGACTTCCCTCCCGGAAGCATGTGCGGCAGTATATGTGCACGTTCGCCGTCATCGACTTTGAGCGTCGTTAACGGGCGGGGAGTTGAACCGGCATCAGATGACACGATCCAGAGCGGACCTCCCCATTCCGCCGTAAAAACGATATTTCCAAGTTCACCCCAGCTTGCCGATTGGTACGGCTGGGCATCGCAAATCGCTATCGGAGTCCCGCCGGACAAAGATATTTTCATCATCTTCCCCCGGCTTATAAAACCGAGCCAACGTCCGTCGGGCGAAAAAAACGGACTGGTAATACCCAATCCTTTCGTATTCTGTATCGGCCGCGCGTTATAATTGTCCATATCCCTGATATAGAACTGTTCGTTCTCTCCTTTACCGGCAAGATATACAAGACGGGAGCCGTCGGGTGCTATACGGAAGCTCATAAATTCAAGTTCTTCATTTTCTGCCGGCAGTATTAATCTGGTTACAGGAACATTGTGAGTTTCCGATCGTGATCCAATCCCCAACATCACTCCTGCACCGAGTAATAAAGCGATGAGTATAATTACTGCGTAAGGAAGTAAGGATCGTTTCGACTCCGGCGTGTGTACTTGTGAAATACCAGATGTTGTTTGAACCGGTTTTGAAATTCTTGATGTGGATGATGTGGTTTGTCTGAGTGCCTTCAGATCGGCTACTAAATCATCGGCATGCTGGTAACGCATTGCAGGGTCTTTCGACAATGCTTTAAGAACGATGCGTTCCAGTTCCATCGGAACACCTGAGCGGAGCGCGGTCACCGGTTCCGGGTCTTCGTTGATCAATGAATACACGACTACCTGTTCGAACTCACCTTTGAATGGCATTTGCCCTGTTATCATTTCATATAAAACCACGCCGAACGACCAGAGGTCCGAACGTTGATCGAGCTTTTCTCCCTGCGCCTGCTCGGGCGACATATACGCAACCGTTCCGAGCGTACTGCCGACTTTTGTAAGCTGCACGCTTCCGCCGGACAATTTTGCGAGTCCGAAATCCATTATCTTTACCCGACCGTTACCGGTTATCATAATGTTGGCGCTTTTGATATCCCGATGAATAATCCCTTTCTCGTGTGCTGCCTGCAGACCTTCCGCTATCTGAATTGCATTGTCGATCGCTTCTTTTAATTTCAACGGTGAGGTAGCAACTTTGTCCTTTATCGTTTGTCCATCGACGTATTCCATCGCAATATAGGTTTGCACACCGGAAGAAGAGTCTCCGATCTCATCTATCTGATAGATCGTGGTAATATTCGGATGGTTGAGCGCCGCTGCCGCCCGGGCTTCGCGGTAAAATCTCGCTTTCTCCTCGTCGTTTCCGAGCATTTTTTGCGGAAGAAATTTTAAAGCGACAGTGCGATCTAATTTATTATCGTGTGCTTTATAGACTACCCCCATTCCTCCTTCTCCCAGTTTCTCTATAATCCGGTAATGCGATA
>PWTU01000449.1 GCA_003562775.1 Ignavibacteriales bacterium
AGCGACGTGAAGCCACTGGTCGCGACCTCGACGAGCGTGTTTTCGAGAAACCAAAAGTTGATGTTCCGTAGTTCTCCGTCAGTGGGGTTCTCCGTGGTGAGGAGGTCAAGTTCGTCCGGGCTAAGGGCCCTCGGGGTGAGGGTGGCGGCAGCGGCGGTGCTGGCCAGCGAGAGCGAAGTGACGAGTAATGCAAGCACGAAGGCGGGCATGCGGCAGAACATTGGCAATCCTCCGGTTGGGTGGGGCGTGAAGTTCTGTCGAGAATTGGCAGGCTGGAATAAAACGCAGATTATATCAGGATTTTTCGCGCAAATCTACAATTACACCGATAGGCTGCATTCGCCCCGGACAGAAAGACCGCGGTTGGGCCGGGGCGCCCCGCCGGCAAGCGTTACAACCCCGCGCGGCGTGATCGACCGGACTGCCCCGGCGCTATGCCTTACCTAAACGCTCTGGGCAGCCGATGGTGGACGCCGATAAGCGCGCGCTAGCCCTGCGACACGAAGGCCTCCTCGCGTCTTGCTACGCCTCGAAGACGCGCTCGATGATCGAATCGCTGCCATGGCGGTCAGCGACATGCGCGATGCCGCAGCCGCATCAGTCCGCAAACCACCCTCCACTACGACCTTGTCGCGAATGACCGGAATGTGCCGCATAGCTGCCTCTCGCGACAGCCTTGCACGGGGCGCGGGAAACCTGCGTCAGGGTGCGAACACCAGGCCCGGGCGCCGCCCCTGCCCTGCCTACAGGCTGAACTCGCTGACCTGTCCCAGCAGCACCGGTGCCAGCGACAGCCCTTCACTACCGTCAAGCAGCGTGGCCAGATCCAGCACGGCGTCCTGCGGCACGGCGGTATTGCTGACCGGGCCGAAATCATGGTCCATGTCGACCAGCACCCAACGCGGCAAATTCGGCGTTTCCAGCCCGACGGCATTGCGCAGGATGTCCAGCGCGTCGCTGGCCGTCACCTGCCCGTCGCGGTTGATGTCGGCGGCGATGAAGTTCACCGCCGAGGCCGTGCCCCAGCTGGGGTCCAGACCGACCGCCAGCCGCAACGCCTCCAGCGCATTGTTGGCGGTCAGTTGCGGCGTGCCGGTGCCGGGGTCATAGATCAGATCCGCGCCCGGCGCGGTCAGCACTTCGGTCGCGATATCGAGTTCGAAGCCGCCATCCGCCGCGATCGGAATCGGCGCGCTGACGCCCCCATCCACGACCACTAACAGCGAGGCGCCCGCGGGGATGCCGCCCGGCACCTGGATCTGGCCGGCGATCTCTACCGTCTCGCCCGGCCCGCCCAGCATGACGGTCTGATCGGCAAAACTCAGCAAATTGATGTCGCGCAACAGATCGCTGCCATCCGGGCTGCCCGGGCGCAGGTCGATGATCGCGGTCACGCCCTGGCCGAGGTCCTGGATGTCGTAATCGGCCAGATCGCCACTATAGACCGCCGTGTTGACGCCGCCGCCGCCGATCAGAATATCGTCGCCCGGCCCGCCCTGCAGCGTATCATCGCCCGCGCCGCCCTGCAGGAAGTCATTGCCATCGCTCCCGACAAGTTCGACACCCGCATCGCTGTCGGCAAAGGCGGCATTGATGGGGGCCGAGAATTGCATCGTGCGCACCCCCGCGCCGAAACTGGCAAGGAAATTGCCATCCGGCAGGGCAAGGGTGCCAAAGCTCTCCAGCCCCATGTTGCGCGCCACGGGCAGCGGCACCGGCGCGCTTACGGGCTGGCCCGTGGCGTTGAACACCTGCAGTTCCAGCGCGCCGGTGGATTGCGGCGAACCTTCCTGCAGCGAGCTGGTGACAACGAACTCCCCGCCTTCCAGCGGCGTCACCATGACATTCGTCTGAAACGGTGCCAGCCGCGCGCTGAGGATGCCATCGGCGATATCGAACGCCTCGCCGCGCAGGGTGCCGTCCGGTTCGACGATCTGGCCCCGCACCGTGGCCTGTTCGCCGATCTGCGAGGCGACTTGCGCCGTGTTGGTGAAGGTTACCGCCAACGACCCATCGGCCAGTTGACCGATGTCCTGCAACCGGTTCGAAAAATCCGCGTCCGGGGTGACCTGGATACTGTCGCCCTCAGGCTCGCCATCGGCATCGTAACGCTGCAGCCAGACGCTGCGCCCGCCCTGGCCGGATCCGGCCTGGCCCGATGTGAAATCGGCCGCGCGAAAGGCTTCGACCCCCACCACGAAACCGCCATCGCTCAGAGGCCGGATTACCGGATCATATTGCGCGCCCATGTCCGAAGGCGGCGGCGTGCCGGGTTCCTGCAAAAGCAGCGCCTCACGCGTGATGGCGAAGCGCGGGTCGCCCAGCGGCTGGCCATCGGTATCGAAGCGCTGCAGATAGACGCGCCAGGGGTGGTCCTGGCCATCGTCGATGTAATCGGCCCCGGGCACTTCATCCGTCCAGGCCGCGACGAGCGTGCCATCGGCAAGCGCGGTAAAATCGACCGAACGCAAGGTCGCGGTGCCGGCATCGATCGGATCGGCGATGACGAAGGGCGCGCCCACCGGATCGCCATCCGCGGTGAAGCGTTGCGCCTCGTAGCGCGCGGATGTCGATTGCGTGTTGTCGGTCGTCGCGTTGCGCCACACCGCGGCGTAGCTGCCATCATCCCAGGACAGGATTTGCAACTCACGGATCTGGAAACCGCCCGCCAGACCGGTAAAGCGCTCCACCTCGTCCTGCGGGGTACCATCGGCATCGAAGCGGCGCAGGTAATAGGCGTTTTCTTCGCCGCTATTCCTCCAGCGGGCAAATCCAGCGACGAAGCCGCCATCCGGCAACGCCTCGATCGCCGGCTCGCGGGTATCGAGGAAGAACTGGTCGCCGGGCTGGTCCACCAGGTCGCCGCGAATGCGCACCGGCGCGTCCGTGACCGGCGTGCCGTCCGGCGTGGTCACGGCGACGAAGGCTTCCTGCTGCGGGCCGCCGCGCCAGACATGGGCGATGTTGCCATCGGCCAGCACCACGGATTTCAGCAGGTCCCCGCCCGAAGCCAGGGGGCTGTCGAAGACCGCGGCCTCTTCCTGCCGGAACAGCCCCGCCACATCATCATAGAAGGGGAAACTCAGAAACCCCAGCAGCCTGTCGGCCGAAAGGCCGGCGTCCGGCAGAAACTCACTGGGATGCACGGCGATGGTGAAGCTGAAACCGATGGCGGCCGTCAGCTCCGGATCGGCCTGGTCGGTTGCTACCTGAATGCCGAAGACGATGATCTCGGAGGCGGTTTCGGTGGCATCGGGATCATCCGGGTCGGGGGCCGGCGCGCCGCCTTCGGCCAGCAGAAAGTTGACAAAGGCTTCGACGTCCTCTGGCTTGTCGATCTCGATGTTGAAGGTAAATCGGCTGATCTTCCAGGTCTCGAAGCTGAACCAGCTCACCGCGCTGCCCTGCTCTTCCAGCGAGAAGGAAATCGAGGCCAGGGCATCGGGGCGCTGGTCGCTGGGACCGGTCGCCAGCGTGCCGAGCTGGATGGGGTTCTCAGGTGTACTGCCGGGCATGGACTGGTTGCCTTTCTCCGCGCGCAGCCGACTCCAACATCCCCGGCGCGCGATACCTTTGCGATGACCGGACAGGCCGGTGTATCCCTACGCCGGGATGGCGCGATGTTCGGAACCGGCGCAAAACAACGCCTTCAACCTACCACGATACAATGTCCGCCTGCCGGATCAAGCCCGTTTGTCGCCGGCCTGACCGCGCGGAAAACACCGTCAGACGGCCCGTTTCCTGCCCTCTGCGGTTAAGGCTGAGCGGTTGAGGGGTCGCGGGCGAGTAATTCCGCGCTTCTTCGCGTAAAAAGCGAGCAGCCGGAAGGGGCGACCCCGATCCCCAATCACGGTGGACAAGATGGGTTTTCGCTACGCCGGGGGGGAAACACGCGTTCCATGGGCGCGGCGCAAGGGGCGATTAGCCAAGCGTTCGGGGTTCTGCCTGTACTGCTCAATGACGCGGCCACCGGGCCAGTGATTCGAGAGGCGCAACGGCACCTTGCGCAATGGACGCTGGAACCGATTGCCAAGCTGATCAGCGAAGAAGCCTCGGCCAAGCTGGGCGGGGTCGTCCAGATCGACGTGGTGCGGCCTCTGCAAGCCTATGACGCGGGCGGCAAGGCGCGGGCGTTTTCAGCCATGATCAAGGCACTTGCAGAGGCGCAGGCGGCGGGG
>PWTU01000283.1 GCA_003562775.1 Ignavibacteriales bacterium
ACCGAAACCGGCGAACGAATTCCACTAACTATTGTTGATTCCGATCTCGAACGAGGTACCATTACACTCATCGTTCAGGCGATAGGGAAAACAACGCACATCATCGTTCGGATGAAAAAGGGAGATTTCTTTCTCGATGTCGTCGGACCGCTTGGTGAACCGACACCGATTGCTAATTTCGGAACCGTGGTGTGTATCGGCGGCGGCGTCGGCACCGCAGAGGTTTACCCGATTGCAGAAGCATTAAGAATAGCGGGTAACCGCGTGATCGGTATCATCGGTGCAAGGAGTCAGGATCTCATCATTCTCGAAAATGAGATGTCTGCCGTGTGCGATGAACTTATTGTGACTACCGATGATGGTTCATACGGACAAAAAGGTTTTGTGACCGATGCGCTCAATACTTTATTGGAGCAAGAAGGTGATTTGAAAGGCGTGTATGCGATAGGTCCGATGCAGATGATGCGCGCAGTGGCGGAAGTAACCCGTCCGAAAGAAATTAAAACCTATGTAAGTTTAAATCCGATTATGATGGACGGCACCGGTATGTGCGGCGCATGCCGTGTGACGGTAAATGGCGAAATGAGGTTTGCCTGCGTTGACGGTCCGGAATTCGACGCACATGCGGTTAACTTCGATGAGTTAATTGCACGAAACAGAACGTATGAAGACCTTGAAAAAAAATCGTTACAAGACTTTCTAAACGAACAAGAATGTAAGGTACAAGATGCACAAACAAAGCAATAAAGATTCAGACACTAAAACAAACGGGAAAGTAAATCCGTTAAAACCTTCGGAACGTATGAAGATACCGCGTCATTTGCCGATTGAGCAGGACGCAGAAGTGCGGATATCTAATTTTGAAGAGGTTTCAAAAGGATTTGATTACAATCTTGCCATCGAAGAAGCCAAACGATGTCTTGAATGTAAAAATCCGGTATGCGTTGAGGGTTGTCCGGTGAATATAGACATTCCCGGTTTTATTCAGCGTATCTATGAAAAAGATTATCAGGGCGCTCTTGAAAAAATACGGGAATCAAATTACTTGCCCGCAATTTGCGGCAGAGTATGCCCGCAGGAGAATCTTTGTGAAATCGTCTGTCTGCTCGGCAAAAAACGTGAACCGGTTGCAATCGGAAAACTTGAACGCTTTGTAGCAGATTATGAACTTGCTTATGGAAAATTTACCCCGCCCAGGAAAGAAACTCCGCTGCATCAAAAAGTTGCGGTGATCGGATCGGGACCGGGTGGATTAACCGTTGCCGCAGATCTCGCAAAATTAGGATATGATGTGACGATATTCGAAGCATTACATGAACCGGGCGGTGTGCTCATTTATGGTATACCGGAATTCCGCCTTCCTAAACATATTGTCAAGGAAGAAGTAAACCGCGTAAAAGCACTCGGCGTTGAGATTAAAACGAATGTTATCGTCGGACGAACCGTTACGATTGATGAACTATTCGGAAAATTAGCATATGACGCCGTGTACCTGGGTACCGGTGCAGGGTCGCCGAACTTTCTCAATATACCGGGTGAAAATTTAAGCGGCGTATATTCTGCAAGTGAATTGCTTACACGCGTTAACTTATTAAAAGCATATAAATTCCCTGAATATGATACACCGTTGAAAATCGGGAAACGTGTCGCCGTAATCGGCGGCGGCGATGTAGCGATGGATGCCGTTCGCACGTCGAAGCGAATCGGTCCCGAACATGCGATATTACTGTATCGGCGTTCCCGCGAGGAAATGCCCGCACGGGTAGAAGAGGTTCATCATGCAGAGGAAGAAGGCGTCGAATTCCATTTTTTGACCAATCCCGTTGCAATACACGGCGATGAAAACGGATGGGTTAAGTCGATAGAATGCCAGAAAATGCGTCTCGGTGAACCGGATGAAAAGGGTCGGCGCAGACCGATCCCGATTGAAGATTCGAATTTTACAATCGATGTTGATACGGTTGTCGTCGCTATCGGTCAATCTCCCAATCCTATCATTCAACAAACTACGCCGGGACTTGAGACGACTAAATGGGGAACAATAATTGTCGATGAGAAATGTGCAACAAGCCGCAAAGGAATTTATGCCGGGGGCGATATCGCACGTGGCGGCGCCACAGTCATCCAGGCGGTTGCCGACGGCAAACTTGCAGCGCGTTCTATCCATGCATACCTGTCGCAATTACGGGAAGAGGATACTCAGACAACCGAAAAAGTTGCTGCGAAATAATACTGTATTTCATGAAAGGCGGACGACATTATGACTGAGAAACAACCGGTATTCTTATTTGAACTTACTCAAAGATGTGAGTTTAATTGCAATCCATGTTCCGAGAATATACTTGTTGCTCATCAGCATGATGAGATGCGCTTGTGGGAATGGCTTATCATTATAGAATCCATTGCAGAACAAGAAGGAAAATTAATCATAGCGGGGGGTGATCCATTTCTCCGCGATGATTTATTTGATATTATGTCGTATGCAAAAGTGCTCGGTGTTGACGTTGAAATTGCAACGTGCGGTCTGAATCTTACACCCGAACGGCTGGAAGAGTTAAAAGAGAGCGGTGTAGAAAGTGTGATCGTTCGATTGGATGGTATAACACGCGATGAAAACGATACCGTACGCGGTGTGTGTTCGTACGACGATGCGATGAGCGCAATTAATTTGATTCAAGACTACGATATGAAAGCATCGCTCGTCATCAATAGCGATGTCGATCAAAATAAACTCGACGAGGCATACACGTTTAGTTGTAAATTTAACATTCCGCTGTTTATCGGCACGAAAACCTGGCGCGGGGCGCCGTCTTTACTACGATCGCGGGCACTTGAGAAATTATCAAATCCTGCTTTCAATGATGTAAAGAGTGCTATTATTGATCCGGAAGGAAAAGTTTTTTATCTTCACGAAAGCGGTGTTCAATTTTCCGGTGATATTAAAACAAAACGTTACCGGATTCCTGTTCAATAATCATCAGGGTCCATGGGGCTTGGTCTACTTTTTCTTCTGGCACTTGTGCCGGTTCTTTCGGTATTGTTGTTTTTAGTAATTCTGCGCTGGCCTGCCCGGCGTGCAATGCCGGTAGCATACGTGATTACAGTACTTGTGGCACTGTTCCTCTGGGGAACGGAATTTAATAAAGTTGCAGGCGCTTCGATTCACGGAATTGTCACTGCACTGAATATCCTGTTTATTGTATTCGGCGCAATACTTCTTTTATATACTCTGCGCGAAAGCGGTGCACTTGCAACTATTCGCAGGGGACTTATCCAAATCTCACCCGACAGACGAATTCAAGCTATTATTATTGCGTGGTTGTTCGGTGCGCTCATTGAGGGTTCATCCGGTTTCGGGACTCCAGCTGCAATTGCCGCACCGCTTCTTGTCGGCATCGGATTTCCTGCAATGGCAGCCGTTTTATCCGCACTTATTATACAAAGCACTCCCGTTACATTCGGCGCCGTCGGCACTCCCATTCTCATTGGCGTCAACTCCGGGTTACAGGGTCAGGATGTAGTGCTTAATGCAATCGGCGGTGAGATGTCGTATATGGAATACCTTACCCAGATTGGAGCAAATGCTGCATTCTTTCATATGCTTGTCGGTGCGCTCATTCCGTTAATTATGGTTGGTATGTTGACGCGGTTCTTCGGAGAGAAGAGATCGTTCCGGGAGGGATTGAAAGCATGGAAATTTGCTCTCTTTACCGGCTTTGCGTTTACCATCCCGTATTATCTGGTTGCAACTTTTCTCGGACCCGAGTTTCCGTCGATTGCAGGTGCTTTAGTCGGTTTGGTGATTGTGATTCCTTCTGCAAAGCGTGGTTTTCTTACCCCCGAAGAGGAGTTTCAATTTCAGGACCGCAGCAAATGGGAAGACCGGTGGATCGGTGAATTACAGGATGCATCCGATCCGGTATTGAAAGCAAAACCGATAGGGTTGTTGAATGCCTGGCTTCCGTATGTGATTGTCGTGTCGTTGTTGATCGTCAGCCGTACGGTTGATTATGTTGCTGATATTCTTCGTCACCCGCATGTTACGATTACCATTACCGATATTTTCGGTTCCGGCATCGATACCTCATCACAGCCGTTATATTTACCCGGATTTATCTTGCTTCTGACTTCATTGATAACATATTTCCTGCACGGGATGTGGCAGG
>PWTU01000378.1 GCA_003562775.1 Ignavibacteriales bacterium
CCAGACTTAAACCGACTCCTCGCTACATGGTTTGAGAGTTCTACCATGCTTGAGACTTGGTCAGTTCGCTGCTAACCTCACTCAAGTAGAATCAGAACAGTTTAGCTTGGCGCTCATTTCAGCAAGAGCAGATGTCATAGTCCAAAGATTGAAAAACGGATGTGTTTTTGTCGGCACCGGGCATACTCCGGCTCTTTCTGTTAATACTATTGTATTAAAATTATTCCTTTTTAGAAATAGATTTAAGGCGGTTATTGTTGTAGTTTTACCAGATTTTGGGGTGCCGCAAAACTCAATTAATATAGGTCTTCTTAATTCCCTTTCTCCTTTTAATTGTAATATTTTTGATGCAGAATTTTCTAATTTTTTTATTGCCATCAATTTTTCGTTTTCATTTGATGGTGCTTTAGAATTTTTCGAATAATTGTCCAATGATATTATCTCCTTTCTTTTCTAATCCAGTTAGAAATTTCCCGGCTGAGTAACCACCAAAAAAAGAAAATATAAGTGCTAAATAAATAAATCCTTCATTTAATTGGGTCTCTTCAAATGTAACAACATTTACACTTCCTTTTAAAATTAATATTGTAAGCACTGAAAAAGCTACAGCAAAAATAGGTCGTAAAATAAAATAAAATAATACTCCTATAGTGAAATTATTATTAGTATCACTTGGTGATATAATTAAATCTTTAATACAAGCTTTATATAACTTTCTTGTATAGAAAATAGTACTTCCAATTAATGAGAAACCGACACCACCAATTATTGCTTTCACTGTAATAGAATAATTTACTACCAAGGACAAATCTGAAAGAATTATAATAGCCAGTAATATTCCAAAAATTAATAAAATAATGTTGTATGAGAATAAAAAGTAAATATTAGATTTTGATAATTGGAACCATTCTTCTTTCATATCTATTATCTCATAAATTTGTTGGTTATATAACTTTAGATTATATACTTTGCAGATAAAACCACTATGTGTGATTGTTTCTTTATAATATACATCCCAGAAAATTGTATATCAAAAATATTTACGATCATATACTTAAAATCATTGCTCATCTTGTATGTTCATAAGATTTTCGTCAAATATACATTTTCAATTATGAATCTGTATAACCTCTTAACTTACTTGCATTAATTGTATCGATGTCACATAATGGCAACAAATATAAATAAATATAATATTTCACCCACCTCACTCCACCACCCACTCCCGACACAACACCTCCGCCTGCTCCAGCACCGTCTGCGTCGCTTTCTCCTGCTTATCCGGCGGATAGCCATATTTTCGGAGTATGCGTTTCACAATTACCCGTATCTGTGCGCGAGCGTTTTCGCGAACGGTCCAGTCGATGGTAACGCTTCGCTGTACCGCTTCGACTAATTCGTGTGCGATGGTTTTCAATGTTTCATCGCCGAGTACTTTCACTGCGCTGTCGTTTACTTCGAGGGCGTCGTAGAAGGCAACCTCGTCGTCGGTCATACCGAGGTCTTCGCCGCGGTGCCGTGCTTCGCGCATGTCTTTTGCTAACTGGATGAGTTCTTCGATTACCTGCGCGGCTTCGATCGCTCTGTTCTGATATTTGCGTATCGATTCTTCGAGCATCTCCGAGAAGGAACGCGACTGAACAACATTTTTTCGTGCGCTTGTTTTGATCTCGTCGTTCAGAAGTTTTCGCAGCAATTCGACGGCAAGGTTGCGATGCGGAAGACGGCGGACTTCATCAAGAAAATCATCGGAAAGAATAGAGATATCCGGTTTCTTCAGACCCGCTGCTGCAAATATATCCACAACTTCATCGGATGCAACTGCTCTCGATACGAGCTGACGGATGGCGGTATCCATTTCTTCGGGACTCCTGCCTGTACCTTCGACCGTTGCCTTAGCCAATCCGGCGCGGACCTCCTGGAAGAATCCTACTTCATCACGTATCCGCAACGCTTCTTCATGCGGTACTGAAAGCGCAAACGCTTTCGATAGTGCGGATACTTCGGTAAGGTAGCGCTTCTTCCCATCCTCCATCTGTAATATATGTTCCATCGCGGCGGCAATACCGGCAAGCCGTTTTTTATGATCGCCTTTGAGAAGCGATTTATAATCGAAACCGTGATACATCGAGGCGACGATTTCATATTTCTCGAGCATGACTCTTACGGCTGCTTCCTTATCAATCGTTGCATCTCCCCTGCCGCCCGCTTCGGTGTAATCGGCAAGCGCACGCTTTAATTGATCGGCGAGACCGAGATAATCGACGACCAATCCGCCAGGCTTGTCTTTGAATACGCGGTTGACCCGCGCGATTGCTTGCATCAATCCGTGACCGCGCATCGGTTTATCGACGTACATGGTATGTAGCGACGGACAGTCGAAACCCGTCAGCCACATATCGCGCACGATCACTATCTTCATCGGATCGTCTGGATTTTTGAAGCGCTTTGCAATTTCCTCGCGGCGGAGTTTGCTTCTGATGTGCGGCTGCCATTCTGCACGGTCGGATGCCGAGCCGGACATCACGATTTTAATGATGCCTTTATCGTCATCGTCGCTGTGCCATTCGGGACGGAGTTTTATAATGGCGTTGTACATATCGACACAGATGCGGCGGCTCATGCAAACGACCATCGCTTTACCGTCGAGTGCCGAGAGCCGGCCTTCGAAATGCTTCACGAGATCTTCCGCAACAAGTGCGATCCGTTTTTCGGTGCCGACCATCGATTCGAGCGCCGCCCATTTGGTTTTGAGTTTCTGCTTCTCGGTTTCCTCCTCACCCTCAGTTATCTCTTCAAACTCGGGATCGATTCTGGGTTTTTCGTCTTCGCGCAGATCGATCTTTGCAAGCCGGCCTTCGTAGTAAATAGGAACGGTCGCGCCATCCTCGACCGCGCGGAGGATATCGTACTTGTCGATGTAATCACCAAAGACAGCGGGTGTGCTCCGGTCGTCGCGTTCGATGGGCGTGCCGGTAAACCCGATGAAGGATGCATTCGGCAGCGCATCGTGCATATGCCGGGCGAACCCGTCGATGAAATCGTACTGGCTTCGGTGCGCTTCGTCGGCAATCACCACGATGTTGCGGCGGTCGGATAATTGCGGATACTGCTTCCCTTTCCCATCGGGTAAAAACTTCTGGATGGTCGTGAAGACGACGCCGCCCGAGGGGACTTTGAGCAGTTCCTTCAGGTGCTCGCGGTTCTCCGCCTGTACAGGTGACTGGCGGATGAGATCGCGGCACGAGGAGAATGTACCAAAGAGCTGATCGTCGAGATCGTTCCGGTCGGTTATGACAAGCAGCGTGGGATTTTCCATTGCAGGATGGCGGATGATCTTGCCGGCAAAGAATGCCATCAGCAGACTCTTGCCGCTTCCCTGCGTATGCCAGATAACGCCGATTCGTTGACCGCCGAAGTGATCTGTTCCGGGGCCGTATGGACGCGGTTGCTCTCGTGCTACATACGGACTGTGTTCATCCAGTTTCGGGAAGCGCGCATACAGCATTTCCGGATCCGCCTTGATGCCGCAGGCGGAGAGAGTGCATTCGACCGCTTTGTTCACGGCATGATACTGATGATACGCCGCTGCCTTTTTTGCAATCAATTTTCCGTCATCGTCGAAGACAACGAAATTCATAACCATATCGAGAAAGCGCCGTTTTTCGAACACGCCTTTGAGCAAAACCTCAAGCTCCACCGATCCGCGCGGGGCTACTTCTTTTCCGTCTATGGTACGCCACGGCATGAACCGGTCCCATCCGCTCGTGATCGTACCGCCGCGGGCTTCCAGTCCGTCGGAGATGACAAGCAGTTCGTTATAGATGAAAAGACCGGGGATATCGTTTTTGTATGTTTGTAACTGATTAAATGCATGACGGATGGTAGTCTTTTCATCCGCGGGATTTTTAAGTTCAATAACGGCGAGTGGCAAACCGTTGATGAAAACCACAATATCGGGACGGCGGTTCTTCCGGTCTTCGATCACCGTAAACTGATTGACGGCAAGCCAGTCATTGTTTTCGATATCCTCGAGATCAAGCAACCACACTTTATCGTGTATTTCACGCCCGTCATGTCTGTACGAAACATCCACGCCGTCGGTGAGCATGCGGTGAAACCGACGGTTGTTCTCGATCAAGCTCGGCGACTCGGTGAGGTTAATTTTTCTGATTGCCTCGTCGATTGCATCCGGAGGGATTTTCGGGTTGATGTTTACAAGCGCGGTTTTCAGTCTTTCGATTAATACAACCCGGTCGTAATCGTCGCGTTCGGGGGCGGTGCCGTCGGGACTGATATCGGGACCGAAGGCGGTATGCCAGCCGATAGAGGAGAGCCATTCTAAAGCAGTTATTTCTAGAGTATTTTCACCTAATTTGTTCACTTATCGCCTCCGGCGATACGTTGAGATAACCAGTCTACAATTTGATCAATTGAGTTCTCGTCGATTTCTCTGAGTGAAAATAATTTTATAAGTTTCTTGATGAAAAGACGAACTTTTGAACGGGTTGATTTACGCTTGCTCCAATCAATAACTGCCAGATCTTCCATTCCGTTAAGTAGTGTATATGTAAGATTTTGTACTTGCGTCGCGGTTTGTGAATTAGCACCTAAAATTGAATGAAAAATGAAATCGTACAGCGGTGAAACTTGATCAGAGTATTTACCTTCATATTCACTAACTGGTGAAAGCTCTGTGCTCAAAGGCTTGCTTTCCTCAAGTTCGGATTCTTCTTTTATAACTTCCACTGATTCTTCAATAGTTTCAACCTCGGTTTCCGTTGACTCCGAGATATCCTCTTCCATTGCTTCTGTAGTTATTCCACGTAAAGCATCAAGAACATCCACATATGCTTGACGATCTAAATAATAAAGCAGTTCGCTAGCAGGTACACGTAGATCAAAACCATCTTCAAGAGACCCAGCACGAAATGAAAGTTCGACAACACCATCATCGTCCACCTTTGCATTAATCTGGGTCGCTTCATCAATCCTCTTATTTAGATGGGAAAACCTAATGTGAGGTTCACGAGTTTTAAGAACTGAAGGTTCAACTCCGTCATATGCCTGCAAGATCAAGTTAATTATCGTATCGGCAGACAGAATGTATACACGAGCATGTCTTTCAGATATTGCATCAAGGAAACCATCTTTACCATGTGCAACAGTACCTTCATTGTTCCGTACTTCGGTGAGCGCATCGGCTAATTTATTGTGTGCTGATAATACTTTATCAAAAGCACTTGCACCTCTGGTATTTTTTATACCAAGCTGATCTAGAGCTGAGACTATGTATTCAGTGGTTGAACAATTTGTAGGTACATTTCCACCGAGTTCATTAATTATTGTAATACAAACTGATTCAATAAAAGATTTACACAATTCAATTAAACTGCTGCCATTATTTTCAAATGTCTTTACAAAATCAGTATAATGAGCCTGTATATTGGGTGCATCGGGCCAACGGTTTACTGCCGCACGAAATGAAGGTGCAATATCATCAAGGATATTGATCATATATCAGCCTCCTCTATAAACCTTTCAACATCTGGAACTCTAACTTCACCTGAAATTAGTTTAGGAAGGAGTGTATCACGGATTTCAGTTAGTTTTCTCCCTTCTAATTTATTTTTGATTCTCAATTCAAATAGCGGATTAATTTGTTCGTCTGCGAATCGCATAAGGTTATTATTCGGGACAAATACCTTCGCATCCGATAAATGATGTCTTTTAATGTGCCCCATCGTTGTTGCTTTGTATGCAGCTATTCGCTTAAATTCTTCCAAATGATAATCGGTCCAATAGAAATAAAACCATTTTGGATAACTATCAGATGATACTTTGAATAAGTGTTGATTAAGTATTGCTCTACCTTGAGTCCATATATCAATCAGCAGGCTACCCGACCAAGAGAATAAAACGTCTCCATCTTGAACTATATAATTTGATGGAACATTTGAAGTCGCTAAATCAGTATTATCGGTTACTCCTTGACGAAGTTCCCTTATCTTAACTACTGGCAATGCCTCTACACCTTCCTTAGGAGGATATTTCTGACATGCTAATCCATTTAGATACTCGGCTATTTGATCAAGAGATTTTACCTCCCACCCCCTCGGCACCTCCCCCATCTCCGTCTGCTCAAACCCATCCGGAAAAAGCTCCGCAATCTCATCAGGCAATCCGGTATCCCGTCCTTCGGCTTTGGCACGTACCGGATCGAAATCCACAAACCAGGATTTGAAGATTGCCCGTGCCATCTGCTCAAGCGTCTCATTCATACGCCGGTTGAGTTCGATCTTGTCGTCGAGCGAGCCGAGGATGTGGGCGATGGCGCGTTGGTGTGTTAGTGTAGGTAATCGAACAGTCATTTGACGCAAATGAGAAGGACCAAAATGTCGTATTACACTTCCAACCCCCATAGCCTCACATTGTAATTGAAAATGTCTTGATGCTAAAAGAAATGGAATAAATTCTGGCAATACTTTTTTATTTTTAGGACGCATTCGTATAATTCCTGTATATGGAATAGCCCCCTCAGCTTGAGCATCTACTATTGCAATACGTCCTAGTGTGGCAGATGTACTAAGCAGGATATCACCCTTCTTTACTCGGAAATGTGACCACTTTTTATTTACCATATCTTCGTCTAGATAATTACATCCGGTCAGGACCGGTACACCTTCAGTGAGTCCTGACAATCGAATCAATGGCACACCTGTGTCTCGAAAATCTTTTGCTAAAATTCCAGGACCTTCTTGGAAATCTATGGCTTCCTCAAAGGGTAACTCAGTTAAAAAATCGTCATTTGCCATATCCGAGAACCTCTAAATTCCTTTTTATAGTAACTACCAAACGATCAGCTTCCTCAAACTGCTCATACAACTTCGCCGACAACTCCGCCATCTTCTCCTCAAACGGAATCCCGTCATCTTCAATCTCCGCCGCACCTACATACCGCCCGGGTGTCAGCACATAACGGTGCTCCTTTATCTTATAAATACCGGCACTGATACAAAAGCCAGATACGTCCTTATATTCACCGGCATCTTTTTCTCCCCGCCAGGCATGGTATGTCCCGGAAATCTTATCAATTTCATTGTCGGATAATTCTTTATGCGTCCGGTCAATGAGCGTCCCCATCTTGCGTGCATCTATGAAGAGCGTCTGTCCGCTCCGGTCGCGGAATCTGCCGTTCTTTTTATTACGTGCAAGAAACCAGAGACAGACCGGTATCTGCGTCGTATAGAAAAGCTGTCCCGGCAGCGCGATCATGCAATCCACCAAATCCGCTTCGATAATATTTTTCCGTATCTCCCCTTCGCTTGCGGTGTTGGTAGACATCGATCCGTTCGCCATCACAAAACCGGCAACTCCCGTGGGAGCAAGATGGTAGATGAAATGCTGTATCCATGCATAGTTAGCATTACCCACCGGCGGGATGCCGTATTTCCAGCGGGCATCCTCGCGCAGCCGCTCGCCGCCCCAGTCGCTCATATTGAACGGTGGGTTTGCCAGAACAAAATCGGCGCGGAGATCCTTGTGCAGATCGTTATGGAAGCTGTCGGCATTTTGTCCGCCGAGGTTTGCATCGATGCCGCGTATGGCGAGGTTCATATTTGCCAGCCGCCACGTGGTTGCATTCGACTCCTGTCCGTAAATCGCAATGTCGCCCAGCCGTCCGCCGTGCTCCTCCACAAACCGTTCGCTCTGCACGAACATCCCACCCGATCCACAGCACGGGTCGAACACGCGTCCCTTGTACGGCTCTATCATCTGTACCAGAAGCTTGACCACGCATCGTGGTGTGTAGAACTCGCCTCCTCCCTTGCCCTCAGCCGCGGCAAACTTTCCGAGAAAGTATTCGTACACCCGTCCGAGCACATCCTTTGCACGCGCCTCATCGTCCTCGAATCCGATCTTGCTCACAATATCGATGAGCTGACCGAGCCGGTATTTATCCAATGCCGGACGGCCGTAGTCTTTAGGCAGCACTCCTTTAAGCGACGGGTTCTCCTTCTCGATTGCGACCATCGCATCGTCGATCAGTTTACCGATGGTCGGCTGCTTTGCGCCGGACTGGAGATTCGCCCAGCGGGCTTCTTTCGGTACCCAGAAGATATTTGCCGCCGCGTATTCGTCGCGGTCTTCCGGGTCGGTGTATTCGGTCTCTTTCTTCGCTTCGAGTTCCTTGTACTTTGCCTGAAAGGCATCGGAGATGTATTTCAGAAAAATCAGACCGAGCACGACGTGTTTGTACTCGGACGCGTCCATATGTCCGCGCAGCTTATCGGCGGCAGCCCACATCTGGGTTTCAAAGCCGAGGTTTGCGCCGTTGGAGTTTGGTTTGCTTTTGGTCATGTGACATCTTACCTTTTCACGTCTATAATCCCATCTAAATTAACACAATAGGGTTCAATATATTGATATAATCATTATCTATTTTAGATTTTTAGCTCTATCATAAAATTTCATACATTCAACTTCTTTTTTGCAGTTCGGAACATATCTTCATGTGCATTGACCATAATATCTGCTTTGGAGTTCAAGTCGGAGACGGCAGCCCTGTATTTAGCCTCTAATCCCTTATCCAACCAATCTTTTGGTACAACTTGCTTACCGGGAATATCTGCGTATGTATTAAGTCCTACTGAAGAGAGAAACTCATCTGTGTTTGTTAGTAAATTTCTTAACTTCTTTTGCATAGATTTATTGTGGAACTCGTGTTCAGGATTATTCCAGTAATAAATGAAATCCCTTAACTGACTTATGAAATTATCATCAATCGGATTTGACATGTCTGTAGATTTAAAATAACTTATTAATTCATTATATGGTAATTCCTTCTGTAATAGCTCATACAGCTTTTTATCTGCCTTCATCCTATCAAGATTCACGTACTTTTTATATAAATATATATCAGAGCCTAAATAACCAGCCAATGTTACCAAAAATGAAGATACTGATTCCCAATTGAAAGATTGACAAATCCATACAGTAGAAGCAATTACTGCTGCGAACATTATCCATCGGACAATATACATACTAAATATAAATAAGTTATGATTGAATAATATTTTATACAGTTTTAACTTTAATTTATATACTAATGTCTACTCATCTTTTGTGGCCTATATTTATAAGGATTACCTAACCCTTCATTTATTTTAGTTGTATATGGAGAAACATGACAAAAAGAACCTTCAAGAATATTATTTTTATACATTATAATACAATCATTTTCAATGGTATATTGAAATGCACACTCATTTGAACAGAATTGAGCTTCCCCCCAAGTAGATTTGTTATGTTCTATTTCAAATAGATAGTAATTCCCATGCTGTTTTCCATGGTACATATCAGAAAATACCACCGGATATTTACTCAGATCTGGCTTATCATTTATGTTTGCTTTTTGTATAGTTTTGGAAACAATTTTTATGTGAATATACCTTTTATTAAGATTAGGAAAATTATTTTTACATTGTTTACAGGTATCATTGTTATAATTTATATGCTCAACAGGAACAACTACTGGATTAAAAATACCTTCATCTTTTAGTGATATAACCGTTACATCTTTTCGATAAATAATACTGTATCTCTCAACAAACGTATCTTCACACTTTTCTGAGCAGAATATGTGTGGGAATATTTCATTGTATCCTGCAGCTGTATCTGGAGAAATAAGGGCTGAATAATCGTATTTTTCCCCATTCTTAAGAGTAACAACTTGATTTTCTTTGTCTATCGAATGAATCATAGGAGAATCAAGGAGTATTATTTGTAATGGATTTATCACAAACCGATAATAATAAGAAGATGATAAACCGCCACACCATTCACAATGTTTAGAATTCATAAGAAATATCTCATTAGTTTTAATATTTCGTGTATTCTTAATTATTATATAAGTTAAAACAAAAAATCCCAACCACCCACTCATAATCGGGTAATCGGGATTACGTGCATGTTAACCCAGTGCGGACAAGTGGTGTAAAAACTGACCAAATGATTATTGTCCCATCCCCTCTGACCACTACATATATTTAAGGAAAAAGAGTACTATCTGCGGAATTATTTTCCCTGATAAATAAAATATAATGAATTTCCACAGATATTCAAGTTTTACGAAATTTTAAATAATTTCAACCTGAGGGTTTATACATTTAAAATATATTAAAATTGCAAAATCCATACCAATAAATCGGGCTTTCATATATACGATACACAAGGTTTTTTTGCTGAAAACCGCGTAATATTGACCTGCTGGCGGTAAAAATTACTCTTCATTAATCGCCATAGAGAAAACAGGATAGTCTTTAATTTAAACCTCCCGCTTCGTACCAATCATCGCGTAATGCTTCCTCCTCCTCCCGGCGATCATGTTCAATTTCTTTCCGGTTCTTTGTCTCCTCTGCAATCCTTTCGACCACCCTTTCATACCACTCAATAGACTCCTCCTTCAGGAGTTCAAGGTAATCCGCAGGATACTTTTTCCTCAACAGGGAAAAATGCAGTGCCGTCGCCCATTGCCGGGGTTGGTTCCGAATGTACCGGTGCAGATGGATAAGATCGTCGATGTATTGTCTGTTTGACCACGGTGTGTGTGTCAGACGTCTTTTTATAAACGGTGATGTTATGGTTGTGTAGCGTGACATATATCCTCCTTTCAGATAAATTACATGTTCACACTACAAGCAGCAGGGAAAGAATATCGAACCGGCGGGGTACAGAAAATCCCTCACGGTGGAGGGGGTACCGTTTGTTGCTCCACGCGAGCCTCATTGCGTCCCGCATATTTACTGGGACCGGCTTTGGCACCTTGGCGGCGTCACCAGGTTGCCGGGCGGTCACAGGGCCGTTTCCCTCGCGCCACTCGTAATTGAGTAATTATGTCCTTGAGGCGCTTATGTGACCCCTATTGCATCTTTAATACCCGTTTGGCGCCCCTATACCGCACGTTTCGCCTCATTAATATCATTATTTTTATTCAAAATGTACCAAATACGCATTATATGCAATTATTGTGCAATTTGTGCAATTTGTGCAATTATTGTGCAATTACAAAAAATGAACCTCTTCCTTTTCGTCCACTCTCCTTAAACATTCCCTTCTGGATTAACTCTCTGAGATCGTTGGTTGCGGTATTTCTCGAACAATCACTTAATTTTTGATATTCTTTCAGGTAAGAAAATAAAATTTACTTTTCGATACCGGATACCGTTCATCTGTGAGCATGAATCGTGACTGGTAAACCTCGGGAAAAGTATCCCCTTTAAATCGTTAAATATACAGTATTTAACGAGGGAATCGAGAAAGTCGTTAAAATTTTCACTTGAGTCGATTGAGGAAGATACCTACGGACTTGAGGATGTCGATCCGGCAAAAGAACGGAAATAGTAATCAAAATCGATTTATATTATGTTATACCCCACCATCCCTCGTAAATTGAAATATAGATAAGCCGTTCTCGTATGTAATTTCAAGGTGCCAGCCGGCGTGATGAGCGCGGTCGTGCCAGATCGTCTCATACAAAGTCAGATAATCTTCATAAGTTATCGTTTGTTTAAGATGAGCCGTCTGCTCATAGAGTTTGAGAAAAACCGGTTTAATGTGTACCGTTGCTTCGTAGTCACTATAATCCACAAGCGTCACCTCGTTGCCGCACAGATTCGCCTGCTCCCAACACAAATACAGAACGAACGCTTTATGTTCAGGTATAAATGGTACCCATGATTGTGCAGACAAAAAGTAGCCTTTTCCGTCCCCGAACCAATCGAAAGCAAACTCCTTCCCCTTATCCTCTGCAAAATAATTGAAGAGCCGAACCTGTTCGGTCCGGTGGATCTCTTCGCGTATCCAGTTCTTTTTATCGTCCGGTATATCGGGGAATTCCGATGCCGGCATGGCGTCGATCTCATCAAGGCGGATAAATATACTTTCGAGATGGTGAAAATACCACCGGTCGTCTGTTTCTATAAAAGAAAATACATATGTGTCGGTCTTTTCATTGAATGTTAACGGAAGAACAAAATGAACGACATCCTCCACCCTGTGTATATCCGGTTCGACCGACCACTCATCCCATAGTGCTTTATCAGACATGATCCCGAGAAAGCCGAGGATAGGATCGCGTAAACCTTCATGACGCGGGCTGATGTGTTCGGTGGTGATTTTACCTTCCTTCAACATTACAACAAATTCTTCCCACATAGTGACATCATCTTGAGATGCGATTACAACACAGGTACAAAAACCGGTTAAAAATCCAATAATAACTTGTAATTTCATAATCAATATCAATTATTTCACAGTCAATGCTTTGTTTATTCTTTGAGCTTTCGGGCAACCATCCGGAACAGCGCTATGAGGTTTTCGCTGTCGTTCATCAATGCCTGTATGAGCGTTTGTTCACTTTTCATATCCTTGCAAATTTCGATATACTTCTGCCATATAAAATCGTTCTGTGGAAGGATTTCTGTGTTCTGAATTTTTACCGCTCCCGTCTTTTCCCAGAAATTCTTCCACCAATCAACGGAATGAACCGGATACCACGGATCTTCATCATCGAGGTAAAGCGGTTTTAGATAAGCGGGAACATCGGAAAGGGAGTTGAGTTCTCTCGTAAAACAACCGTCAACAATACCGATCAATCCGCCCGGTTTTATAAATCTGCACAGATACGGCAGATACCGTTCATCCACACCAAAGTACGAATATGCATCTATTGAAACTACCGCATCGAAGAATGCTTCCGGGAAAGGCAGGTCTCTCGCATCCGCCCGGATCGGGAACACCTGATTATCACAATCCGCCTCCAGTATGCGGTGATAGTTTTCCGTGGGAGATCTTTCTTTATCCACACCCCATACCTGCACATCGAATTCCTTTGCCAGGAAGATCGAGCCAATTATCCAACCGCAGCCTAAATCCAATACCCGCATATCTTTTTTAAGGGGAAGAACTTGGCAAAGACTTTCAAGACAATAGAGGGTCAGCCCGTCATACGAATTTTGCCGTACCCAGTCTTCATCATACTTTGAGGTTAATGGAAATATATCTGAGTTAATCATATAAAACCTGCGTGATAATTTTATTCCAATGCCATTTTAACTGCTTTTCCGGCATGAAGTGTGGTGGTATCTAATACGGCGACATCACTATCTTCATTTTTAATCAGGAGCGGTATCCGGGTACATCCTAAAATGATCTCTTCAGCACCATTCTTTTTGAACGCAGCCTCAGAACAATCAAAATTAATAAAAATAAAACAATTAACACAACAACTGCCACAGTCGCGGGTGAAAATGTTCGGGTCATCGATATCTCCACTCCCTGCCACTTCCCCCAATGTTTCAATACATCAGCAATCAACGGTGCGCTTCGTTTACTGTTTGTTAAGATAATAATTCCTTCACCGGTTTCCGGGATGACGTACACCATATTCAAAAATCCTTTTCCCTCCCCGCCGTGAAAAACAGCTTTACGATCTTCGGATATATATTCAATAAAGTGCCCTAACCCCATCGCATCCGAATCCCGACCGAACAAGCCCGTTGTTTCAATGTAAGGTGTGTAGAGTTTTTGAAAACTTTCCGGCAGAAGTACCGCTTCATGATCTTGCTTACCATGGTATCCGTTTATCCCCGAAATGACAAATTGTGCAAGGTCGGCTGCGGTAGTGTAAAGTTCGGCATGTGCTTTAACCGGCTGCCGGTATACGGGTACGGGGTTACCACGCCGGTCATAACTTACGGCAAGTTGTGGTCTGAGATTTTCGTGCCACCGAAATGTAGACCGGTTCATTTTCAGCGGAGTTAGTATTTCCACCTCCATAAAATCAACAAATGAACGACCGTCGATTTCTTCAACCAGCAATTCAAGCACTGCATAGCCGGGATTGGAGTAACGAAACGAAGTGCCGGGTTTATGGACAGGTACAGCAGCGGGCGCATCCCCGTAACCCGAGAGGGATTCTTCAAGTGAAGGCGGATCCTTATCCGCGGGTACTTCATCATATCCGCCTACCGGCAATCCCGATGTATGGGTGAGAAGCATCCGTGCGGTGATCAATCCTGAATCGTAGTTGGATTCCGGAAACGTCCATCGTGTTAGATACTTTACAACCGGTGTATCGAGATCGAGCTTTCCCTGTTCATACAAACGCATAATTCCCCACGCGGTAAACATTTTTGACACCGACTCGGCTCTGAACAATGTTGTATCGGTCATCGGAAGCCGCTCATCCCGATGTGCATATCCATACGATTGAAGTGCCGCCAACTCTCCCCGCCGAATCAATGCGATACTTACTCCCGGAACCTCATACCGCCCGAGAAGTTCAGGTATCAGCATCTCGAGAAATCCGGAAAACTGCTCCGTCGATGTACGAGGATTAATCTCACCGATATCGCCCCCGCTTGATAAAAAGAACAACAATGCAAAAATAATATTACTCATAGCAATACGATTGTAAAACAATTGTTGATTAATCAATAAGCCCGATGTTTTTTGTCAGGTGAATTATTTCATAATTGTCTTGCCCAAAATGGTTTTGCCTTCGTCCCGCACTCTATATCATTTCCTACCATTGATCATCCAGCAGCAACCTCATTACCAGCAACATAATCACCCCAAACAAAGCCCCGAGATAGAGCATACGGATATATCTACGCCCTTCCTGCCCTTTCGACTTTCGGTAACGAAGCACCGAATATATTATAATCACATCCATTATCAGAATCGGCGGGAGGTACATTAAAGGCAGGAGGCCAAAGATAAACGGAACGATACTTACCAGGATCGCTATACAGAAAATGAGCGTGGAGATATTGACCGCTTTTTCCGCCCCGTATCGTATCGGTATCGACTTCGAATCCATTTTTGTATCACCCTGCATATCCATCACGTCGGAGGCGATCTCTTCCCCGAGGTTGATTAAAGCTGCCATTGCGGCGAACAACCATACAAGCACGTCGAATGGCACACCAACCGACACACCACCGTAGATAAAAGTCATCCCGACGGAGAAGCTGACCATCAGATTGCCGGCAATACCTGCTTTCTTAAATTTCCAGTTATAGAGAAGCGCTACGATCCAGAGAACAACAGCAAGCAATAATA